>JBCCMP010000412.1:0-2834 GCA_039026295.1 Pseudomonadota bacterium | reverse complement strand
GTAACCCGGTAGGCCAAAGGCAAGGTCGGCGACGCCGTCGACAACACGATTGTACTGTGCTGCCGGACCTGGACCAAGCTCTCCCCCCATGAAAGCCCGTACAGTGGTCTCTCCCCCCGACGCTGCGGCGACGGCTTCTGCGAAGGGCCCGTAAACCTCATCTACGATGAAGTGCTGAGGTGGTTGAAAATCTGCCAGTGACAGTTCGTCCGCTGCAACCGCAGTTGCTGACACTGCAACTGCAACAGCCCCCATGATCGATGTCAGGCGCATTATAGTTCCTCCTCTTTGACTCGCGCAGGTCATCAGTCGGAATCGACTGGCGCGATCTTCTTGCAATTGGCCGGGTCAGGCGAATTCGAAGAGATCAAAGTAGGATAAGCAGGCGCTATTCCGAACTTGGTCTCATTGCGGCGCAGATAGACGGAAGTTCCTGTTTTTGCTGCGATATTGTGTTCGAACGCCGTGATCCAACTTAAACAAGACGCCTACGGGAAGCGCGCGTTCTTTCAGGCGTCCAGAAGGAAACCGGCGAAGAACGCGGCAAGCTCCTCATGTGCTTCCAGCGGGAGGATGTGGGCCACATGCTGGTCGGGACGCACGATCAACATACAGCCGCTGGTCGGGTCGATGCCGCGCATTTCAAAGATATCGTCACCGCGTTTCAGATCGGCGCAGAACACTTTTTCGTAGTCGCACAACTGTAAACGACCCTTAAGCGGACGCAGCAGCGATGGCATCGCGGCATAGTCGAGGTCGCGAAAGCCTTGCTGAAACACGGCCCGAAAATCGATGACTGCGTCCATGTCTTCGCCGGGACGCGTGTGTCGCCGTATCGGAGAGTTTGGCGCTTGGTCCAAGAACGCGCATAGCTTGTCCACCGGGCCGCCCTTCTGACCTTCATCGCCCGCAGCCGCGAATGCGAAGACGCGCCACCGCGCATCGGCCTCTACCGCATGCCCAAGCTCCATCGGCTTTGCGTCGGCCAGCCTGATAACGGGCGCGGAATGGAAGCGCATGCCGATGTCAAACCCGGTCGCCAGGGCTTGATGCGTGGCCGCGCCGGTGAGCTTCGACGGCTCGTAACAGATGGTCAGCCCAGAAGTATAGCGCAGGTTCTTGATGAACTCGCGGGCAAACCGCGGCAGGTCTTCGTCTGTGTCCGCGTCCGTCCGCGCACCGACGACGCGCGACCATTGATGGTCAAACTCGACCAGCGCCTTCGCCGCGGCCCAACGCTCTTGCGTGTAGCTGTGCAAGAGCGACGGATGCGCCCGGCCGGTGAGCACGGCAATCATCTTCCATCCCAGATTAAACGTATCGCCCATTGAAACGTTCATTCCCTGACCGGCCTTGGGGCTGTGGGTATGGCACGCATCTCCCGCCAGCAGGACGCAGGGGGTGCGCGTCGCGACCTCGTCTTCGTGCACATCGTCGAACTTGTCCGTTAATCGGTGCCCGATCTCGTAGATCGACCACCACACGACATCTTTCACATCGAAACTGTATGGCGCAAAGATCTGCTGTGCCTTGGCGATAATGTCGTCGATCGTCAGACCGCGATCTGCGGCACGCTCTTCCTCTCCAAGGCTTTCCAGTTCCACGTAATGGCGTACCAGATAACCGCCCTCGCGCGGCAGGATCAGCATCGTTCCGCCGTTGCCGGACTGGATCAGTGCCTTCATCCGGTAGTCGGGGAAATCGGTTACGGCCAGAACATCCATCACGCCCCAGGCCTGGTGGGCGGCATCGCCGTGCAGGGCCCCGCCGATTGATCGGCGCACGGTCGACCGCGCGCCGTCGCACCCGACCACATAACGGGCCTGCACGGTTTCACGTTGCCCTTCACGGTCCGGATCGGTGCGCTCAAGCGTGACGGTCGCCGGATAGTCGGACGCTGTTGGATCCACCACCACATCCACGACCTTGAGGCCGTAATCGGGCTCGAGCCGCGAGGGCGCGTTGCGCATGATGTCGAGGTACAGTTCGTGCACCCGCGCCTGGTTGATCAGAACGTGGGGCATCTCGCTCATGCCGTCCTCAACATCCTGCACCCGTCCGGCGCGATGAATGCGTGAGGTGTCGTCGGGATGCGGCGTCCAGAATGTCGATTCATTGATCCAAACCGACTCTCGCTTGACCTTCTCGGCGAACCCAAAAGCCTGAAACATCTCCATCGAGCGCACGCTGATGCCATCGGCCTGACCCTTTTCCATCGGGCCGAGCTTGGGTTCCACAATCATCGTCCGTATCTCGGGGAACCCGGCCAATTGCGCCGCCAGGCACAGGCCTGCGGGCCCGCATCCAGCGATCAGGACATCAACTGTTTTGGGGAGTTCGGCAGAGGACACGCGCCACGGTTCAGCAGGCGGATGGATATCCGGGTCCCCGGGCCTAAAGCCGTTCAGGTGGTATTGCATGGTCTTCCCCAAATACTGTGGTGCCTGCCCAGTCCGTGCATTCCGGCGTGGCCGCGGTCAGCTGTGCGCACGGTGACCCGTTATTTGCGGTATCATCCCAATATGACCAATTCGAACAGAACGGCACTGGATAAGCTGGCGCTATTGCGTTGTGATTTCTGCGGCCACCTCGCGTAGCTGCGCAAGCAACGTATCCTGTGCCTTGGTCGGCAGCCAACCGGTGCGGTAGGTCAACCCGATCTCTCGGCCAGGCCAGTCAATCCCCGTATTGAGTTCGACGAGCGTTCCGTTCCGGATCTCGCGCTGCGCCTGCTGGCCCGAGATACAGCCCAAAAGATCCGACTTTAGCAGCAGTTCGCGGATAAGCAGGATCGAACCGCATTCGACGATGCTTTCCGGCATGGCCAGTCCCCG
>JBCCMP010000411.1:0-3154 GCA_039026295.1 Pseudomonadota bacterium | reverse complement strand
GCAGGCCCTGACCGTGGGTGACGACGCCGATGTCCACGTCTTCGGCCTCGAGGATCGGGCCTTGTTCGATGTGCAGTTCGAAGAACGCGTGCATCTCGCGGGCACCGACCTTCTCGTCCCCCAGCCAGCCGATGCGTTTGAGTTCATCACCGAAGGGAGTGCCGTCGGCGTCGACTTTAGCATAGGCCTCCTCCTGGCTCATGATCCCGGCGAAGACACCCGAGGACATCATCGGAGGCGCATATCTGGTGCCTTCCTCGTTCGTCCAGTTGACCACGACGATGGGGTGGCGGGTCTTTATTTTCATCTCATTTAGGCTTCGGATGATCTCCAGCCCGCCAAGGACGCCGAGCACACCGTCATACTTTCCCCCGGTCGGCTGAGTATCGAGGTGAGACCCGACATAAACCGGCAGCGCATCAGGGTCTGTTCCCTCGCGCCGGTGGAACATGTTGCCCATCTGGTCGACGCCCATGCTCAGCCCCTCGGCATCGCACCACTTCTGGAACAGGGCGCGGCCCTCGGCATCCTCGTCCGTCAGGGTCTGGCGGTTATTTCCGCCTGCGATGCCGGGGCCGATCTTCGCCATTTCCATCAGGCTGTCCCACAGCCGCGTGCCGTTAATCGAAAGATTCGCGCCCGGTGCGGCCATGTCTGCCCCCGCTTTCCGCCCTGTGCTGTTGCCTTGACCGGATGGTCAAATCGACGCTAGCAAGCTGTGCCTGAGGGTCAAGAGCCAACCCGCACCGGGGTGGCATCGGGCAACCGGAGGCACCCCTCATGTCAAACCAGAACGAACCTGACCACAAACGCAGCCGGATCCAGATCCGCAACCGCGAGAAGATCATTGCCGCCGCATTGGATGTTTTTTCTCGTGACGGATTTCGCGGCGCGACCGTGGACGACATTGCAGCGGCGGCGGACATGTCCAAGCCGAACCTGCTCTACTATTTCCCGTCGAAAGAGTCAGTTTATGAGGCGCTGCTGAAGGGATTGCTGACCGACTGGCTTGCTCCCCTGCAGGAACTGGACGCTGATGGCGATCCGATGGTGGAAATCGCGGCCTATATCGAGCGAAAGATTGAACTCGCCCGTGATTACCCGCGGGAGAGTCGCCTTTTTGCGAATGAAATGCTGCGCGGCGCGCCCATTCTGAAAGACGTGCTGACGTCTGACCTGAAGCATCTGGTGGACGGTAAGGCAACTGTGTTGCGAGACTGGTCGAACGCCGGGCAGATCGCGAAGGTAGACCCCTATCACCTGATCTTCGCGATCTGGGCAAGCACTCAGCACTATGCGGATTTCGACGTGCAAGTCCGCGCCGTTTTGGGGGACGACGGGGAGGGCCGCTTCAACGATGCTGCACGTTTCCTGCGTTCTCTGTTCCTGGACGGCCTGCGCCCACGATAGGCATCACACCGGTATGTGGCCGTTCCAGCCCTGATAAAGGCTGGTTGCAAATTCGACCTCGGGCAGGCCCACCGCATCGGGGGTCGCAACGAAGAGGCCACCTGACAGAGGTGCATCGGCCAATTGAGCCGCGCTCATTTCTTCGCGGGCGGTGATGACGTACAGTCTGTCCAGCGCAGGCCCACCAAAGCAGGCACATGTTATGTTCGGAACGGGAAGATCAACGCGCGTTGCCACCGTCCCATCCGGCAGTATCTGCCGGACATGGCCACCGTAAAAACGTGTATTCCAGACCGCACCGTCTGCATCAACGCAGCTGCCATCGGGGACGCCGTCTTCTTTCGGCACCTCGTGGAACAACCGAGGCGCGGGCAACGATTCGTTCGGATCGTAGTCATACGCCTCGATCCGCCTGCTACCGCTGTCGGTAAAATACATCACCGTCCCATCCGGCGAGAAACACACCGAGTTTGTGCATCCTATCCCCGTGCGCAGCACTTCCGTGCGCCCGATCGTGAACCTGATCAGGCTGGAGGTCTTCGCGAAGTTATTCTCGTCAATGCCGCCCACGACGAACTGCCCGGACCGGTCACAACGGCCATCATTCAGTCGGCTGGTCGGGTGATCCGGTTCGAATTCCGTCAACAACTCGGCGCGGCGGGCATCGCCGGCCATGCGAAACAACCCGTTCGGGAAGGCCGCGACCAGATCACCGTCTGGATCGAAGGCAAAGGACCCCATGCGGTCCGGCAGTTCGATTACCTCGAGGTTCTCACCATCAGGGCCGCAGGAATAGAGTTTGCGCTCTTGAATGTCTGTCCAGAACAGCCGCTGCTTGCGGGCATTCCATTGCAGTCCCTCGCCGAGCGTGCACCTGCAATCCACCAACAGTTCTGCGTTCATCCGGTCTTCTCCGTTCGGTCTGCCCCAATTCCCTCAGGACACCCCGCCGTTGCCAGTCTGTCTGCCAGAACGATTACTTTTCTGTGGCAATGTGCACACCGGTCCAGTCTTCAGGCGGTGGTTCCACGCGGAACTGTCTGATCCGGCTGAGAAAAATGGATTTGAGGGAGCTTGCGCTGAAAGCGCCGACAGGATCATTCGTGATTTGGTCAAACAAAGCCTCTGCCCGGCACCAATCCCTCGCCAAGTATGCTCCCTGCGCGTCATCAATACCTGCGCGCAAAGCCTGAAAGTTGGGATCTCTCAACATTTCCGAGTCGCCCAGCGCGCAGTGGATCAGTTCTGGCCGCGTGCGGCCCTTCACCGCGACACGGTCGAGCGGGATCATGGCAAAACGGTCGTCCAGGCCAGCGATGGTTGCTTCTCCCAAACAGTTCGGCGCGCCGTATTGCTTCGTCAGGCCCTCCAGCCGGGAGGCTAGATTTACCGGATCACCAATTGTCGTGTATCCAAGTCGCCGCCGCGAACCCATGAAACCGACGGAGCAGTCTCCGGTGTTTACGCCGGCACCCGCTTCGATATCGGGAAGACCGCGCGACACGAACCCCTCGTTGATGCGGTCCATGACACCGGGCATGGCCAGCACGGTTTCGATGGCCCTGATGCGGTGATCCGTGTTCAGCGTTGGGGCATTCCAGAAGGCCATCACCGCATCGCCGATGAACTTGTCAATCGTCCCCTCGCGATCGAGGATCATGTCGCTGAGCGGCGTCAGGAAATCATTGACGAATTCGACCACCGTCTCTGGTCCCATGCTTTCGGTGATCGTCGAGAACTTGCG
>JBCCMP010000410.1:0-3197 GCA_039026295.1 Pseudomonadota bacterium | reverse complement strand
GCCTGCTTTCCGCACCCAGTGCCGCATGGTTCGAAATCTCATAGGCGGGCATCCCGGCGGTGGCCGTCAGATCCTGTGTCACCGCGTACATTTCTGCCGCCAGATCGCCCTCTGGCACCGGCAGCTTGCCGCGCCTGTGCAGATCGAAAAACCTT
The DNA here is from genome assembly GCA_039026295.1 of Pseudomonadota bacterium. GTDB lineage: Bacteria > Pseudomonadota > Alphaproteobacteria > Rhodobacterales > Rhodobacteraceae > Thermohalobaculum. The sequence continues at coordinate 3,042 of JBCCMP010000410.1, read as the reverse complement.
GTCCCAGGCTCAACGGTCAGCTGGTAGAGCGAGAGGTGATCCACCGCCATCGCGAGCGCGCGGGAAAGCTCGGCCTCCCATCCGGCCGTTGTCTGTCCCACACGCGCATAGATCAGATCGAAGCTGACCCGTTTGAAGTAACGCCGCGCCAGATCAAAGGCGTTCATCGCCTCTGCCATCGAATGCTGCCGGCCGAGGGCTTTGAGATCGGCATCATTCAGCGCCTGTACGCCCATCGACAGGCGATTCACCCCGGCCGCAGCATAGCCATAGAAATTGGCCGCCTCGACCGAGGTTGGATTGGCCTCCAACGAAATCTCCGCGCCGGGCGCAAGCCCCCACAGACGGTCGATCTGCTCGATCACGGCCGCGACGGTTTCAGGCGGCATCAGGCTGGGCGTGCCGCCGCCGAAGAAGACGGTGTCGGCCCGACGCGGTCCTGTCAGCGACCGCATGTGCCGCGCCTCTGTCAGCAGGGCTTTCCGCCAGGCATCCTGATCGACGTCCCAGCTGACATGCGAATTGAAATCGCAATAGGGGCACTTTGCCCGGCAGAACGGCCAGTGGACGTAGACGCCGAAGCCCCCCGCAACCCAGTCGGGAGCGATCAGAGTGTCGGCTTGATCAATCGCGACCATGCCAGCCATCCCAGCCCCGCAAATCCGGCGATCCCGGCAAAGGTGTTGCCGCCCTGATAGTACCACAGCACGCAGACGCAGAAGACAATCAGCAGCCAGGGCCAATTCTTGGCAACGAAAGCGTCCGGGTCGCGCGCCATATCAGCCGCCCTTGTAGGCCGTCGCTTCAATCTCGATCTTCATCTCCGGTGTCATCAGATCGCCGACAACTGTCGTATTGGCAGGGCGGACGTTGCCCAGGAACTCCCGGACCACCTCGGCCGAATCCAGCCAGTGCTGCGCATCGGGCACCGTGACCTGAATCCGGACGACGTCAGCCATCGAGAAACCTGCCTCCTCCAACACCCCCGAGATGGTCTTGAAGATGTTTCGCGTCTGCTCTGCCGGGTCTTCAGGCATCGTCATCGTCGCATAATCATAGCCGGTCGTTCCGGCCATGAAGCACCAGTCCCCCTGCACGACGGCGCGGGAATAGGCATAGGTTTCCTCGAAGGTCGAACCGGATGATATGTTTCTACGCGTCATATCGTGTCCTTGGGTCAGATGGTTTGCGCGATACCTATGATCTCGCGCGTGCGCGGGATGCGTCCACCCCAGACGCGGCCGAATTCGGCGATCAAGGCCTGGATGACGGCCGAGCCATCATTGGCGGCAATCTTACGGGCCGTGTCGAGAGATGCGAACTCGTAGATCGCAACATGCTCGCCGGGATCGGTATCGCTCCAGCCGCGCCGCGCCGCGGTCGCGCCAAAATTGGCCTTTGCTTCCGGCAGATGTTCGGCTTCGTACCAGCGATCAAATGCGTCGCGATCCGCTGCTGGCACCTGGGCGCGAACGATGAAGATGGCGGTCACGGCGCTGCCTCGAACGCGGCTTTCAACTGCCGAAATGCATCTGTCCGGTGGCTGATCGCTTCCTTTTCGGCATGCGGCATTTCGCCGAAGGTCCGCCCGTCGCCTGCGTCCGGCACAAACATCGGGTCATAGCCAAAACCTTTGTCGCCGCGCGGTGGCCAGGTCAGGGTGCCGGGTGCGATGCCCAGAAATGTCTCGTCATGTCCGTCGGGCCAGACCAGGGCGAGGCACGCATTGAACCGGGCCGCATGCGGCGGCGCGGCACCCTTCTCCTGCACCTCGGTCCAGGCCCGCGTCATGGCCATCAGAAAGTCCCGTCCATCCGGCGTCTCGGCCCAATCAGCCGTGTAGATCCCGGGCGCGCCGTCCAGCGCGTCGATCTCGATTCCGGAATCATCGGCGAGCGCGGGCAGGCCGGATGCCGCGCAGGCCGCACGCGCCTTGATCAGGGCATTCCCCGCAAATGTTGTCTCCGTCTCCTCCGGCACCGGCAAGTCCAGTTCCCCGGCGGAGACGGTTTCGACCCCGTAAGGCACAAGCAGGGCCCGGATCTCGGACACCTTGCCTTCGTTGTGGCTGGCAACCACCAGCCTGGGTTCGGTAAAACGGCGCGGCATCAGTTGACGTAGACTTCTCTCAGGGTGGCGGTTCGCGCGACAGTGGCATTGTAGAGGCACCACATCCTGTTCACGTCCCAGTATTTCGGGATGCCGATCTTGGACTGCGCCTCGCAATCGGCGTCGCGGAACGCTATCCAGGCCCGCTGCGAAGCGCGGATCTCTTCCCGGTGGACCGAGCGGTCACCGCCTGACGGGTGAACCGTCATCACTTTCTTCCACATCGCGTTCAGTTCGGCATCGGCGGCCTTGTACTCATGGTCCAGACAAACCAGCGTCGACATCACGCCGTCGGCCCCTTCGCAGACCGCGAAAGCAGGCCCGCCACCACCAAGGACGACGCCAAACGTCAACAACGCTGTGAGCTTTCTGAACATGGTGTCAGTCCTGCGAGGGCCGAATGCTGCTGACCACCATCTGGGCTGGAATCAAAGCCGAGGCAAGATGTTCCTGATCCACCGTCAGCGCAACCGCGATCATCGCATTGCCATTTCGGATCATCCAGAAGCGGACGAACAGATCTTCATCCGGTTGATCATAGGTCAGACCATCGAGGCCCGATGGAAGCTGAACCTCTGCGCAGTCCAACGCTTCCGGGCGTACGTCTGCCAACTCGACCGGTGCATCACGCTCGTATCCACTGATCAGAATGGTGAAATCGCCGTCTGGGGGCACCAGTTCATGCCTGCCTGGCTCTGGCAGAAAATCCGCCGTCCACCCATCGGGCAGGCTCAGCGCAAACGGGCCGAACACATAGGGTTGACCCGTCTCGATCCGCATCAGGCGCTTGCGATGACGGCTTTCTGAACTTCGACCAGTTCCTCGCACCCCTTGCGGGCAAGCCTGAGCATCTGCACGAACTCGTCTTCTGAAAACGGCGCTCCCTCGGCCGAGCCCTGCAACTCGACCAGACCGCCCCTCCCGGTCATCACG
>JBCCMP010000409.1:0-3326 GCA_039026295.1 Pseudomonadota bacterium | reverse complement strand
TCGCTGTAATTCGCCACCGGCGTGTTCAACAGCGGGATTTCCTGGCCTGTCTGGTTATTGAAAGCACCATAGCCAAGTTGCGCGGTTCTGGTCGATTTCGCGCGCCGCCGAACGGTCACCTGCTTGCTGACGTTTATATCATCGAGCTGCGTATCGCTCGTTATCTCGCAAAAGAAGGTTTGTGAGACAGCGAAATGGTTGGAAAGCTCTGCCACAACCTCTTTAATTATCGTTTTGTGTTTTTCACTGGTTGTTTTGCCAAGGCGCTGAACATTCCAAAAAAGTATAGACGGCATCTATCACCCTATAATTCACGCGCAAAATACTACGTGGGTAAATAATATCATGATTCGTAACGCGCTGCCAAAAGCTATTATTTGGCAATCCGTGGTTTTGTTAAGTTAGAAAACGGGCGACACGGGTGCAAGGCTGCCAGTATAGGAGCTTTCGAAACTGTTTTCGGAAGCAGCGGGCGTGATGCCGCTAAAGAAATGGCGCAACAACCTCGCGCGTTTCGGCGGAGGGGACGACGGGCACGATCTCGAAATGCGCGCCGAGGCCGTGGAAGCCAAGAACCCATTCCTGAAGCAGGCGGGCGTCGTCGCATTCCATGATCTGGAAACAGCGGCGAAAGCCGGGCTCGATCCAGCTGTTCACGTAGGTCAGGCCGTCGGGCAGGCCGCGCCCCTTGTCGCGGATGTGCCGGTAGATCGGCAGCATGTCGTCGCTGTCGAAGGTTTCGATCACCATGAACTGCATGCCGGGGCCTCCTGTTTGCCGCGCGGGCACCGTAGTTCGATCAGGCGGGCGCGTCACCCTTCGCGGCAGGTAGCAGCACCACGGGCGTCATGGCTTACCGGTTCGTATCTTTCGTGGCCTCGCGGTCGTTTGCCGGCGGCGTGCCTGTCTTGCCCTGGAACGCGATCGTGCACGCCGCTTGCGCCGCGCGGAGCGGGCTGTGGATCACCTACAGCACCAGACTTCTTCGATGTTGATCGCCTTGACCTTGTTCAGACGACTCGCAAAAGCGGCGTTGAGGGGACAGGTCTTGGACGACCATCGTCCTTGCTCATGGGCGTGGGCGCAGCGGTCCAGGCTGTAGGTCTGACTGGCATCCAGGGTCCAGTGCCCGCTGGGTTCGGTGTCCCAATTGCCCCCGCCCCCGGTGCGGAAGCCCCAGCGGAGCGAGTCGAACCAGCGAATGTAGCGTTTCAGGCCCTTCGGCTTACCCTGGGGCGCTTTGAAGTCGATGCAGCATTTGCCGTTCGCTTCGGTCCGGCCACTGTGTTCGAGGCATTTAGCACAGGCCGGGAAGCCAGGCGCGGCGAGTTGCCCGTTGGTCGGTTTGCCGAGGACATGCCCGCCGAAGTGCTGGTTCCGCTTCTTCTGGTTGCACGTCCAGATGATCAACTGACCCCCGGCGGTGAACCTGCTTGCGGGTACATCGAGGCAGTGGTTCTTCGCGGTCTTCAAGAGGCTGCGTTTGCCTGTCTCCCAAGTCTGGTTCCGACCGCCATTGCATTTGCAGACCAGTACGTCGGTCCCGTTCCCGAAGCGCTCTGCGCGCATGTCCAGGCATGAGCCAACCGCGTTGGCGGGCCGGATCTGACCATTCATCAGAAAGGCCCAGCGCTGCGATGGGTTGTTGCCATTGCAGCGGGCCACGACCGCCTTGCCGCCCTGATGTGCAACGCACGTACCGCTGTTGCCAGCCTCGATCAGATCCGTGCAGGGAAAGGCCATCGCGGGGGTCCCCAGCAGGGCGAGCGCCAGTCCGGCGAGAAGTCTTTTCATGAAACTCCCTTGCGTCTTGAGGAAAACGATAGCCGGGAACGCGCCTCGACGCCTGTTAGAGACTCCGCGGTTTCCCCCCGATTGTTCTTCCGTGTGGGCTGTTCTATGCCAGCCGCAGGAGACCGGCCAATGACGACACCCTTCAGCGATGACGAGCTTGACCGGTATGCCCGGCATATCGTGCTGCACGAGGTCGGCGGGCCGGGGCAGCAGAAACTGAAGGCGGCGCGGGTGCTGGTGATCGGCGCGGGCGGGCTTGGATCGCCTGCGATCCTCTATCTGGCCGCCGCCGGGGTCGGGACCATCGGGATCGTCGACGACGACGCGGTTTCGCTGTCCAATCTTCAGCGGCAGGTGCTGCACGAGACCGGCGCGGTCGGCCGTCCGAAGACCGAGAGCGCGGCGGCAACGGTCGACCGGATCAACCCCCATGTCGAAGTGGCCGCGCATACCGAACGGCTGACAGAGGAAAATGCGGAAGCGCTGATCGGGGCCTACGATCTGGTGCTGGACGGCTGCGATAACTTCGCCACGCGGTACCTGGTGAACCGGGTCTGCGTTCGGTTGCGCAAGCCGCTGGTCTTTGCCGCGATCGGGCGCTGGGAGGGGCAGCTTTCGGTCTTTCGACCCTGGCTGGGCGGTCCCTGCTACGAGTGCATTTTCCCGGAAGCCCCCGATCCGGGGCTTGTTCCGGCCTGTGCCGAAGCCGGCGTGATGGGCGCCATGGCCGGCGTCATGGGGTGCATGCAGGCGGTCGAGGCGATCAAGGTGATCACCGGCGCCGGGGAACCGCTGGACGGCCGATTGCTGCTTTACGATGCGCTGAGTGCGGATACGCGGATCATCCGGGTCGCAAAGCGCGAAGACTGCCCGATTTGCGGTCCCGACGCGTTGTCTTGAGAAGATCGCAAATCTGGCCTATGTTTAATCATTGGACGAGGCGCCCCGTCAGGTGAGGACGACGGCGCGGGTCTGACAATGGAGAGTGTTCTGAGCGAACCATATGCGGCGGGAACAGTGACCGCCCCGATCCCCGGAACCCCGGCTGATGGCCGGACCGGACCAAACCGGACCGAAGAACTCCTGTCCCTTATCATGGATCAGCTGACCCAGGACGGCGCGCTGAACGTGGTCGAGATTTCGCTGGCGGGCAAATCGTCCGAGGCGGACATGATGGTCATCTGCTCTGGCCGATCGACGCGGCAGGTGGCCTCGATCTCGGAAAAGCTGATGGACCGGCTGAAACACGACGCGGGCGTGGTGGCCCGGGCCGAGGGGCAGGCCAATGCCGACTGGGTGCTGATCGACGCGGGCGATGTCATCGTCCATGTCTTCCGGCCCGAGGTGCGCGAGTTCTACCAGCTGGAAAAGATGTGGATGGCAACGCCCGACACGACAGCGCGCGCAGCGGTGTGAGGGTCAGGCAGCCTGGCCGATGGCCGGGCACCCATTGGCGAGGATTTTTCCTGAACAGAGATCCGGCCCGGATTTAAGGCGGCCGATGCACGCAATAGTCAGGCGCATCGCGCCGG
>JBCCMP010000408.1:0-3326 GCA_039026295.1 Pseudomonadota bacterium | reverse complement strand
TCCGGCGCGCTGAAGAACGCTCTCGATTGGATCAGTCGCCTGCGCCCGGCCCCGATGGCTGGGACGCCTGTTGCGGTGGTATCCGCCGCCGCCGGGGTGGCTGGCGGACAGCGGGCCAAATCGCTGATGTATCTTTTGCTGGTTCCGTTCAAATGCGAGCTGGTGTTTAACCCCGAAGTCAATTTGGGCACCGCGCGCGATAAGTTCGATGCGAACGGAAGACTGACCGATGAAGCAGCGGAAAAGTTCCTGGGACAGTTGATGGACGCACTGAAAGCCAAAGTATAAACGCCACTGAATCCGATAGCTTGCCCGATGAGCCGTCCACGCGCATTGTCGCGCCATGACGCCAGGCCTGCCGAAATGACCGATGCACAGATACCACTCGAGTTGCTGGTTGGTGCGCAGGTGCGTGCATTGCGTCAGGCACTGGGGATGACTGCTTCCGATCTTGCGCAGTCAGCCTCGCTCTCGACCGGAATGCTGTCCAAAATCGAAAACGGTCAAACCTCTCCCTCGCTTGGCACCCTGCAAGCGCTGGCTGCGGCTTTGAACATGCCGCTCGGCAGCTTTTTCGCGACTTTCGATGAAAAGCGCGAGGCGACCTTCGTCCGAGCAGGCGAGGGGTTGACGATTGACCGCCGCGGGTCCGCCAAGGGGCACAAGTACCAGCTTTTGGGCCACGGTGTGCGCAGCCCGGTCCAAGTCGAACCCTTTCTGATCACGCTGGACGAGGGATCCGATGCATACCCTATCTTTCAGCACGAAGGCGTCGAGTTTCTCTACATGCTTGAGGGCGAGATCACTTATGCCCATGGCGATCAGACCTATGCACTCACACCGGGGGACTCCCTGTTTTTCGATGCAGGCGCAACCCACGGTCCGCTAGAGTTGCGCACGCTGCCCGCCGTCTATCTGTCCGTGATCGTCACCCCGCCCTGAATATTTCACGTCAGGAACATCTTCTTCTTGCGGGGAAATCTGTGATGTCCTAAGCAATCGATCGGTTATGGACAGGACGTGTCGGAAAGGATCGGCCATGTGCGGCATTGTCGGCCTCTATTTAAAGAATCCAGAACTGGAGCCGGATCTGGGTCGTCTGACCGGCCTGATGCTGCACGAAATGTCCTCTCGCGGCCCTGACTCGGCCGGTTTCGCCGTTTATGGCGCGGGCGAGGGCACCCGTATTTCGGCACTTTCAATCACCGGCGACACCGATTGGAGCAGCCACGCGAATGGCCTCGCGGATGCGATTGATGCGTCGGTCGATGTGACAACACTGTCGGACCATGCCGTTCTTACGACCGACGGGAACGGGCAGGCCGCTCGCAATTGGCTGATTTCAAATGCACCTGATGTCAGCGTGCTTGGCGTCGGCGAATCCATGGAGCTCTGCAAGGGGATAGGCGATCCGGATGCCGTCGCAGAAAGACTGTGCCTGGCCGACCGCACCGGCACTCATGCCGTCGCGCATACCCGAATGGCGACCGAAAGCGCGGTCACGACCGAGGGATCACATCCTTTCAGCACCGGTGCAGACACGTGCCTCGTCCACAATGGCTCGCTCAGCAACCACAATCGCTTGCGCGAAGAGCTGGAGAAGCAGGGCGAGACTTTTCAGACAGAGAATGACTCTGAGGTTGCCGCCGGATACCTGGCGTGGCGCATGCGCAGCGGCGACGGCATCGATACTGCCATTGGCCATGCGCTTCGCGATCTGGACGGCTTCTACACCTTTGCGATCGGAACACAGCAGGGCTTTGCAGTTGTCCGGGATCCGATCGCCTGCAAACCGGCCGTTATCGCAGAAACGGACGATTGGGCCGCTATGTCATCAGAGTTCCGTGCAATTGCGCGTCTGCCGGGGGCTGAACACGCTGAAATTTGGGAACCACAACCGGCGAAGATTTATTCCTGGAGCCGCGCGGCATGACCTTCCCGGTCACCCTCCGCGCGGAGCCAAAGTCGAGGATTGGCGGTCAGGCGTCCGCAGTCGCGGTTCGGCCAATGCCAAATCGTTTATGCGCACGAACGGCATCGCCGACCGATGCGCGGGCGGGCAGATCGGACGCTTGGCGGCCGGTCACAACCGCTTCGATTTCTGCGCGGGAGACCCCGATGTCTTTCAGGTCGCGATCGGACATTGCGCGCAAGTCACGGATTGCACGTGCATGCTCGGCACTCTTTAGGACGGAGCGTATGACACGGCCCAGCGTTGATATGAGTAACATAGCGTTCTCCAGTTCTACTTCTCACACACGACTGATCGAGATGTGGGATCTGGACGGAGACAGACAATCGACAGGCACAGATTGCCGGTTTGATCCACATGCATAACTGAGGCGACGGATGGAAACGAATTCTACATTCGATCTTGCTGCAAACGACAGGCGGGCTGTGAATCGCGCGTTGCAAGAAGCTGTGTCCGGCGATTTCACGGTAATAAACCCCGGCGGTGCCCACGCGTTGGCCTGCGGTCTGAAGACGCCGATCAGCGTCTCCATAAGCGGTCATTGTGGCTACTACGCCGCAGGAATGAACAAGCAGGCAACGGTAAACATCAACGGCAACGCGGGGACCGGTGTTGCCGAGAATATGATGTCAGGCACCGTTCGCGTCACGGGGGACTGTTCCCAATCGGCCGGGGCGACGGCACACGGTGGCCTTTTGGTCGTCGAAGGCAACACATCTGCGCGTTGCGGAATTTCAATGAAGGGCATCGATATCATTGTCCGCGGCGATGTTGGTCATATGAGCGCTTTCATGGGTCAGGCCGGTCGTCTGGTCGTGTGCGGTGATGCTGGAGCAGATCTTGGAGATTCGATCTACGAGGCGAAGCTTTTCGTCCGCGGCAAGGTCGAATCGCTGGGCGCGGATTGCGAGGAAAAGGAAATGCGAGAAGAGCATGTCGAGGAATTGGCAGGCCTGCTGGCACGGGCAGGTTTCGACTATGATCCGTCCGAGTTCCGGCGTTATGGATCGGCCCGCAAGCTCTATAACTTCAACATCGATAACCTGGGCGCCTACTGATGGCTGATTACGGTGACGCCCCTCGCACCAAGCCGCGCAAAGCAGCGGCCTTTGACGACTATACGATCTCTGAAATCCGGCGTGCTGCGGCGACCGGGATCTATGATATCCGCGGCGGCGGTGCGAAGCGCAGGGTTCCAAACTTCGACGACCTCGTTTTTCTGGGCGCGTCGATGTCGCGATATCCGCTGGAAGGATACCGCGAGGCGTGCGGCACGGACGTCGTACTGGGTGACCGTTTCGCCTCGAAGCCACTGCATTTGAAAACGCCAATTACGATCGCCGGTATGTCCTTC
>JBCCMP010000407.1:0-3347 GCA_039026295.1 Pseudomonadota bacterium | reverse complement strand
CTCGCGCCCGGGTGCGACGATATCTGTCTCGTCGCAGAAAGATGGGCGATCCGCCGGTGGATCGCAGGTGCGAATCCTGGGGTTTTCTGTGCGAATCCCGGCGCTTTGGCCGCGCGGTGTTTCCACTGCGAGAATACAAAACCAAAAGGTTGACTTTTCTCAGGCGGAATGAAAAGTTAACCGCATGGTTAATTCTCAAGATCTGGATTCGACGTTTGGGGCCCTGGCAGATCCGACCAGGCGCGCGATGGTTGCGCGGCTGCTGGAAGGCGAGGCGACCGTATCTGAACTTGCCACGCCGCACGGGATGTCAATGCCGGCGATCCTCAAGCATGTGAACAAGCTGGTAGAGGCCGGGCTCGTCGATCGACGCAAAGAGGGACGCACGGTGATCTGTGCGCTCAAAGCTGATGCGTTGCGCGACGCTAACGCATGGTTGGAAGCGCAATTGCGCGCATGGAGCCATCGCTTCGATGCCCTTGATGTCTACCTGGCCGATCAGAAGTTGAAGGCCAGCCAGAAGGAGGAAAAGTCATGAATGCACCCGTAGATGCGGCTGCGCCGGAAATGACTGGCGAGACATCGCTGATGCTCCGCCGGACATTTGCGGCAGATATCGACGCGGTCTTCACTGCCCTGACCGATCCGAAGGCCTGGATGCATTGGTTTGGCGCCAAGATGGCGACGCCCAGCCATGCCGAAGCCGATCTGCGCCCTGGCGGCAAATGGGCGATCAACATGAGCGGAAACGAGACGGATCAGGAATTCAATCTGCGGGGCGAATTTGTCGAGATTGATGCGCCCAACATGGTTTCATTCACCTGGGCATGGGAATCTTCGCCGGATGATGTGAGCTTGGTCACCTACAAGCTGAGCGCCTCCGGTGACGGCAGCACCAGTCTGGTTCTGACCCATGAACGCCTTTCCTCGACCGAAGCGCGGGACAGTCATGGTTACGGCTGGATGGCCACGATCGATACCTTGGCCGACTATCTTTCAGGCTGACGAAGGGAGACGCAAATGCCCGAGATTGTATCCCGCGAAGTCTGGCTGAATGCGCGCCGTGCTCATCTCGAGGACGAGAAGGCGTTCACCAGAGCTCGCGATGCCTTGTCAGCCCGCCGCCGCGCGCTGCCATGGGTTCTGATCGAAAAGGACTACCGGTTTCAGTCAAATGACGGCGAGAAGTCCCTGGTGGACCTTTTCGGTTCCTGCGACCAGCTTATTGTGAACCACTTCATGTTTGGCCCGGACTGGGAGGAGGGATGCCCGTCGTGCTCTTTCTGGGCAGATGGATATAGCGGACTCGAAGCACATCTTGCCGCCCGGAACACGGCATTTGTGACGGTTTCGAACACGTCTCTCGATAAGATCGACAGCTATCGTGATCGGATGGGGTATTCATTTGACTGGGTCTCCAGCCAGGGATCGGGCTTTAACGAAGACTTCAATGTCAGTTTCACGCAGCAGCAGCTTGATGCAGGCACGGCGGTCTACAATTACGGACAAAACCGCTTCCCCTCTACCGAAGCACCGGGGCTGAGCGTGTTCCTGAAGCCTGATCCGCAAACCATCGTGCATACCTATTCCACCTATGCCCGCGGTCTGGATATCATGAATGCAGCCTATCACCTGCTGGATCTGACCCCGCAGGGACGGAACGAGGGAGACCTTGATTTTCCGATGGCGTGGCTGCGCCGACGCGACCAATACGTGGATGAAACCGCGAACTGAAAAATCTGAAAACGCAACCGAGAACGGAGGAAAATGATGTCACACGGAAGCATTCACTGGTCGGAACTCTGCTGCCAGAACGTCGATGCTGCTAAGGCCTACTACGCCCAAACCTGTGGCTGGACGATGGCCGACATGCCGATGCCGACCGGCACCTACACCGTCTGCTCGCTCAATGATCAGCCGGTTGCGGGCATCATGGACATCGCGGAACTGGATGTCCCTGACATGATGCCACATTGGATGACCTACCTTGCAGTCGATGACATCGACAAGGTCTGTGCAGATGCTCCTGCAGGTGGTGCGACAGTGATGCGTGCACCGTTCGACGTTCCCGGAGTTGGCCGAATTGCGATGATAAAGGATCCGGGAGGCGCGGTTGTCGGTATGATGACGCCGGCGGCTGGCTAGGCCGGGAGGTCGCTCGGGTCAGCTTGGATCAATCAGCCGGCGCTGCACATCCCTGCACGTCGGCTGCGAAGCCGTCTGCCAGTACCGTTGTCCGGATGTCGCTCCGATTCACCCAGCTGACTCCGTCAATCAACCCAAGGTCCGCAGATACGGTCAGAAGCCCGGGATCGTTTTGCTCCGCCTCGATGCGGCTCAGCCAGACACCGGCACCGCCCTCCAGCATAATCTGGGGGTTGTCCAGATTGCGCGAGAAATGGATGTCCATGGACAAACGCCGCTTCTTACCCTGTCCGGTGATCTGACATTCGGCCAGTTGCAGGCCCAGATCGACCGCACTTCCCGGAACATCCGCCATTGCCCGGTCGATCTGTCTGGCCCCGGCAGGGCGCGTTTCTGGCGCAACGATCTGTGAAACGTCGAACCGCTCCAGAACACACATTTCCCGGCAGACGCCGAGATTTGCGGTCAACGCGAGGAACATTACCGCGCCGGGGTCCTTGGGTGTTATTCGAAGCGGCAGGACAACCCGGTCCTCGTAGCCGATTGTCTCCATCCCGAAGCTTTGGAAGATCGAGGGACGGGGCCAGAGAATCTCCACAGCAGCCACGTTCGACGATTTCGACCAGTCGAACTGCGGCGGGATGCCCGCTTCACCCGGGCTGCGCCAATAGGTTTTCCAGCCGCTTTCCATGCTGAGCCGCAATCCTGCGAGCCGAGTGCCGTCTTCCTGCCGGGTCCCGGACAACAGCCGACCCTGCACGAAGGACTGGCCGGTTGAGATGACCGCCTGCGCCGTCGCTTTTGGGCCACTGTCCAAAAACGATACAAATGCCAGCGCGGCCATCGAGGCCGTCAAGAGTTTCAGAACCCGCTCCATGCCCGGAACATGGCGGCAAATGATTTACGGAACAACCACTGTACACGCGATGTCGCGAATTCTTGATCCGGCACGGCGCAGCAGGCATCATTTCGTCATGACGGACTCAGCCGGGACCAGCGATACAGGATTTCTGAACGGTCAGATGCTGATCGCGATGCCCGGCATGTCCGATCCCCGCTTTATCAGGACCGTTATCTACATCTGCGCCCATTCCGAGGAAGGAGCGATGGGCCTGATCGTGAACAAATGCGCGGATGAGCTGGTCTGGGAGGACCTGTTCAAGAAATTGCAGATCCCAATCGGCAGCGTAAACGCCCCACGT
>JBCCMP010000406.1:0-3410 GCA_039026295.1 Pseudomonadota bacterium | reverse complement strand
TGGCGGATCGGGCGAGGGATCAGGCGCGGCCCGTGGTCTGCACCACCATCGGTCAGGCGCAGCAATTCTCCCCCATGTCCCATCGCGTAGAACCGGCCATCCAGGACGAAGCGGCGCAGATAGGTGGCATTGATCGGCTCGCCTTCGACGGACCATGCCAGACCGTCTGTTGACCAGGCGGCATAGCTGACCTGCTCCCCATGATCGGCCAGACCGTGGAACAGCATGCGGAAGCACCGGGCGACATCGTCGATCCAGACATCGGGCGAGGCAAGATGGGGATAAAGTCCGTCGACCCCCTGCTGCAGTGCCCAGTCCGGCTGAGGAACATTCGGCGTGGACCGCGTCAGCGGAGTGTCGCTTAGGGGCAAGACCCCCGGTGCATGCACTGTCCATGGGCCGTCGCGTCTATCGGCGAAGGCGAGCCGGATGTGGCGCCCGGTATGATGCCCGAAAAAGAGCAGATAGCGTCCGGGGCCGGGGGCCCAGTCTGGCCTGTGCACCAAAGAGGGGCCATTGATGTTGTCGTGGAGGGAAGGGCACAGCCCCTGATGGATGATCGGTGCCGACCGGATCCGATGTGCGCGGATCGTCATGGCGACGTCCCCAGCAGGTGTTCGATCCTTTGCACGGCCCGCGTGCCGTCGTCGATCTGCAACGGCACCGGGGCGCGGCCGGAACCGGTGGCCAGCGTCTCAGCCCGCTCGGCCAATGCCGCGGCTGTCAGATCCCGTTCGCGCATCAGATCGAACCCGTCGAAGCCGGCAAATCGCTCCGCACGGATCAGCTGTTCTTTTTCGTCCGCTTCTTCTGACGGTACCAGAATCACTGGGATCGTCAGTCCCGCCAACTCGACCGCTGTGTTGTACCCGGCGAGGGTCACAGCGCAGCCAGCGCGCTGCACAAGATCCAGATAGTCTGGCCGCGCCGCTTCCAGCCTTACCCGCGGATGGCCAAAACGTTCGGTCAGCTTCGCCGCAACCTCGGTACCATCTGCACCGCCGCACAGAATATGCCAATGCAGCGTCCCAATCCGCGAGGCCTGCGCCGCTGCCTCTAGCAGAAAACGGCCTAGCACGCCGCCGCCTGCTGCGACCAGCACTGTTCCGTCTCGCGCCTCCGGTCCGGGCAGGATCGACCGGCCCATATAGCCGGTGTGGTGCAGCAGGCTCGCCGCTTTCGGCGGCAGCGGCCATGTCACTGTCAGGGGCAGGAAGTCGGCGTCACCGTGGACTACCACACCGTCAAAGTGACCGGTCAACCGCTCTGCCGTTTCGTCAATGCGTTTCGGTTTTGGCTCCGGCACATCGCGCACGGAACAGAGGATCCTGCGGCCGGTTCCCATCCCCCGCACGGTTGTGATCGCCGTTAAAAACTCGGGTGCCAACACGCGGCGGCCGAAGGGGAACAGCTCCGTGAGCAACGCATCGGGGTTAAACTGCCGAAGCGCCTCGACCATCACCGACCGCCGGTCATCCATGTAGGCGTCCGAAACCAGTGCCCCATCCGGACTGCGCAGAATGCTGAACTCCAGCGCCTTCACGATGACATGCGGCAACTGCACAAAGGCAATGCCGTCCCTGTCCAGATGGTCCAGCGGTCGCCCTCCGCTGATCACCTGGACCTCGTGGCCCCGCGCGCGTGCGGTCCCTGCCAGCCGCAGAATGCGGACCAGATGTCCGGTCCCCGTAAGATGGCAGCAGAGAAAGCTGAGCCTTGCCATCAGCGCGGAATTAACCGGATTGCTTCGCGGGGGTCGGACGGCAGACCTGACTGCCCGAGCGTCAGGGGATAGAGCCGCCCGCGCTTGATTTCGGGGGTGGCGACCCCGGCACGGACGAGGATCAAACGCATCAATGCCTTGTGGATCACGATGACCGCCGGGGTCTCATCCGCGGCAATGTCGGCCAGTGCAGGGCGCAGACGGTCCCAGCCTTCTGCCGCGCTTTCCCCGTTTGGCGCCTTGGTGTCTGGCCCCCATTCGTGCGTCGGGCGAAATCCGGAGGATGTGTCTGCGAGCAGATCCTCGGCCCGTTGGCCTTCCCAGTCACCCCAGCTCAGCTCGACCAGCCGCGCGTCTTCCTCGACCGTTCGGCCCTCTGCCAGGATCTCTGCGGTTTCCCGCGCCCGGGACAGGGGGCTCGCGATCAGCCGCGCGGCGGACCAGGGCTCGGGCATCTTCAACCCGTTCAGCGTGGCGCGCGCTTCCTCGTGGAGCGGGATATCCGTCTGCCCCTGCAGCCGTGCTTCGGCGTTCCACGCGGTAGGGTAGTGACGGATCAGGGCAATCGGGGTCATTTGGTCTCTCTTGAAAGTACAGACTCGAGGTGTGTGCGAAGCGTCTGCGCCGCAGCGTTCAGGCTGTGCCGGGTCTCGACATGCGCGCGGGCCTCGACGCCCAGTGCTTCTCTGGCAGCGAGCGCATGAGTGACCGCATCCGCCAGGGCCGCCGGGTCGCTGGGCACTGCGAGGCGTCCGGCGACGACGTCCCGCTGGGCAGGGTGGTCCTCCGCGACAACCGGAAGCCCTGCCGCCTGCGCCTCCAGATAGACCATGCCGACGCCTTCGCCCACGCCGGGCCAGACGAACAGGTCGGCGCTCTCATATTGCAGGCGAAGCAAAGCGCGGTCCTCGATGGCCCCGCGGAAGGTCACGCGATCGGTGTGATTTGTGAAGATTGCCTCGACCTCTGCCCGCGCTGGGCCGTCACCGATCACATCAAGATGCCAGTCACCGGCAACGCCGCGCAGACCCGCCGAAAGGCGGCGATAGCTTTCCAGCTTGTCCCCGTGCCGCATCATCGCAACCGTCAGTAAACGTGCCGGATGATTGGCAGGCCGATGTTGCACCGCCGCACCGACATCGATGAACGCGGGCAGCTGCGCCATACGCGCCCCGTGACCGCCATCCTCCAGGGCAGGCCGGTCCCGCCCTGTCGTCCACAGCAGCAGGTCCGCCGCTGCGATCGCCTCCTCGGATGCCTTTGCAAATTCGGCCCAGGCTCCGGTCCGGCGGCGCGGTGCGATCGAAGGTTCCGAGATGACATAAGGTATCCGCAGAGCCCTACTTACCGCAGGTCCGAGAAGATCTGGGGCCTTGTAATAGCAGTGATAGGTGAACCACAGCCTGGGCGGCTTTTCAGCGAGATCTCGCAGAAGGCGCATCGCTTCCGCCTCTGCCGCCGCGACGAGAGCGGCCTGAGCCGCGGGCTCTCCCGTTTTCTCCAACAGCCGCAACTCGCTTACGGTGCGCACTTCCCACCCGGCCTGTTCCAAGGCCCGGATCGTCAGGCGGGCAATCTCCCGGTCGCCGGACGGTACCGGGTGGCCGGGTGGCTTCATCGGCGCATAAAAAGCAATCCAGCCGCGACGATTTTGTCCCTGCATCAGGCCAATTCGACCGCACCGCGC
>JBCCMP010000405.1:0-3449 GCA_039026295.1 Pseudomonadota bacterium | reverse complement strand
TTCATGCTGGGCACCGGCACATGGTCCGGGTCGATCACGTCAGACAATGTCACCGCGCTCTCGCTGATCAACATCAAGCGCGTTGCCTACCAGAACCGTCCCTGGCGGGACATTTACGATGAATACGGGGAATGACCGCGGCCATGGCGCATGCAGCCCCAGTCACAAACCAGCCGCGCAGAACCAGCCGTGCAGACTGCGCTCGCCCGCACCGCATAGGGACAGACCATGAGTGACCTGACCATCCGCGCCCTGGTGCAGATCGACAATCTGCAACCCAAATTCGCCGCCTATAACGGTGCGACGGTGCAGGGATCGGTTCCGCTGTCCGGCGACACGATCCTGATTGGCGAGATCGCGCCCGGCAACGGCGTGTTCTCTTTGATCGACCGGGCGCTGAAGGCGTCCTCGGTCGAGGCAACCAGCCAACTGGTGGAACGGGAGTTTGGTTTTTTCATCCTGCGCTCCCCGTCCAACGCCGAGGTTTCCGCCGCCCGCGATGCGATCCTCGCCGAACTGGGCGTTGGCATGACTGCGCGGCTGAAGCCGAAGGTCGAATCCACTCAGGTCATCACCTCGGTTGAACCCTATCAGGCACAGCTTCTAAACAAGTGGCGCAAAGGCGCGCTGGTCGTTCCCGGGCAAACCCTCGGCATCATCGAATGCGCGCCTGCGGCCTATATCTCGATCGCCGCGAACGAGGCGGAAAAAGCCGCCAATGTCGACATCGTCGAAGTTCGTGCCGTCGGTCGTTTCGGCCGCCTGTTCATCTGCGGCGGCGAGGAAGATGTGAAGACCGCAGTCGAGGCCGCTGTTGGCGGGATCGAAGCGGTCGAGGGCGTTGCAAGCTGATGGCCCGCGTCATCGGTGCAGAAGATGTCGAAAAGATCCGTGCCGCGGGGCGCAACCGGTTGGAAATCCTGCCCGGCGACATCGTCACCGATCTGGCGCGCGAAAGCGCCGAACGGCTTGGCATCCGTCTGCTGGATGGCCCGCTCGAACGGCCCGCCGTGCATCGCACGGATGGCGGCACAAATCTGCGCCGGTCACTCTATCGACGGTCCGCCCGCTGGATCACGCCGCAGGCCGGGTCGCGGCGGCAGGCCCAGCGTCTTGGCAAACTTGCGATTGTCGGTGCGGGCGGCGTCGGCGGAAACATCGCCCATCTGGCGGCAAACGCGGACCTCTCTGCAGAAATAGCCTTGATCGATGTGATCCCCGGTCTGGCCGAAGCCACGGCGCTGGACCTCATGCACGCGGCAGGCATCACCCGCAGTGCCGCGCATGTCACTGGCAGCACATCGCTCGGCGCTGTTGAAGAGGCCGATGTTGTGGTTGTCACCGCAGGCCGCCCCCGGACGCCGGGCATGAGCCGCTCCGACCTCGTCGGCGTGAACGCCCGCGTCATCCGCGCCGCGGCCGAGGCCATAAAGACCCGGGCACCGCACGCCATCGTCATCGTCGTGACCAATCCCTTGGACGAGATGACGACCGAGATGCTCCGTGCCACCGGCTTCCCGCGTGAACGGGTGATCGGTATGGCGGGCACTCTGGATTCTGCGCGCTTCCGGCTGTCGCTCGCCAAAGCTGCTGACGTTGACCCGGCCGACGTACAGGCGATCACGCTTGGCAGCCACGGCGACGAGATGGCGCCGATCGCCTCGCAATCCTCGATCAAGGGCCGGGCGCTGGAGGCGTTTCTTGACGCCGACGCAATCGCTGCCTGCGTGAAGGATGCCGTCACCGGTGGCGGACAGGTCGTGGCGCTTAAGAAAACCGGATCGGCGACCCTTGCCCCGGCTCATGCGACAGTCGAACTGATCGACCATATCCGCGGCGCGCGGGCCGGCTGGGTTCCGGCGTCGGTCATGCTGACCGGCGAATACGGCATCGATGGCGTGGTCCTTGGCGTGCCATGCCATCTGGGTGCATCCGGCCTTCTCTCTGTCGAAGAGCTGCGTCTCACGGATGAAGAGCGTGCGTCGCTCAATTCAGCGGCAGAAGCGATCCGGGCACGCCTCGCCGCATGACGACCCAGACCTTCAGATCCGGCGGCCGGCTTGAAGGGATCGGCAGCTATTCCCGGGCCAAACGGGTCGGGCCGTTCGTCTATGTCGCCGGAACCACAGCGATCGAGCCGACCGGCAAACTCCATGCGCCCGGCGATGCCTTCGCCCAGTCGGTTTACATTCTGGGCCGCATCGAAGAGGCATTGCAGGCCGTCGGGGCCGAAATGCGCCATGTCGTGCGCACCCGCGCCTACCTGACCAGCTTGTCTGAACACGGCTCCGGTTTCATCCGTGCCCATGGCACAGCGTTCGAGGGCATAGACCCGGTGACCTGCGGCATCGAATGCGGCCTCAATCAGCCCGGCATGGTGGTGGAAATCGAAGCCGACGCGGTGATCCACGATGATCGTGGCGCAATCAGATGGGACCTCTGACGTAACCGGTCGAGGCGGGCGATAAATTACCGCCCGCCAGGGCTTCAATCAGGCGAAGATGAAGATGTGCGGGTTCAGATGGGCGACCTCGACATCTTCCAGCGTTATCGAGCCCTGCTCTGTCTGGATCACAGCGTCATCACCGTCCTGCTGAATGGCTGCGAACAGTTCATGCCGGTTGCTGAAATCATCCGTCGAGATGATCACCTTGTCCCGCGACGACAGATCCTTGACCGTGTCGTTGCCATCCAGATCGCGGAAATCGAAGTAATCGCGGCCCCAGCCGCCGGACAGGTGATCGTCACCGGCACCGCCGGCCAGCAGGTCACGGCCTGCACCGCCGAACAACGCATCGTCGCCGTCTCCGCCAAACAGCTTGTCTTTGCCTTTGAGGCCGAAGATCTCGTCATCGCCCGATGTGCCGACCAGATGATCGCGGCCATTGGTCCCTTCGATCGTCTCGCCGGTTTCATTGCCGGGGATATCGATCGGGATCAGCACCCGGTCGATCGCCTGGATCGTTCCATTGCCGCCCAGGATATCCGGGATCACGATGTTCGGGTTCTCGATGTCCGGCTCGCCGTCGATCAGTTCGGTGCCGTCGACACCGAATGACGTCCCGAAGACTGTCTCGACCGTCCCCAGGTTTTCCAGCGCTGCGGCCGATTTCGCGCCGACCGAAACGTGGTACAGCAGGATATCGGTCAGCAGCGGGATCGGATTGCCATCCGGGTCAAGCCCGGCGAGCGCTCCGGCAATGAATTCGAAGACCGCGTCGTCGCCCGTGGTGTCCGGGTCAAGGCCAAGATCCAGCGCCAGTTGCGTAAAGGCCGCGTCGGTCGGGGCAAAGACGGTGATGTCCTCCAGCCCCTGAACCGTTTCGACCAGCCCGGCGGCGCTCAGCGCCATCACCAGAATGTTGAAGTCATCGCTGCCCGTTGCGATCTCGACGATGTTTGGCCGGTCGTTGCCGTCCAGATCAAACGGCAGCAGCACCCGGTCGATG
>JBCCMP010000404.1:0-3529 GCA_039026295.1 Pseudomonadota bacterium | reverse complement strand
TTGGGCGTCGGAAGCGCGCGTTCATTACCCCCACCCTGCTTCCGGCACTGGTTCCGTGGTGTTCCGGAAGATCCGTACCGCGGTATGCTGGTCCCGGGCCGGTCAATCCCCAACCACCGGTCCGGGACCTTTTCTCTTTCTTTGGAATTTGATCCGATCAGGACCGCCCCACAGCACTTGTGCTGGCGCGGGTCCGTTCTAATGTCAGACGCTAAGGATCAACCTGCCGAGGTATCTGACATGAGACGGCGGCACTTCATGATGGCGGCGAGCGCTCTTGTGGCGGGATGTGCCGCACGAACAGACTTCAGCGACGCGACCGAATCCTGGCCACCGATAGGCCGGTTCATCAATGCGGATGGTTTGAAAATCCACGCGTGGGAACAGGGCGAAGGGCAGCCGGTTATCCTGTTGCATGGCGCAAGCGGCAACCTGAGGGATTTTACCTGGGACGTTGGGCCTTCACTCGGAAAGAACTATCGCGCCATTGCGTTTGATCGGCCAGGCCTTGGCTATTCAGAACGACCGGCCGATCGGGGCGGGGAGCCAGAGGTGCAGGCTCGAATACTGCGTACCGCGGCGAATGCGATGGGCGCGGAACAACCCATTCTGGTCGGTCACAGTTGGGGTGCAGCCGCCGCGATGGCGTGGGCGCTGGATGCCCCGGATGAGGTCGCCGGAGTGGTTACCGTGTCGGGTGCCGTGATGCCGTGGTCAGAACGTCCGATGCTGGCAGAGATGATCGGGCTGGATCAGTTATTGATCGGCTTCTACTTCAACTATCTCAGTGCAAGCGTGGAGCGGGGCGGGGTCAACCGCTTTGTGCAGCGCATCTTTTCGCCCCAAACCCCGCCGCCCGGATATGTCGAGCATGTGGGCGGCCCGCTGGCGATGCGGCCGTCGGCCCTCGCGGCAAACAAGGAAGATATCGGCGCTCTGAATGCCGCTTTGCGCCGGCAGGCGCCGCGCTACGGCGATCTGACTCTGCCGGTAGAGGTCATCTCTGGCACCGATGATTTCATAATTCGGCCGGAACGCCAGCCGATCCCGTTCAAAGAACGCTTGCGCCAGGGGCGGTTGACCCTGCTGGACGGGGTCGGGCACATGGCGCACCACGCCGCGCCAGATGTGCTGACGGCAGCGGTGGCGCGGATAGCAGCAGCCTGAGAAGTTTTAGCTGCAACCCCTACCACCTACCCGATAACCGATCCGGCGTGTTGTGCGCTGGCTCTGTTCCGGCCTAGATGAGCGCGGAGCGACACCGAGGGGCCAGCGATGATTGACGAGTTTTCCATCACCTTCAACGGCCCTGGCACGGCCACGCTCGACCGGTCATCCATAACGCGCGAAGACCCGGAAAAAGTTCAGGCGCTGTGGGAGGCGTCAGAGGCGCTCGTCACCCCGTTATGGCGTGGAAAGCCGCTGTTTCATCTTTCGAATGCCGCGCCCGCATTGGGTTGGCTGCCCACAGATGCGCCGATCCTCGGTGAGGCGACGGAAAAACCAATCCTGCTGGGCCTGAAAGACGGCAAGGGGCGCTTCGCAATGGATGTTTCGGCCTGGCAAGATCCGAATGCGGACGCAGAGGAGATGAAGAAATTTCTCGATACGTCGCAGAACGTCCACCCGTCGCTGCCGGGCGATCACAAGTTCATCGAACTGCGCTCGATCATGGGAGAGCTTTCTGCGGGCGATGCCGCAGATGCCGCATCTGCCAAGGGATGCCTGGAGTGGCATCGCACGCATCTTTTTTGCGCGCGTTGCGGTCAGCCGTCGGAAATGGACCAGGCCGGGTGGCGAAGGAAGTGTCCGACCTGCGGTGCGGCGCATTTTCCGCGTACCGATCCGGTCGTGATCATGCTGATACTCTATAAGGACAAGGCGCTGATCGGGCGGCAGGCGATGTGGCCGCCGGGTATGTACTCGATGCTGGCGGGGTTTATGGAGCCGGGCGAGACGATCGAGGCCGCCGTCCGCCGCGAGACGCTGGAAGAGGCGGGTGTGCCCGTTGGCCGGGTAAACTATGCCGCTTGCCAACCCTGGCCGTTCCCGGCCAGCCTGATGATCGCCTGCGTCGGCGAGGCGCTGTCCGATGATCTGGAGCCTGATTACAACGAGATCGAGGAATGCATCTGGGTCAGCCGCGAAGAGGTTGCGGCCGCGGCGCGGGGCGAGCACCCGACAATGTCGGCCGCCCGCAAGGGCGCGATTGCCCATTTCGTGCTGAATGCCTGGAGCCGGGGAGAGATCCCCGACTTCTAGGCGTTACGGCAACAGCGCGTCGAGTGTCTGCATGACACCTGCGGCCTGTTTTGCGTCCATGGCAAACGGGTGCGGATCGGCGAAAGCGCCGGACTCATTGTCGAAATATCGGCCGGAAGCACCGGCAAATCGGTCACCGAGCGCTGCGTCGACCAATACTCGCGCCCCGATCCCCAAATCGCTGCCGGCAACGCCAAACCCGTCGCGAACCATCTTGCTTGCGAGCAGGGAGCCTGGGTTGACAGCGATCACGGCAGGTCCGTCGGATCGAAGCTCGCGGGCCAGGTCCTGCGACCAGACCGTTATGGCGAGTTTGCTTTGTGAGTACGCCTCCATCGCCTCCAGTCGCTTTTGGCCTGCAAGCGCTTCAAGGCTGACAGGCGACTGCGCGGCGGATGACAGGTTCACGATGCGGCCGCTTTTGTCCATGCGATTAAGCAGGCGCCGGGTCAGCATGTAAGGGGCGATTGTATTGACCACGAAGCGCACATCATGGCCGTCTGCCGTCACCTCGGACGGGGTGCGGAAGACGCCTGCATTGTTGATGATGACGTCCAGATGGTCATGCGCTGCCGCAACTTCGGAAGCCAGCCGATCCGTTTCTTGCAGGTTCGAGAGATCCGCCTGATAGGTCTCAACCGTGCCCGGACCTTCCGCCAGCGTCTCCCTCAGGGCATCCAGCTTTCCGGCATTTCGGCCATGCGCGAGAAGTCTGTGGCCATCGGCGATCAGAAGTTTAGCGGTTTCCAGGCCGATGCCGTCCGTAGCGCCGGTCAACAGGATCGTTTTCGACATTCAGGTGTCTCCCTTTGTTGGTGCCTCTGCGCTACGGCAGTCTCTATGACATCACGCCAGATCGTCCTTGCCTTCAATCAGGGCATGATGGCTGACCGACCCGTTAGTCCGGGCGGCGAGATGCGCCGCATAGTCAGGGTCGTTCATGAAAGCCTTCGCGGCGTCCTTTGTCGGCCATTCGAGGATTATTCTAAGCGCAGGGTCTGCGCTGTCGCCTTCAAGCCGCTCGTGGCTCGATGTGCGGGCCAGATATTTGCCGCCGTGTTTGGCGACCAGCGCGTTGGCGGCCGGAAGGTACGCCGGAATCCAGCTGTCATCGTTCGGCGTCACCTCAAGAACGGAGTAATAGGCCATGGTCATTCTCCCTGTTTCTGCGCGTGCATGTTTGACAAGTCGTCGTCTGAGCGGGCATATGGCCGAGCAGTTACGCTAAGACAAGTACGCACATTTCAGGATGATAGGTACCATATGG
>JBCCMP010000403.1:0-3550 GCA_039026295.1 Pseudomonadota bacterium | reverse complement strand
GGATGTTGTCCTCTCAGGAAATCGGAACGCTGATCACCGCGCTTGGCACCGGAATCGGACGGGATGAATTCGACGTCTCGAAGCTGCGCTATCACAAGATTATCCTGATGACCGATGCCGATGTGGATGGGGCACATATCAGGACGCTTCTGCTCACCTTCTTCTACCGCCAAATGCCCGAATTGATCGAAGGCGGGTTCCTCTACATTGCGCAGCCGCCCTTGTACAAAGTCACGCGCGGCCGGTCGGAAGTTTATTTGAAAGACCAACCTGCGCTCGATGATTACCTGATCGAACAGGGCGCTGGAGAGGCGGTGCTGAAACTTGGCTCCGGTGCCGAAATCGCCGGACCGGATCTGATCCGGGTGGTCGAAGAAGCGCGGACTGTAAGAACGGTGCTCGCTGCATTCCCGACGCATTACCCTCGCTTTGTCCTGGAGCAGATGGCCATTGAAGGCGCGGTGCAACCCAGTGCATCAGCCGATCAAATACAGGCGGTCGCCGCACGACTGGATGCTCTTGCCCCGGAAACAGAACGGGGCTGGACGGGCGACGTCACCGCCGATGGCGGCGTCCGCTTCACGCGCATCGTACGAGGGGTCGCGGAAACCCGCACAATTGACGGGATGGCCCTGCGCAGCGCAGAAGCTAGAAAGCTGGCCAGCCTGACCACCGCGATGGCAGAGACCTACGGAAGTCATGCCACCCTTCTACGCAAGGACAAAGAGGTGACGATCGCTTCGCCATCCGCCCTGCTTGACGTCATCATGGCAGAGGGCGAACGCGGTATAACACTTCAGCGCTACAAGGGTCTGGGCGAGATGAACGCGGAGCAGCTTTGGGAAACCACACTGGACCCGGAAGCGCGCACTCTCTTGCAGGTACGCATCGAGCACATGGCCGATGCGGACGAGATCTTCACCAAGCTGATGGGTGATGTGGTCGAGCCGCGGCGGCAGTTCATTCAAGAGAATGCGCTCAGCGTGGAAAACCTGGACATCTAGCAAAGTCCGGCAACGGCGTTGGATCGACGTGCAGCGGCCCGGCAAAGTAAGTCGGTTGACCATTCGCCACGGCTCCAGCGGATCGCATGACGCTTAGGCATTAGTGAAACTTCACTTTGGAATCGCTGGTTTTCTCGCGATTCTTCGATCGATGTTAGAATTCGCACACAACTTTAGGTAATTTTCGCCTACCAAGAATTCACTTACTTTGAATTCAGCCAAGACCATTTTTGACGAGGAGAATTTACAATGAAGCTGCCTTATTCTGAACCGGTCCCAAACGGGTCCGAGCGCTCGCTCGCTGCGAAACGTGCCAGAGACCTGGCCACCGAGGTATCGCGGCTCCATCCGCAGGCGCTCACCCGAACAAATGGCGAAGAGGCCGATCATGGCCCACGCAAAGATGGCAAAGGGAACGAGGTTGGCGCCCGTTATCCGGCGAACTTCACCAAAGGGCTGAAGCACGATAAATGCGGTCTGATCGAAGACCCCGCCGACTATCGGTGCTTCGTCGAGGCGATCAACTCCCCCGATCCGACACTCTTCGAAAAAGACGTCGTGACCGCAGCAGGCACGGAGTACAATTGCCCGGTCAAGATCACCTGCCACGGCGAAGCAAAGGTAACCTGGCGCGGCTGGGAAAGCCCGCGGGCGGGTCACGTTTACGAGTTGCAGGGACCGGATGCCGCAGCTGTCGGCATGGCACCTGCACCAAGGGTCGGCTCATCCGAACTGGCAGCCGAGATGGCCGAAGTCTACGGACTCGCCCTGCTGCGCGATGTACCGTTCACGGAAATCTGCCGCGGCGGCGGGGACAAGCTGTGTGCCAGTGACCCCGGTGCCGAGCCTGCCGTGCTCAGCGCGAAAGAAGTCGTCGACGCGCTGAATGAGATGCCGTTCTACAGCGGCAAGTATGTCTGCTCATCGACCCCGCACTTGGTCGACAGTACGGGTTTGAACGGGTTCGAGCGCAATCGTCGGATCGGCCGTACGCTGTCGATCGATGGCAAGCTGACACCCGAAAACGCTTTCCGGGGGTCGACAAAGGGCTCGCACAAAGGACCCTACATCTCTCAATTCATGCTGATCGGTGCCACATCGCTCGCTTGTAGCGGAGGCGGCGCATCCAGCTTCCCGGCCACGGCGGCCGCATGGGATCTGCAGGACGGATTCATCCCGTACGGGTCAATCTCGATCGATCAGCGCACGCTGACCCACAAGAACTGCCTCGACTACATGACGGACTGGAGCTCGTGGCTCGACGTCCAGAACGGTGCCAACTTCAAAGGTGCGGATCAGTTCGAGGAGAAGCGTCGCTTCATCACGACCCCTCGCGATCTGGCAACCTATGTCCACTTTGACGCGCTCTACGAGGCCTATCTCAATGCCGCTCTCATCATGCTCGGTATGGGTGTCCCAGCGTCCAAGGGTTTCCCGGAACCCAGCCCGACCGGCCATCGTGATGCCTTTGCAACCTTCGGCGGACCACACATACTCAGCCTGGTTTGCGAGGTTGCAACGCGCTGCTTAAAGGCCGTGCGTCGGCAGAAGTTCAACTATCACCGCCGAGCAAGGCCCGAGACCTTGGGCGGACGCTTCACCCTTTCCTGCATGGAACTCGGCGAAAAGCTTGGCTGCACCGCAACTCCGTTCGAAAAGACGCTCAAGGAAATTCCGGAACAGCTTCAAAAAGCAATCATCGAGCACAATCAGAAACAGAACGCCATGCGTGATATGCGTAATCTGAAGTGCGGCGATGAAGACTGCCTGCCCGACGGTGTCGATCCCGGCCTTTTCGAGCGATGCAATCTGTTGTTGCCGATGGCTTTCCCAGAAGGCTCGCCGATGCACCCGGCCTATGGCGCGGGACATGCCACCGTCGCCGGGGGCTGCGTCACGATGCTGAAAGCGTTCTTCGAGATGTTCGAAGACTGCGACAGCGGGGAAGAGCGCGAGCTTTGCACCAAGGACGGAGATTCGATCGCCTATGTTCCGAACGGTGACGGCTCACGTCTGATCCGCGATCGAAAGACACGCGAGAAACTGACCATCCAGGGCGAGTTGGACAAGCTGGCGGCCAATATCTCGATCGGCCGCAACATGGCCGGCGTCCACTACTACTCGGACTACTATGACAGTATGAGAATGGGCGAACGGATCGCGGTAGGCATCCTGATGGAGCAAGCGCCCACATATGGCGAATCCATCGAGACCACGTTCAAGTCGTTTGATGGCGATCTGATCACGATCTCCGGCGAAGGTGGAAGCTGCCCATCGTTGTCAGTCGTTGGAAACACCGGCTCGCCGACCATGCCCGCAGACTGGTGGCTGCGCCATGTGTCCGGTGCGGAACTCAACGAAGACCTCTGAACAGGCACGGGGGCCAGCCTACGGCCCCCGTCACCTATTCAAGGCTGTGGAACCATTGGAACCGTCAGTTTTGTTCCATCGACAATGATCCCGCCACGATTTCCGATGTCGATCCGCCCGTAGCGCTGCGAAAAGCAGGGGGGCAAGGGACGGTCTTCCGGCAATGACAGCCAAAG
>JBCCMP010000402.1:0-3596 GCA_039026295.1 Pseudomonadota bacterium | reverse complement strand
TTGCCCGTGGCGGACGCTATACCTGCGCTGGTGCGATCGCAGGACCAATGGTCGATTTCGACCTCCGCACTTTTTACTTGCGCGATCTGACGATGACCGGTGCCACGGTGGTGCCCCCCGGTACATTTGCCGATCTGGTGGGATACATCGAACGGGAAGAGATTAAGCCCCTGCTCGCTGAAACCTACCCGCTAAAGGACCTTCATGCAGCGCAAGAGGCCTTCATCAGCAAGTCCCATGTCGGCAACATCGTCGTGATCCCCTGACGATCAGGCAAAGGCAATGTCGACGCGTCCGAACGGGCCATAGTCTGCCCCGATCCCTGATCCGGATGGCGTTTCGATTGGCCGGATGAACGAGCCCGACAAGACGATCTCACCGGCCCTTATCCGGGCGTCCTGCGTTGCAAGCCGCTCCGCCAGCCAGATGATGCCCATTGCGGGATCATCCAGAACGCCCGCGCCCAGCCCCGTTTCTTCGACAATTCCGTCGCGGGTGGCAATCGCACCGACCCAGCGCATATCCACATTCGCTGGCGCATGCCGCGCGTGGCCCAGAACGATACCGGCATTCGCCGCGTTATCAGCGATCGTGTCGGTGACGACCCGCAGCTTTCCGGTGTCAGGGTCCTGACGCAGGATCCGCGTGTCCAGGATCTCCAGCGCCGGAACGATGGACTCCGTGGCCGCCATGACATCATTCCGCGTGGGCGCGGCCGGAAGATCGTCGCCCATCACGAAGGCAATTTCCGCTTCGATGCGCGGCTGAATGAACCGTCCCTCCGGCACGGTCGAGCCTGTCTCGAACAGCATGTCGTCGAACAAGACGCCGCTGTCCGGGGTCGTGATCTTCAAGGCATCCTGCATGGCGCGAGAGGTCAGACCGATCTTCCAGCCAATCTGCGTGCGGCCCGCGGCCAGTTTCCCGGCCACAACCGCATCCTGAATCCGGTAAGCGCCGTCCAGATCCAGACCGGGATGGCGAAGGGACATCAGCCCGCATTGCACCCCCGTTCGCTCTGCCTCCAACAGATCCGCCGCCGCTGCCGCAGTCTGATCATTCGTCCAGGCCATCAGTCCCCCCTATGGCGCGATGATCGGCTGCGCCTTGAGCGCCGGTTCCAAAACCTCTGCCCCATCGAAAAGCGACCCTTCTTCGAACCAGCTTTTTGGCGCTGGCGCGCCCCAAAGGGTCTGGCGCTGAGGGTCCTTCAGGCTCCAGCGGATCGGTTCCAGATCGGGGTCGATCGTCTGATAGTCAGAACAGTAGATCTCGATCCGGTGGCCGTCCGGATCCCGGACATAAAGAAAGAACGCGTTCGAAATCCCGTGTCGTCCCGGCCCCCGTTCGATGTTGTCCACGTACCCCGTTGTCGCCATCAGATCCAGAAGATCGATGATGTTCAGCGGCGTCGGCACCCAGAATGCAGTGTGATGCAGCCGGGGTCCACGTCCGTTGGTGAAGGCAATGTCATGCACGCCGCCCTTGCGGTGCATCCACGCCGCCCAGACTTTTCCGGTCTCGTCATCCTCGGTGTACTCCGTCACCCGGAAACCAATCCGGTTGTAGAAGGCGACAGCGGCGTCGACATCCGCCGAGAACATGTTGAAGTGATCGATCCGCAGCGGCTTCACACCGCGATAGAGTGCGTATTTCTGGGAAATCACCGGCAGGCGATCCATCTTCACATAGAACTCAAGCGGCATCCCCCACGGATCACGGGTACGGAAACACCGCCCGATAAACGGCCGTTCGACCCAATCCACCGGAAAGCCCTCCGCCGCGAACCAGTCGGCCGCTTTCTCCAGATCCGGCGCGTCAAACATCTTGAAGCCCAGAACGGCAACGCCGGCTTCCGGGCCTTCGACCAGCGCAACACAATGGTGGCCCCGTTCCTCCATCGCACGAAGATACAGGCGACCGGGGTCTTCGTGGGTCACCTGCAGACCCAGCGTATCCACATAGAACGCGCGCGAAGCTGCCAGATCCGTGACGGTATACTCAACGTGGCTCAGCCGCAGGATGTTGAACGGTGGATAAAGGACAGGTCCGGGAACAGGCATGGTCAGTCCTCAGTTCAGCGCCGCAATTGCTGCGGTGTATTTCTTTTCGAGACGCGTCTTGGTGGCGTCGTCTAGCAGCGCTATTCGCATGGGGGACGTATTGTCGGCCAGATCTGACAGCTTGACGATGCGCGCCAGCGGGTCGGCTGAAACACGCAGAAGATAACTCTCCTGCGGCTCGCCCTTTCGCTTTGTCAGCGCATCCACCGCATCAGCAATTCGCTGGCCAAAGGCGGCAAAGACATCTGCCAGCGTGACATCACAGTCTTCGACCACATCATGCAGCAGCGCGACGATCGTCGCGTTTTCCCCTTCGACACGGGCAGCAACCCGGACGACATGGGCGATATAGGGTTCCCCGGCCTTGTCGGTCTGTCCGGTATGTGCCCTCAAGGCCATTTCGAATGCAGCACCGATGCTCATCCGCCCAACTTCGAGATCTTGTGCTGGCCGGTAGCGAACCCGATGTGCTTCTGCTCCATGTAGAACTCGAAGCTCCAGTCCCCGCCATCGCGTCCGATGCCTGAAGCTTTCACGCCGCCGAACGGCGTCGGCAAGTGGCGTACATTCTCCGAGTTGACCCAGATCATCCCAGCTTCCAGCTTGTCGGTGAACCGCATTGCCCGGGTGATGTCATTCGTCCAGACATAGCCTGTCAGGCCGTATTGCACGTCATTTGCGATCTCTAGCGCCTCGACCTCGGTGTCGAACGGGATCACAGTAAGGACCGGCCCGAAGATCTCCTCCTGGGCAATGCGCATATCGTTCCGGGCATGGGTGAACAGCGTCGGTTCGACGAAGCAGCCCGGCCCGTCCATCGCCTTTCCGCCCACGGCAATTGTCGCGCCGTCCTGCCTGGCGACGTCGAAATAGCTGCAGACCTTGTCGCGGTGCACCGGATGGATCAATGGGCCCACTTCCGTCGCCGGATCCAGCGGGTGCCCAACCTTCAGATTGCGAACGCGCTCCGCCAGCTTGGCCGTGAACTCCTCTGCAATCGACGACTGGACCAACAACCGGGACGAGGACGTGCAGCGCTCGCCGTTCAGCGAATAGATCATGAAGACCGCGGCATCCAGCGCGCGGTCCAGATCCGCGTCGTCAAAGACAACCACGGGGTTCTTGCCGCCCAGCTCGAAATGAACCCGTTTCAGCGTCTCCGCTCCCTGGCGCATGATCATCGAGCCGGTCTTGGATTCGCCCACGAAGGCAACTGCCTTGATGTCGGGATGCTCGGTCAGCGCCTTCCCGGCTTCCTCGCCCATGCCGTTCACCGTGTTCCAGACGCCGGGCGGCAGCCCTGCCTCCTCGGCGATTTCAATCAGCAACCTGGCTGTCACAGGTGAGAATTCGGCAGGCTTGTGAACCACGGTGCATCCTGCCGCCAGCGCCGGTGCAATCTTCCAAGTCGACAGCATGAACGGGGTGTTCCATGGCGTAATTACGCCTACGGGACGGGCAGATGCTGCCCTCGGCAACCCTGATGAACGTGACAACCCGGGTGCCGATCGGTCCCGTAGGCGTAATTACGCC
>JBCCMP010000401.1:0-3608 GCA_039026295.1 Pseudomonadota bacterium | reverse complement strand
GCGCAGCCCAGGTTGCATCCGCACGCTGACTTGGCCGCGCTCACTGCACCTGCCGCGACTGTTCTTCGCGTCAACTCTGCGCTTCTGAAGACGGGCGGTACGGAAATCGTGTCGGCCTATCTCTCGTTGCACCCTGCCGGGTCTTTCGTTGCATCGCCCGCCGAACGGACAGAGCGTGGTATTGATTTCGCCTCGGGCGAAACGCTTCCATCACAATCCGTCCTCGCGCCGCGTTGGACGGGAAGCGAGTCACCTGACGGGCGGCCGATCCCCCATTGGTCTGAGCTGTGTTCTTTGGTGCGGAAGGCACATGCTGCTTTCCCCGGATCGCCGGTCCTGCTGGGCTGGGATGTCGCGGTGACAGATGACGGGCCGGTCCTGATCGAAGTGAACACGCGCGTCGGTTTTGGCCTTCATCAGCGCGCGACGGGCCAGCCGGCCTGCGCCGGACGCTGGGGGATAATCCTGGACGAATGGCTGAAGGCGAAGTTCTGATCCCGAACCTGGACTGCATGGATCGGGTGTTGAACCCCGGGGCAAAACAGATCACGACAGGCGCTGGACAAGAAGGAACGGCCCATGCGCATCGCGATGACCAGTTTTGCTCTTCGGAATTGGGAGCCCGGTGCGTCTGGAACGCGGATAGAGGGGCTTTCGCCCGATGAACTGGTCGCACGGTGTAACACCGCACAAACGCCGCTGATCGATGGCTACGCCCCGTTCTGCAAGCATCTTTTCGCGCCGAACGACACGGCAACCAGGTGCGGCTTTGCACCGATCACGCCATCGAATGCGGCGCTCCTCAAAACCGGATATGCAGCGCGGCGTCCCGGCGAACTGGCGGTTCTGGAACGCTGGTTCGATGACATCGACCCTCCCCGCGCCGAGTGGCTGGACGTGATCCTCTATTCCCACGCTCAATTGGTGGCAGAGGCAGCAGACTATCCGGATGAAGAGCCGGTCCCAGACTGCGATTGGGGCATCGTCTCCGTCATCGGCGTTCTTGAAGCAGCCGAGCCGCCGATGCCGCCGATCACGCAGATGCGCAACGCCCTCGGCAAGGCAGAAGGTGGATCGGGGGTGCCCATTGACCGGGACGCCTACGCCCGGGCGGTAGACTTTTGGGAACGTCATGCTCCGGTGAAGCGGGGCTGAGATGAACGCTGTCGAAACCGACTGGGACCGATCTGCCGAAGCCTGGCTGGAAGAGCAGGGCGAGCATGGCGATTGGGCGCGGCGCCACGTGCTGGACCGCGTGATGCTTGGCCGAAGCCGCAGGCCAGATGTTCGGCACGCACTCGACGTCGGCTGCGGCGAGGGCCGATTTTGCCGCCTGCTGAAGGCTAGGGGCATAGCCGCCATCGGCATTGATCCGACAGAGAGACTTCTTCAGGAAGCGCGTGCGCGCGATGTGGATGGCGACTACCGATCGGGCCGCGCCGAAGACCTGCCCTTCAACGACGGGGTCTTCGACCTTGTCGTCTCCTACCTCTCGCTTATCGACATCGCAGGGTTGGAAGAGGCCATCGCCGAATTGGTGCGGGTCTGTGCGCCGGGCGGCAGCCTCCTGATCGCGAACCTTGCCAGCTACAACACCGCCGGACAGCCGGACGGATGGATCATGCGCGACGGGACGCCCCACTTCCAGATCGATCACTATTCAGACCATCGTCCGATCCGCGCGCAGTGGCGCGGCATGGACATCGTGAACCATCACAGGCCACTCGCGGCCTAAATGAGCGCATTTCTGGACCATGAGCTGCGGCTGACATTCTTTGATGAACCATCGCCACAGGGATATCCGCCGGAAGATGCGGAAAAAGCCGCACGATATCGGCGCGTTCCGTATTTTGTTGTGATGGAATGGCAAAAGCCCGAGGGAGAGACCAATGTTTAAAGCTCGTCGCGAGGCCTTCCGGGCATACTTCGCTGAAGACAAATGCCTGATCCCCGCCTCGGTCTTCGATGCGTTCTCGATCCGCCTGGCCGAGGATATCGGGTTCGAGGTCGGCATGGTAGGTGGATCGTCCGCTTCGCTGGCAGTGCTCGGGGCACCCGACCTGATCGTCATGACATTGACCGAATTCGCGGATCAGTGTCGCCGAATGTCCCGCGCGTCATCGTTGCCGTTCTGCGTTGATGCCGATCACGGCTACGGCAACGCATTGAATGTTCGCCGCACAGTAGAAGAGCTGGAGGCCGCCGGTGTCGCCGCGATGTCGATCGAGGACACCGTGCTGCCACTGCGGCACGGGCAGTCCGGGACGGAACTGCTCAGCCTGGAGGAGGGTGTCGGCAAAATGCGGGCCGCGCTGGATGCCCGGGCCGATCCGTCGACTGTCATTGTCGGACGCACCTCGGCCTGCGGCGTGACCGGGCTGGAAGATGCGATTGCCCGCGGCAAGGCCTATGAAGCGGCGGGGGTAGATGCCCTGTTCATGCTGGGCATCAACACTGCCGAGCAGATCGCCGCCCTTGGCGCGGCATTCGATGTCCCGCTGGTCATGGGCGGCGCGCTGAAGATTATGCCGACCGAGGATCTGGCGCGGCACAACGTCCGCATGTGCCTGACGGGCCATCCGGTCCTGCCTGCGGCCGTGCGGGCCATGGAAGAAGCGCTGCTTGCAATGCGCGAGGGGCGCGCGCCCGATCGGCCCGGCTCGGCCGATCTGATGCGCCGCGCGACCCGTGCGGACACTTACGATGCCTGGATTGCCGACTATCTGGACGGCGCCGAAGGTTGACCGGCGAATATGCAGATCGGATTCCACCGGACCGCAGGCATGATTACTGAGCATAGACGAGGGAGACAGCTTTGACACATGCCAACCTTGGCGCGGCAGAAGCGGCGCGCAAAATCGCGGCCGGCGAACTGAGCGCGCAAGCCCTCGTTCAATCGTGCCTCGACCGGATCGAGCAGCGGGATGCCGAGGTCGGTGCCTGGATCTGGCTGGACGCGGAAACCGCATTGGAACAGGCACGGCAGGCCGATGCCGCGCAGTCGGCTGGCAAGCCGATCGGCCCGCTGCACGGGGTGCCCGTCGGCATCAAGGACATTATCGAGACGGCAGACATGCCGACCCAGAACGGCTACGCGCCCCATGAAGGCCGCGCGACCGGACGCGATGCCGACTGCGTTGCGCAGTTGCGTGCAGCCGGGGCGATCATTCTGGGCAAGACTGTCACGACCGAACTTGCCACCCGCAGTCCGGGAAAGACCCGCAACCCCTTGAACCCTGCCCATACGCCAGGTGGGTCGTCCTCGGGGTCCGCTGCCGCTGTCCGGGACGGGCAGGTGCCATTGGCGCTGGGAACACAGACCGGTGGCTCGGTCATCCGGCCTGCCAGCTTCTGCGGTATTCACGCTCTGAAACCGACGTTCGGCCGCATCCCGCGGCGCGGCGTGACCCTTCAGGCGGACTTTCTTGATACCGTCGGTACCTATGGCCGCTCGATCGAGGATATCGCCCTTGCCGCTGACGCGATGCCCTCGGACCCGGCGGCGGCTCAGCTGACCCCGACTGCACTGTCTGAACCGCCGACACCGCCCAGGCTTGGCTTCATGCGCGGGGCAATGTGGGGCGAGGCAGAACCCGCCGCACAGACCG
>JBCCMP010000400.1:0-3640 GCA_039026295.1 Pseudomonadota bacterium | reverse complement strand
GCGACATCTCCGATCCCGAAACCATTGCGGCAATCTTGTCAGAGAACGATCTGGACGAAGCCGTCCTTACCCCTGGTATCGACGCAGCAGTCCCACGCTACGCGGAAAACACGGATCTTTGTCTCGAGAACGGCGTCTTCGGCGCGCCGTTCTATGTTGTCGGCGGCGAGAAGTTCTGGGGTCAGGACCGTCTTGACTTCCTTGACTGGCATCTCGGTAAAGGCTGAGACGGAGAGGCTGAAGAGCACCGCACAAAAGCAGCGCGCCGCACATCACCTGGCGCGCGCAACACCTCTGGGCCTGCTCCTATGGTCTCCGAGCAACGATTCTCAGTTTGTTATCGGAACCAAAAAATGCCCGAGCATGTATCAACGATTGGCGACGTGTGGACTCTGCTGCCTGCAGTCTCGCCGTCCTATGTAACCCTGCAAGCCCGCCCCCGCGCGATCGCAGGTGGCGGGGTGCCTGCCGCAAATTGCTGGACGCAGGATCCGGTCAATGCAGCGTCCGTCTTCTTCAACCCGGACAGCATGGTCCTGACACCTGCTTCCACATCCTTCCTCGATCGCGCGCAGGTCTATCACAGCATCGCCTCGGTGCCGGGCGCGGCCTACACCGTCGACATCGACGTCGACGTCGTGCCAACCTCTGGTCTCAGCATGCTGATTTTCAATGTGCTGCCGACGCCGACGCTGTTTTCGTCCAGCCCGATCCTCTCGACCGGTGTGACCCGCATCGAATTCGTCGCGCAAGGCACAGCCACGCGAATTTTCCTGCGGGTTGACGGCACGACCGATCTTGCGCGCATCAGGTCCGTCACCATCGATGCCGAGCCGGGCGATTCGGCACTGCACTTCGACAACTACCCGCATCAGCCGGGCCGATTGTTCATCGGGCGCAGCACCGACAGCGCAGCGCCGACCGATCCGGGATTTGCGATCATTGACACGTCGATCGCACCGACGCCATTTACCTTGTCCGACCTCAGCCCGGGCGGGTCGGGAACCCGCCTTTGGGGCCGCTGGGAAGGGCCGACGGTTGCCGATCTCTGGATGTCCTGGGCGGAACGCTAAGGCAAGCGACAGACTAAGCGCTGGCGAAGTACCTGTCTGCGGGCAGAAACTTCGCCATTCGCGCCGCATCGGCCCAGGTCCGCTCGTGCGCCCTGGTGCCGATCATGACAACAGCGTCTGCCGGAAGCCTCAAGGGAGCAAGTGCCGACTGGATGGCATCTCGGCCCACCGTCCACGGCACTCTGTCCGATCCCGGCAGACGCGCCCCGGCGCGCACGCTTATGGCGTGGGCCTTGGCGATCTCTGCCGCCATTGGCACCGGATCCATCAAACCCTCGGTCGCAAGCAGCGTCTCGCATCTTTCGATGGCGCGCAGTTTGGCGACGACGCTTTCTGAAAGCGGCAGGGAACGCTCCAAGCGCAGGCCAAGTGCATCACAGGTGAACATGAAGCCGACGATGTCGCGTCCGGTTCCCATCAGGATCGATGCATAGGCTGGATACTCCAGCCCCAATTGTCTGGCCCGGCACACGCGTCGACGGATCACCTCAAGCGGTAATCGCGGCATCAGCTTCGCCCGGGCTTTCTTCCAGGCATGACGCCGCCACGATACAGCGGCGTCAAGCGGCGGACCCAGATTGTGCCCGATGCCGGGCAGGCGTTCACCATCCAATGCCGACAGGGGCGGGCGCGGGATCATATCAGGGACCAGACCATTCGATCTGGCAGATCTCGCAGGACCGCCCGTCCAGGTTCCAGACCCGTCCGAAATCGCGAACCTTGCCCTTCAGCGACTTGCCGACAGTAATCTCTGAACCCATCCAATAACCGGTATTCTGAATGACCACCTCTTCGCCCGGGCGCTTGCCTTCGATCGGCTTGACGGCGCCTACGACCTTTTTGCCGACCGTTACCGACCGGACGTCCTCGATGTTCTCATAGATGACTTCTTCGCGGGTGAAGCCCAGGAAATTCCCGACCAGCAGGCGCAGCAAACCCGTTGTGCCCCCGGCTTGTCCCGACATGATTTTCGAAATCGCATCGAACTGGAAGCCGTTGGCGCGCTGATCGATGTAGCCGGCCGCAGTCCAGTTTCCCTCGCCCATCATGCCCGGAATATCGATGATCATCGCGACGTTCAGGCCGCTCAGGTCCGTCTCGCCGAAATGACCCTCATCGATCCGGATGCCGAACCATGTCTTGCATGTGCCTTCCGTCGGCGGGTGTTCGCCCAACGACACGACACAGGGACAGAACACGGTGCAATTGCAGTTCAGCACCAACTCGCCGTTGATTGCCCAGCCCTGTTTCGTCGCTTTGTGCGGCACCAGATCCGTGCCCGGCAGACGGGAGGAAATGGCACCAGCAAGTTTCGTGACGGCTCCGCGCTTTTTCGATGACTTTTTCGGTCTGGTCTTCGTCTTCGTCATGCTCTCGTTCCCTCAGATCAGGATTGTACCGATGGTGACCGCTCCGGCAGCGATCATCAATGCTCCGGCGACCCGGCCCCATGTGCCAGCATCCGGCAGAAGTTTCTCCAACAGCATGGCAAGGCCCAGCATGGCCATCCACACCAAATTCATCGCTCCGGTGACAAACATCAAAAGCATCAGCGCCCAGCAGCACCCGATGCAGATCAGCCCGTGCTCAAATCCAAGTCGCAGCGTCCCAGGATAGGTTTCACGCCAGCGTGACATGAAGAAAAGCATCGGGTTGTGGCAAAGGGCCAGGCATTTCTGTTTCAGTGCGCTGAACTGATACAATCCTGCCAGGATCAGCACGCTGCCCGCGGCGATCACCGGCGCAAGATCGTCCACAGGAATGGCGCGAAGCGTGATCTGCAGGGCTGCAGCAAGCGCACCGAATGCCCCCCAGGCCACGACATAACCTGCCACGAACAGAACAATGCGTTGACTGCGGCCACTCTCCATCCGGCGGCTGAGCTGCACATAGAGGTCTATCGTCGGCAAAGCGGTGGGCAGCATCATGGCAATCGCCATCAACAGCCACATGAACAACACTGCCGGGTAGAACCACAGCGCAACGGATCCGCCGATCTGGCCGCACAGCTCTGCGATCGAATCCAGTGCCAATCCGGCGTCACCGTGGATCACGATCAATGCCAGCCAGGCCGAGAGGACCAGAAGTCCTACACCAATTCCCGTCATAACGCGGGGCTCGGTCAATTTCAGCGTGGCGACGGTCATGACGGCGGCTGCTCCGAAGCTGGCGGGGACTGTGCTGGCGGGCAAATCATAAAGGACATGTTTTGCCTGTAGTTGCCCGCTTGCTTAAACACCTGCGACATGAGAGTTGTCAATCCAGACAGTCCCACGGCAGGAGCAAGAAAATGGCCTTCAAGGCACTGATGGTAACCAAGGAAGACGATGGCCCGGCGAAGGCTGAGGTTACGGAGATTGAAGAAGCATCTCTGCCCGAAGGCGATGTGACCGTGGCGGTCGAATATTCGACGCTGAATTACAAGGACGGGCTCTGCATCACCGCATCAGGCGGGCTGGTTCGAAACTTCCCGCACGTGCCGGGAATCGACTTCGCCGGCACCGTCGAGGCATCGGACAATCCTGCTTTCGCGCCGGGTGACAAGGTTGTGCTGACCGGCTGGCGGG
>JBCCMP010000399.1:0-3833 GCA_039026295.1 Pseudomonadota bacterium | reverse complement strand
GCC
Source organism: Pseudomonadota bacterium (assembly GCA_039026295.1). Taxonomy (GTDB): domain Bacteria; phylum Pseudomonadota; class Alphaproteobacteria; order Rhodobacterales; family Rhodobacteraceae; genus Thermohalobaculum. The sequence continues at coordinate 3,830 of JBCCMP010000399.1, read as the reverse complement.
GCGTAGGCCGCGGTCCCGTCTTCGAGGGCGGGAACCGTGCCGCGCGGGCCAAAAAACCGCTCCACGAGGTTCAAGTCTCTGAATTGTAAATGTTTTTTGCGAATACGGCTTGTTCGACCAAGAAAAGTAACCCAGTACCCGTCGCTGTGCATATTGAGAGGAGAATTCAGAAACTCGTTTCTATCCAAGGCAGAAAGACTTTGCGGTCTGCAAAGCTTTTGCATTGGCAAGGTCCTACGCGGCGAGCGCCAAAATTTCTGCGATCTCCGCCGGTCCGGCAATCGATCGCGGATTTCGGGGAACCCACGGTGTCTGCATGGCAAACTCTGCAATCTGGTCATACTTGTCGGCACCGATGTCCATTTCGGTAAGGCTGCGTGGCAGTCCAAGCCCGCCGATCAGATCATCAAGAACATCGGCAGCATCGCGCCCCGGTTGCCCCATAGCTGCAGATACCTTTCCCTGCCGGTCCGCATTGACCTGACGGTTCCAGGACATCACCGCGGGCAGCATAAGGCACGAGGTATACCCGTGCGGGATTCCGAACACGGCGCCCAGCACATAGCCGATCCCGTGACTGGCACCCATCGGAACCCCGCTGGAAAGCGGCCCCATCGACAGCCACGTGCCAAGCTGGCAATCCAGCCGGGCCTGCAGGTCCGATGGATCGGCCTTTACGCGCGGCAGACCCTGCGAGAGAAGTTCCAGACCCTTGTAGGCCTGGGCATCGCCATAGGGGTTGGATTCCAGCGAACACAGTCCCTCGACGCAATGGTCCACGGCCCGGATCCCGGTTGACAGCCAAAGCCACTCTGGGGTGTGGACGGTGACTGCCGGGTCCAGAATGGCCGCCTGCGGAATGACCAGCGGATCTGTTACCATCTCTTTTCGCTGGGTGGCTTCGTTGGTCACGCCGGACAGCGCGCTGAACTCTCCGCCGGACAGGGTCGTCGGGACAGTGATCTGCCGGACTGTCGGCGGGGACAGTCCCTTCAAGGCGACAAGCCGGTCGATATCGTCGACCGTCGTGACATCATTTGACAGGCACATCTGAACAGCTTTTGCACCGTCAGTGATCGATCCCCCGCCGAGCGTGATGATCAAATCGGCATCGCAGTCCCGCGCCGCGTTCGCCGCTTCTATGACCGACCGCCTTGGCGTATGCGGGGCCATCCTTTCGAATTCCCCTGCCACCAGACCGCCAAGAGAATCACGCAGTTTCTGGATCTCGTCCGTCTCGCGATTCAGTGTGCCGCTGACCATCAGGAAGGCCCGCTGCTTGCCCAGTTTTTGCACGCATTCCGAAACAGCTTCAGCCGCTGGTTGTCCGTAGAGAACCCGCTCCATCTTGCCAAACGCGACATGCCCCTGCATCGATCTCCCCTCTTCTGCCCCTGAACGATGATCTTCTGAAACGGTCACGAATAGACGTCGGTTTGTCAATCACATCAGTGGTTTACGACCGCGGCGACAACCGCTTGATGGCACGGCCGAGTGCTTCGGCAGAGGCGATGACCACGCGGTGGTCGCCGGACCTCTCCCGATCGCGGCACAACTTTTTAGAGAAATTATCTTCCGGCCAAACCGCATCGGTGTTACGGTCTGTTCCATTGATCGACACTGAGTTTTTAAGTGGGGGGTATTGGCCGATGCGTCAGAAGACGTGCGCGCTTTGTCAGAAAACTTACGTCCCAAAAGCGGCCTTTGGCCGGGATGAGTTTTGATGCTCGCTTCCGTCGGAGATGCAATTGACGCCCTCGCTGGCGAGATTTCCGGGCTGTTGTCGACCCCGGCAAATGCGTCTCTGACCCCTCAGATTTCGGTCCATCCGAACAAGTCCGGCACAGTGGGCATCGGCGGCTTCATCGACCTGCATGACGACCCTCAGGCCGAGATCTGGGGACGCCGCCTGGACGCCGAAGTTATTGTCCGCGTGCTGGCTGCCGATCAGGCTGGACTGCTCGCAGCAGAGACGCAGGCAACCCGCGATATTCTCGCGGCTGACCCTGACTTCTTGCGCAAGCGCGGCCTGCTTCGGGTCCGTCGCCAGAAGGGCGACAAATCGGATACTCTCGCCGCGTCCGACGGTCTGTCTGCCCCCTTCGGACGCGACATCCGTTTTGACGTGATGTTCGAACACAAGCCGTTGCCGAGCCAGTCCGAAGGCACCATCGACGAGGTCCGCCGCGATATCACCCAAGGCGGCGACGGCCCAGGCAAGCTGGTCTACGCGACCGAGTTTCTTGACGACCCGCTGGCCGATTTCAGCGTCGCAAACAGCGGCGGGCAAGGCACCGCCGGGGCGTGGGCCTACGATGCCCCAAACGATCAGTTACTCCAGACCGGCACGCGCCGCTCAGGCGTTGCCGGATTGTCCGGAAACAAGGGTGGCACCTTCCTGACACTGAACACCGGCGTTGCCGGCGGCCCGCTGATGAACTTTGTCCTGAACGCCGATGTCCGCAGCGATGGCGGCGGCGGGCTGGGCCTGGTGTTCCGTTTCACTGATCCGCAGAATTTCGCGTTTGCGCTGCTGCAAACCAGTTCGCCACTCCGCGTCATGGGCAAGCGCGTCGCAAACTCGGGCGACTTTCTCGAAACCGGCGGCCAGGCCGACGGCGTTGGCTATCCGACCGGCGAATGGCTGCGCCTGCGCCTTCTCGCCGATGGCGACCGGTTCGAACTGGCGATCAACGAAGTCACGGTGCTGTCCGGCACCGATTCCACCCTCACGACCCCCGGCAATGTCGGGTTTTTCTGTCGGAGCAACGGCACCGCTCGTTTCCGGCATTTCAGGCTCGCACGCCTCTGAGCACAGGAGAAGGAAACGATGGCAGAGACCTTTGTTAGTGCCAGTCTCGTCCACCCGGGGACCTATATCAGGGTCAATTCGGAAGGCTTGATTGGCGTTCGCGGCGTATCCGTCGGCAATATCGCGATTGTCGGGGAAACCGATGCCGGAAATGCCGGGACGACCCGGCTGCTGTCCAGTGCTGCTGAGGCTGAAACGCATTTCGGCGCACCTGCCGTAGATGCCAGCGGCTCATCTCTGAACCTGACCGCCCAGATTGGCGAGCTGTACAAAAACGGCGCTCGCACCGTCTATGCGCGCGGCGTCAGTGACAACACCGCGCAGGCGGATTACACGTCCGCTTTCAACGAGTTGATCAAGGAAGACGTGCAGATCCTGGTTGCGCCGGATCTGGCGACGTCGGCCGCATTGGCGGTCATCCCGCCCATCGTTGAATCGGCTGAAACGGGGCAGCAGGACCTGATCACGGTGATTGGTGCAGACGGCGCGACCGCCGCTGATGTTCAGGCACAGAAACAGGACAACGACCGCGTGATCGTTGCGGCGCCCGGCTATCATATCTTCAACCCGGCAGCCACGGACGCACCGGTTGCACTGCCCGGCAACTACGTGGCCGGACCGGTCGCCGCGATGATTTCGTCGCTCGCGCCGCATATCAGCCCGACCAACAAGCAGGTCATGGGCATCACCAGCCTGACGCAAAAGTTCAGCTATGGCGAACGCCTCGCGCTGATCGGTGACCGGGTCATGGTGCTCTATGACCGCAGCGGAACCCGGGTTGCGCGCGGCATCACCTCGGATTCGGGCGGCTTCACGCAAGTCACCACCCGCCGGATCGTCGACTTTGCCAAGTCAGGCATCCGCCAGGTGTCGGACGCCTTCGTTGGCCGACTGAACAACGAGCGGGTTCGCGCGGCGCTGCAAGGCGCCATCGACGGCTTCCTGACCTCGATGAAGATCGACGAGCAGCTGACCGATTACCGGCTGGAAGTCACCGCCACCCGCCGCGACGAGATCG
>JBCCMP010000398.1:0-3838 GCA_039026295.1 Pseudomonadota bacterium | reverse complement strand
TTCATCTCGGCCGGCGAGCACGACATGGCCGACAACATCGTCCATCTGGTGCTGGCCCGCACCCCGGATGCACCCGCCGGGGTCAAGGGCATCTCGCTCTTCGTCGTGCCGAAGTTTCTGGTCAACGAAGACGGCTCTCTGGGCGAGCGCAACGGTGTCAGTTGCGGCAGCATCGAAGAGAAGATGGGCATCCACGGCAACTCGACCTGTGTGATGAACTATGACGACGCCAAGGGCTGGCTGGTCGGGACCGAGAACAAGGGCCTCGCCGCGATGTTCACGATGATGAACGAGGCTCGGCTGCTCGTTGGCATGCAGGGGCTTTCGATTGCCTCGGCCGCCTATCAGGCGTCGGTCGCCTATGCGAAAGATCGCCTCCAGGGCCGGGCAGTCACGGGTGTCGAAAACCCGGAAGGGCCCGCTGATCCGCTGATCGTCCACCCGGACGTTCGCCGTATGCTGCTGGAGCAGAAGAGCTTCGTGGACGGTGCCCGCGGGTTCGTTTCCTGGGTTGCGCTGCTGATCGACGCCACGAAACACCATCAGGACCCGGCAGAACGGGAGCGCGCCGAAGATATCGTCGGCCTTCTGACGCCGGTCATCAAGGGCTTCCTGACCGAAGAAGGCTACCGGCTGACAGCGCAGGCGCAGCAGGTCCTGGGCGGCCACGGCTACATCGAAGAATGGGGCATGTCCCAGTTTGTCCGTGATGCCCGGATCACCATGATCTACGAGGGCACCACCGGTATTCAGGCGCTCGATCTGGTCGGCCGCAAGATGCCGGCGAAGGCGGGCAAGCCGATGATTATGTTCTTCGATTACATCAAGGGCTACATCAAGGAAAACGAGGACGACCTGACCCTGGCCAAGGACTTCCTCGAGCCGCTGAAAGCCGCGTCCAAGGACCTTCAGCAGGCCGCCATGTACTTCATGCAGGCCGGAATGAAGAACCCGAACAATGCGCTGGCGGGCTCGGTGGACTTCCTGCACCTCTTCGGTCTGGTGTGCATGGGCGTCTGCTGGTCGCGTCAGGCCAAGGCAGCACAGCGCGCGCTGGAAGAGGGGACCGGGGACAAGGCCTTCTACGAGGCCAAGCTGATGACCGGGCGCTTCTACATGCAGCGCATGCTGCCTGAAACCGCGCTGCGTCTGACCCGTATCCAGACCGGCGCTGACCCGGTGATGGATCTTCCGGCAGAGGCATTCTGAGACTGGCGTCAGGGCAACCCCGTGCGACGCGGTCTCGCCACACGCGCCGCGCTCGGCGGGATTGCCCTCTACCAGCTCTGGATCTCGCCCAGAAAGGGATTTCGCTGTGCCCACGCAGTTCTGCATGGAGGCCCCGGTTGCTCCGGCTTTGCAAAGCAGGCCATTCGTGAACAGGGTCTTTGGCACGCCGTCTCGGCGATCCGCGGCCGGTTCAGGGATTGCCGGGCAGCCATGCACACGCTTCTGGCGCAGCAATCCGATAACGACGAGGCAGAGAACGCTGCCAAGGGAAACGACCGTAACCGTAGGAACAGCATCCGCGAAAAGTGGTCCTGCGACTCCAAACTCTTCGCCTGCGAGGGCGCATCGGCCTGCTGCAGCGGCACAGGATCAAAGGGTGGAGCAGCAGCAGGAGCTGGCGGCGCTGCAGGCGCGGAAGCGGCAACGGGCATCTGTAGCGGCGGGCTGGGCGCAGTCGGAGAAGGCATCGCGGGCGGCTGCGGCGCGGCCGCGGGCGGGTTCAGTTGCTGCGGATAGAAAGCGCGTGATGTTCATACCTCCACAGTTGCCGGTGCAGGTTCGGACGAAGAGGGCTGTAGCGGCGCGCTCTCGCATGGGTGCGCCTGACGATCCGCGCAGCTTCGGTAACAATTATCTGTTGGCGGTGTTGCGGCAGCAGTTGGACGACTAAGTGGACCGGGGCCGCGGGGATGCGGTCTTCAAAGAGTTCATCGAAGAATACGGCGCAGCCGCGCCGGACGGGAGATACGAATGTCTGACTACAAACTTCACTGCTTCGCGCAGTCCGGCAACGCCTACAAAGTTGCCCTCGCGCTTGAGCTCGCCGGGGCCGACTGGGAGCCGGTCTGGGTCGATTTCTTCAAGGGCGGGAACCGTACCCCCGAATTCACCGAAATGAACGCGATGGCCGAGGTGCCGGTTCTGGAACATGGCGGCCAGATCATGTCGCAAACCGGCGTGATGCTGGATTATCTGACCGAAGCACTGGGCAAATACGCAGCCAGCGATCCGCGTGAAGCGCTGCGCTGGATCCTTTTCGACAACCACAAGCTGACGGCGAACATGGCGACCTGGCGTTTTCTGACGAATTTCGCGCCAGAGAAGATGCGCAACCCGGATGTCATAGGTTTCCTCAAAGGCCGCGCCGTCGGTGCATTGAAGGTGCTGAACACCCATCTCGATGGCCGCGACTGGATCGTTGGCGATGCGCTCTCGACCGCGGACCTCAGCTGCCAGGGCTACATCCACTATGCCGACGAATACGATTTCGACTGGGCCGAGGTCCCGAACGTCACCGCGTGGCGCGACCGGATTCAGGCGCTGCCCGGCTGGAAACACCCCTATGACCTGATGCCGGGTCATCCGATTGGCAGTTCCGGCTGATGATCGCTGCGGGTTACCAGGCAACGGCGACCGAGCGTGATGCCAACGTGGCGACTGTCCTCAGACTGGAGCGACAACTCCAGACGGTTCCCCTTGTGGGTATCTACCGTGCCGCGCGGCTGGCGAGCCCGCCGCTTCGGGTCTTGCATATCGACGAAGGGATCTCTGGCACAAGCGACGGGTGGAGCATTTCGAGCTGGCTCGTTGCCACCGATGCCGGTGGCAAACTCGGCGCTGTGCGGGACGACCTTGTGTGCCTGTTCGAGCCTGAAGACCAACCCGGAACCACCAAAACCCCCGTTTCGGTCGTGCCGGTTTCGACGATCGAACCAATGATCGCGCATTCGATCCGGCGGGATGTCGGTATGGCGGCGTTCGTTCTTTTGTTCTTTGAAGGCCTGAAAGATCAACCTGAGTCGATCGTGTTTAACACGTTCGACGATGGGTCAGAGGATGCGGCCCTTTACAATGTCATGCTCTCAAGTGGCGAGGAACTTGCCTTGCTGGTCGACGCCGACAACGCCCGCATCGCGCGTCCGGCTGATGCTGGGCCATTCGGCAAGATCCGGACCGCCGACATCCATCGCTTCCGTGAACAATTCGATGCGCGAGCGGCCTCTGCCAGCGGCTCAGCTCTCGACAAGGATCCCCAAGGAGGAAAATCCGAATGACCGAAGCCTATATCTACGATGCCGTGCGCTCCCCAAGGGGCAAGGGCAAGAAGGATGGCAGCCTGCACGAGGTGACCTCGCTGAAGCTGAGCGCCGACATGCTGAACGCCATCCGTGATCGCAACGATCTGGACACGTCCCAGGTCGAAGATGTGATCTGGGGATGCGTGACCCCGGTGGGCGAGCAGGGGGCGAACATCGCGCGGTCATCGGTGCTCTATGCCGGGTGGGACGACGTCACTCCCGGCCTGCACATAAACCGCTTCTGCGCCTCGGGCATGGAAGCGGTAAATCTCTGTGCCAACCAGGTCCAGGCAGGGGCGGGGGACCTCTACGTGGCAGGCGGCGTCGAGATGATGAGCCGCGTTCCCATGGCCTCGGACGGTGCCGCGATTGCGCTCGATCCCTATCTCGCCATGAAATCCCATTTCGTGCCGCAGGGCATTTCCGCCGACATCATCGCCACGAAGTACGGTTTCAGCCGCGATGACGTCGATGCCTATGCCGTTGAATCACAGAAACGCGCGGCGAAGGCCTGGGAGGAAGATCGCTTC
>JBCCMP010000397.1:0-3872 GCA_039026295.1 Pseudomonadota bacterium | reverse complement strand
GAAGTCACCACTGTTCAGACTTGCATCGGCACGTCCGCCGCTGACGCTTGCGATTTTCAGCTGACGGACGCATCCGTTTCCCATCACGTGCTCTGCTCACGTCGGCAGCTTGCAATCCAGTTCGTAGCCACCGCCAATTCCGTAGGTTGCGGTCTCACAAAACGCGCCGGGTTGATAAGTTATCTTGTTCTCCAATAGTGTTTTGAGAGGTTTTGCCTCGTGAAGTTCAGGCGAAGCAACATCGAGTTTAACACACCCCCCTAAGTCCAGAAATTCCTGGAGCTCTCACATGATCCAAACCTCTGACATCCTGATCATCGGTGCCGGCATGGCAGGGATTGGTGCCGCAGCACGTTTGGCCCCGGACGCAAAAGTACTCATTCTGGAGATGGAAGAGCGGCCCGCTTACCACACGACGGGACGGTCGGCGGCAGTGTTCATCCTGAACTACGGGAATACCGAGATCCGCGCGCTGAACGCCGCTTCGGAAGAGGTCTTTCGTTCGGGTGGAGATCTTGCAGAGTCCGGTTTCCTGTCGCCCCGAGGAGTGCTGCAGGTAGAGGAACCCGGAATGGCCGATGACTTCGCAGCCTATCTCGATGGCGCAACAGGTCTGGAGATATTGACGCCAGAAGAAGTACTGAAGCTGTTCCCGATCTATCGCCCGGAAAAAGTGGTGCGGGCGGCGCTGGAACGCGATGCCGCAGATATCGATATCGATGCTCTCTTTCAGGCTTTCCTGAAACAGGCGCGTCGCTACGGGGCGGATTTGGTCACGGAGGCTGCCGTCACGGCGATGAGCCGCGTTGATGATGTCTGGCGGGTCGAGACCGCGGCGGGCATATTCGAGGCTCCGACTGTCGTGAACGCCGCAGGTGCGTGGGGCGACGTTGTGGCCGGACGGGCCGGCATCGGGCCGACAGGTCTGATGCCCCTGCGACGGTCAATGGCGGTGCTGCCTATGCCCGATGGCATGGATAACAGAACCTGGCCCGTGACAGCAGCGGCGGCAGAGACGTGGTATGCCAAACCTGACGGTGGGCGGTTATGGGTTTCACCAGCGGACGAAGACCCGGTGGAGCCCCATGACGCCTGGCCCGATGACTTGGTGCTGGCCGAAGGGCTGGATCGTTTCCAGCAGGCCACGACCTTCGAGGTCACGCGGGTTGAACGGTCATGGGCCGGGCTGCGCACATTTGCGCCGGACCGGACACCGATCAATGGCTTCGAGCCAGAGGCCGAGGGTTTCTTCTGGCTGTGCGGTCAGGGCGGTTACGGGATCCAGACAGCGCCCGCGATGAGCCAGCTTGCAGCGGACCTGATCCTGGGGCACAAGCCTGCGGTGTCGGCCGAGACCGTTGAGGCGCTTTCGCCCGCCCGCTTTCGAACATCATGACTGGAGGAACCCCATGTCCATCACTCGCCATCAGACCAATGCGCGCATGAGCCAAGCCGTTTTGCACGGCGACACGATCTATCTTGCTGGTCAGGTCGGCACCGCCGGCGAAAGCGTGACCGCCCAGACCACCGAGATTCTGGGCAAGATCGACGCTCTGCTCGCTACCTGCGGCAGTGACAAATCGAACCTCCTGCAGGCCATTATCTGGTTGAAGGACATGAATGATTTCAATGAAATGAACGCGGTTTGGGACGCCTGGGTGCCGAACGGTGCCGCGCCTGCGCGGGCCTGTGGATCGGCAGATCTGGCGACGCCCGATTTCACCGTTGAAATCACCGTGATTGCTGCCAAAGGCTAAAACACACAGGCCGGCGAGATGGCGCGATGAATGGAAGGTCCCGGGTCACGCCCGGGACATTTTAATGATCAGGTAATCTTCTGGCTCATGCCGCGACCATCGTGTCGCCGCCGACACTCGCCTCTTGCTCAGCTTCCTCGGCTGCTTCTTCTGCCGCCTCAAGCGCTGGCTCGACGATTTGCTCGATCAGCTTGATCAGGATGAACCGGTCAAGCGCGGAGATGTCGCCGCCCAATGCTGTCGCAAGCTCTTGGGCGAGGCCGTTCTGGATCATCTCCACCAGCACGTCCTGGGGAACGTCGAGCGCGAGCAAATCGGCAATTCGCTGCACCGTCTCACTGCTGCTGACCGTGTCGCTGATCAGCGTGAATAGATCGTTCGCCCGTGCCGAAAGTTCTGCGACCAGATCCACGCCTGATGTCCCGCTGGCAATCAGTTCCTGGATTGCGGCAACGCCCGTGGCCTCGTCGTCTGCCTCTCCCGCACTGTTCAGGCTGAAGCCGAGCGATCCGGCAACCTGTGCTGAAGACAGAACATCCCCGGCGCCCGGACCCGGGAAGTTCACGGTGATCAGATCGAATTCGCGTTCCGGGGCGAACAACCCGCCAGGAGCGCCGGGAGGCAGCGATGACAGGTCAGCGAACGGCGCGGTCAGCAGGAATGCCACCGCATCACCGGCAAGGAAATCAGTCTCGGTGTTGCCGTTGAGCCGATCGGGGCCAAGACCGCCGATCAGGATGTCCGGGCCGCCTTCCCCGTCGAGCAAGTCGTTCCCGCCTTGCAGGAAGGGCGCATTGCTTTCGAATTCCAGAGTTTCAAGGATCAGACCGTTTGCCGAGGAAGACGAGAATGTGATGTTGATGCTGAAATCATCACCAGCAAGAATGTCCTGATCGCTGCCGCCGAAGACACTGTCGACGCCAAAGCCTGCAAGCAGGATGTCGCGGGAGGCAAGACCGAAGAGGAGATCGTCGCCGCCAAGCGCTGGCGCGATGGCGTCGATCTCGACGAGGCGATCGACCTGCGTCTCCCCCAGCCCGAAGGCGCCGGTCGGCAGGAAGCCGAACGTGGCATGGTCTCCGATCAGGATGTCCTGCGTTATGCCGCCGGTCAGCGTGTCGTTGCCAAATTGTCCGACCAGCAGATTGTCTCCCGCACCGGTCGCGGAAATGCTGTCATTTCCACCGATGCCGTTTTGCAGAAGGGTGACAGCTTCGATGTTCGTGTTCGGCGTGTAGAGCACGAGAACGTTGTCTCCGAAGGCGCTGTCATCACCCTCGCCGACCTGAATGGCGTCATCCATCCCGCCGCCGATGGCAATGTCGCTGCCAGAGCCGGTGTTGATGCTGTCCTCGCCTTCGACACCGAACGCGGTCGAGGCAAGACTACCCGCAGCGGCCGAGGGCGCGATGACGTTTATCCAGTCGCCAGCGGCGATGTCGTCACCCAAACCTGTCGTGATGCTGTCATCACCCACTGCGCCGATGACAGTATCTTGGCCCGTCCCCGTGGCGATGGCATCGGCCGCCCCGAAACTTTCCGAAAGTGCAGAGAATTGGATCAGCAGATTGTCCGACACGCCGTTGGTCAACGTCAGTGACCCACCATCACCCGCGATGAAGTTGTTCCCGGCGGTTGCGAGGATGCTGTCAGATCCGCCGTCGGCCAGTACCACGTCGTTACCTGCGGTGAAGGTCAGCGTATCGTTTGCCCCGGTCCCCGGATTGGTCGTTGCAACGCTGCGCGGCGTTGCACCGGCCCCTTCATTTATCCGGCCGCTGTCACCGAGGACGATGTTGTCCCCGCCGCCAAAGGCACCGCGGTCGCTTTCACCACCCAGAATTGCCCAGTTGTCCCCATTGCCGGCCGTGACGCTGTCCTGACCGTCGCGCATGTCGTGCTGGGACTGCATGGTGATGCCAGCACGGCCGCCGGTTGCCAGCGGATTGAAGGTGATCTGCCCGCCGTCGGACAAAAGTGCGTTGTCCCCGTTGCCAAAGTCTACGCGGTCCGCGAAAGCGCCCGCGATGATGCGATTGTTACCGTCACCCGCAGTGATCGAGTCGATCCCGGAGAGACTGCTGGATGAATCCAGGGCTATGCCTGTGGCGACGT
>JBCCMP010000396.1:0-3889 GCA_039026295.1 Pseudomonadota bacterium | reverse complement strand
TGCGATGGGCTTTCACCCAAAGATGTATGTGACGGTCAGCGGATTCCATCCATTGGAGGATCTGCACTCGCTGGTAGTCGGCGATATGGCGATCGACCTTTGGCATGTCGAATGCACGGCCGCAGCGCATGGCCGTTATGTCTCGATCCATCCCCGGATCTTCGTGATGTTGGATGGCGGGCGTCTGAACCTCGCGCCCAGCCGGTCGGGTCCGCTGCGGTCATGCGCGGGCTGCTATGTTCCGGCGGGGGCTGAGCTTTGGAGTTGTCTGACCGGCTCGCAGACCCTGCGCCACATCGACATTCACATGACCCGGGCGCGGATGAAGACACTTTTGGACGGCGGTGCGCCGCCCTCGAAACCGATCTTTTTCGAAAACCTGTCGGCAATCGAAGAAATTGCGAAGCTGCTTTCCGATAAGTCCAAGCCGTCTGCGGTCCGTGTCCGGCTGGCCGAGTGCATCGTGTTGGAGCTTCTGGGCGAGGCTGCAGCCCCGCGTCCCGAAGGTAGGAACAAGGACTTACTCGCAAGCCTGAGATCTTTCGTCCAAAATAACATGGCGCGTCGGATCAACGTTGACGAACTCGCGACCGCTGTGGACCTCTCCCGCACGAAGCTGAACTCTGAAGTCAGAGAGCTGACCGGGGCGTCACCCTATCAGTGGCTTCTTGAACAGAAAATTGATCATGCGAAGGTTCTGTTGCGCAAGGGTCGCCGTTTCGCCGAGATCGCGCGGCTGACAGGTTTTTCGGATCAGGCCCATTTTAACAGGGTTTTCAAGGCAGCCACCGGGATTGCGCCGGGCCGTTGGACAATCGAACAAGCCCCCCGCCCCGTCAGTTCAAACGTCCAAGACAGGTCAAATACCCCGCTTCTATAAATGCGTCCCAGCCTGCCCGGTGCGCGCTTTCTACATGCGCCCGGGGTGCCAATCACGCTGATTGAAGAGGGGGGTTCCCGTGACTGACCATGCACGAAAGATGCGCATTCCATTAATCGCGGCGTCGTTTGGAGCTGCGCTAACGCTATCCTCGCACCCGTCAGCCGCTCAGAATGTCGACGACGAACTCGTCGGCGAGGACATCATCGTCACCTTTACCGAGGACGCAACTGGCCCCGTTGGCGACAACGCAAATCCACCGACCAATACTGGCACCAAGACGCCGGTGCTGCTCAGCGAGGTGCCGCGGTAGGTCAGCGTTCTGGGTCGTGACCAGATCGAACTGTTTGACGCCTCCAGAACATCCGAGGCACTGCGCTACACAGCAGGTGTCACGTCGGATGTGTTCGGCGACGATCAGGACTATGACTGGCTGCGCGTGCGCGGGTTTCAGGCGGATCAGACGGGCATTTATCTGGACAATGCCCAGAACCTTGCCTTCGCTTTCGGATCGTTCTTCATCGATCCCTATACGCTCGAGCGGATCGAGGTGCTGCGCGGTCCGGCCTCTGCGCTCTACGGCGGATCGAACCCGGGCGGGATCGTGAACTATGTCTCGAAGCGACCGGGCACGGATGGCGGCGAGATCGTGCTGGGAATCAACGACGCTGTCGGCGGCTGGGCAGCCTTCGACTATGGCCAGACCTTCGATGACGGCCAGGCTTTCCGGGTATACGGACGGCTCGAAGGCGGTGAGAAATACGACGATCTTAATGAAGGATGGCGCGGCACGCTGGGCGGGTCCTATTTCGTCGAACTCGACACCGGGACCCAGCTGACGCTGATATTGAACCTGCACAAGGCGGAAGAAAAGCACAACGGTTCGACCTTCCTGCCTTATTTCGGAACGGTCCGGTCAACCACAGAGTTCGGTTTCATCGACCCGGATGCAAACTTCTCGGACTCGGACTGGGACAACTATTCGCGCGATCAGGGCACGGCTTCGGTGATCGTAGAACACCAGTTCGACAACGAGTTTGTTCTGACAGGGATCGGACGGGTCGGCTATGCCAAGGTTGACGAAAGCTACTACTTCCCCTTCGGTTATGGCACGTTCGGGTTCTCTCCGACGCCGGTCGATGCGGTCGGGACGCTGGATTTGATCGCCTTCGAACATGATACTGAAGTGCGCACCGGCCAGATGGACGTCCGTTACTTTGGCACGGTCGAAACCGGGCCGGTCGAGCATGATCTGCTTTTCGGACTTGATGCGCGGGCCTACTGGCTGGACGAGACGCAGGCTTCGGCCTTCGCAAACAACACTGTCGTCAATCCGACGGCGCCCGGCACGCCCACACTGAATCCGCCATTCCAGGACGCCGTGACGACGCAGAACGCTGTCGGTCTCTATGTTCAGGATCAGTTGCGCTTTGGCGACGGCTGGATCGCGACGCTGAGTGGTCGGCAGGACTGGGTCTTCACCGAACAGGACGGGGCCGCGGCATTCTCCCGCAATGACAGCGAATTCTCGTATCGCGCATCGCTCGCCTACCAGACAGATTTTGGTTTGACCCCCTATGCGACCTATTCGACGTTCTTCAATCCGCTGCTGGTCTCCCCCGCGAATGGTGTCACAGAACCGGAACGGGGCGATCAGATCGAAGCCGGTCTCAAATTCACCCCAGACGGCGGCAATGCGCTGCTGACCGCTTCGATCTTCCAGATCAATCGCGAGAACGTGGTGACCGGTGCATTCCCCAATTTTGACCAGTTGGGTCTTGTCGAGATGCAGGGCGCAGAAGTCGAGGGGTCATACGATTTTGGCAACGGTCTAAGGCTGCGGGGCGCTGCCACGTTCCTCGATGCGACGGTAAAGGAAGACAGCAATGCCGCGCTGATTGGCAACACGCCGACACAGATCCCAGAATACCAACTGAGCGCCCTGGTCGAGTACGCATTCCAGGACAACGCCGTTGAAGGTCTAAGCGTCGGTGCCGGTGTGCGCCATACCGGCGAAAGCTACGCCGATGCCGCGAACACGCTTTCGGTTCCGTCTTCGACGATCTTCGATGGTTATTTGGCCTACGACTTCTTAGACGGATTTCGGGCGCAGCTGTCGGTTACCAATATCGCCGACGATCGTTACGTGACCGGATGCCAGACCGTCTTTGTCTGTTCCTACGGATCGGGTCGCGAGATTGCTTTGACGCTGAAAAAATCTTTCTGACGCAGCATCATTCATTGCACTGCAAGTCGGCCGAGTGCCACGGGCCGACTTGCGCTTCCAGGGATGGCTTGCGAAACTTTGGCATGCTGGTGCTGAAATGATCCGCAACTTCATCTTCGCTGTTTTGGTGTTGTGCTCGGGCAAGCCAAGCCTGGCGGATGGATGGCCGGTCGAAATCGCAAACCGCTATGGCACGACCCGGATCGACGCTGCACCGACGCGGGTGGTATCGCTGTCGTATGTGGGCCACGATTTTCTTCTCAGCCTGGGAGTTCGGCCCATCGCGGTTCGCCATTGGTACGGTGACCACCCGCACGGCGTCTGGCCATGGGCAAAGGATGCGCTGGGCGACGCCCGTCCCGAGGTGCTGCGCGGCGACATCAATGTCGAGAGGATCGCCCGGCTGGCACCGGATCTGATCGTGGGCCAATGGTCGGGCATGACGGCCGCGGATTACGCGCTGCTTTCCAGAATAGCGCCCACCCTGGCGCCGGCGCCGGGACAAGAGGATTACAGCTCGCCCTGGCAACTAATGCTGGAACGTTTGGGCCACGCCACCGGGCGGGCCGATCAGGCCGACGCCACGCGCGATGCGTTGCTGGCCCGGTTTGCGCGGCTCCGCGAAGAATATCCTGACTGGGCAGGACAAAGTGCTGTGGCCGTGGCACCTGCGTTCCTCAGCGCCTTTACAGCGCGCGATATACGCGGCCAGTTGCTTGCGGCGCTTGGCCTCGAACAGCCTTTGCCTCTGCAGCAAATGGCGGGTCAAACGCAGTTTTACG
>JBCCMP010000395.1:0-3909 GCA_039026295.1 Pseudomonadota bacterium | reverse complement strand
TCCTGATCGCTGCTCAACGTCGCGGCAATAAGACGGCGAACCTGCGAATTGTTCTGCGCCACAGTAGCGTCAGACATCCCTGCCGCTTTCAGGTTGGCGGCAGTCTGCCAAAGCAGAACCTGCTCGCCATTGGTGGTCGGGCTTGCCAGCAAAACGGCCATTCCGGCCCCGCTGCGATTACCGAGGGCGCGCGTCACAGCGATACCTCCGCTCGAATGTCCAATCAGGCCGATGCGGAAGGGATCTATGCCGATCTGGCCGCAGAGGTGGTCCAGCGCCGCGGCTGCGTCTGCTGCCTCGTCTGCCATGGTGATCTGCGGGTCACCAGTCGACTCGCCATATCCACGGTCGTCATAGCGCAACGTAGAGATGCCCTGCCCCGCCAGTTTTTCGGCAAGACGCCGGAAGATCTGCTGACCCTGATGCGTGAAATCCTTGTCCTGCAGGCCAGATCCGCTGACGATCGCCAGTGCCGGAGCGCCTGGACTCGGTGCCAGCAGCAGGCTGCCGGACAGCGTCACGCCCGGAGCACCGCCCTGAAACAGGGTGGGTATGTCCTCTGCAAAGGCAGGCAAGCCGCTGAGCATGGCACCAAGAAGAGCGGCACGGATCATTCCGATCGCCCGGTCACTTGCCCGGTCACATGGCCGGTCACATAACCAAGTTCAGCATCCCGATAACGCTTGGCGGCGCTGCGCGCGGACGCGTCGCCATAGCCGCCACCGCCCGGGGTCTGCAGCCGCACGCGTTGGCCTTTCGCAAGCGACACTCCGGTCACCTTCGATGCCATTGGGGGCGCGGCTGGGCCGTCATGCGTCGGATAGGTGAATTCTGTGGTAGCCGCGTCGTCGCCGCCTGCGACACCGCGTGGGGGGAAGCGGCCGCGTTCGCCGAACAGAAAGCAGGTCGCCTCCTCCTCCAGCAGCTCGATCTCGTAGGTCGCGCCCAGGCCTCCGCGATGCTGCCCATCGCCGCCAGAGTCAGGGCGCAGGGCCCATTGGGTGAACTTCACGGGATAGGCAGCCTCTAGGATTTCCAGCGGCGGTATCGTCGCGGTCGAGATCGGTGCATTCCCATGATTCAGTCCGTCGCCATCAGGATGCGCACCATGCCCGCCTCCGAAGAACGAGAACAGGACCCAGCGCTGTCCGTTTGCCCGGTGCCCGGCCATGGAAAGCGCGTTGATCGTACCGTAAGCGCAGCCGTTCGACCGGTCCGGCGCAATCTGGGCGATCGCCTGGAATACAACGTCGATCATGCGCAGGATCGTCTCGGTGTATCCCCCGACAGGGCGGGGGGCGGTTGCCGCCAGAATAGATCCCTCGGGGATCTCGAAACTGATCGGCTCGAGCACGCCTGCATTGGCTGGCACGTCACCGAATACATGCTTCAGCGCGACGTAACAGGCCGCGATCGCCGTCGACCGGGAGATGTTGATCGGCCCCTTGCATGCCGGGCTGGAACGCGAGAAATCCAGCGTCAGCGCATCACCCGTGATCGTCAGATCCAGTGCGATCTTCAGCGGATTGTCGTCAATCCCGTCATTGTCCATCCAGTCATCGGCGGAAACGGTACCATCGGGCAGCGCTGCAATTTCTGCACGCATCAGAGTAGCTGCCTTCGCCCGCAATTCACTGAACGCGGCGGTCACGGTTTCAGCCCCGTACTCAGACAGCAGATCCGCCATGCGGCGCTGCCCCAGTTCCAGCGCATTGATCTGCCCCATCAGATCGCCATAGGCCGAATTCGGCAGGCGCGAGTTTGCCATCAGAATATCGACCACATCCTGACGCATCTGACCCTGATCGAACAGCTTCACTGGCGGCAGCAGAAAGCCTTCCTGATGGCTTTCCGTCGCCGCAGGATTGTAGTTGCCGGGCACGTTCCCTCCAACATCGTGCCAATGCCCGACCGAGGCCATCCAGCAGATCAGCACGCCGTCGTGGAAACAGGGCTGCACCAGGCGGAGGTCGCTCAGATGGGTGCCGCCCTCGTAGGGATCATTGAAGATCCAGACGTCACCGGGCCGGGCCTGACCCTCCGCTTTGTCGATGATCATCTTCACGCCAAAGGCCATCACGCCGACAAAGATAGGCAGGCCGGACTTGCCCTGAACCAGCGTCTCGCCGGTCGCCGCATCATACAGCCCATGCGAGGCATCATGCGCCTCGGCAATGATCGGGTTGAACGCGGCGCGGAACAGTGTCGCATCCATCTCGTCGGCGATCTGCTCCAGCCGCCCTTTCAGGATCGCGAGTGTAACGGGGTCGAGGCTCATTCCAGCGCCCCGCCATCATAGGTCTTGCCTGACGCCAACATCTCGTCTGTTCCAATGATCCCGTTCAGCCCACCGAAATCGAACATCTGGTTCGCCAGACCGGCGTTTGACCCGGTGGAGACGAGATTGGCATAGTACTGCTGTCCCATAGCCGCCATGGCCCGGACGGCACCGCCGGGGAAGATCGCGATGGAATAGCCAAGCGCCTGCAGTTCGTCCGCAGACCGCAGCGGCGTCTTGCCGCCTTCGACCATGTTGGCCAGCAGCGGCACACGGCCACCCAGCCGATCCATGATCGCCGCGATCTGATCGTCCGATTGCGGGGCTTCGACGAACAGAATGTCTGCGCCAGCCGCCAGATACCTGTCCGCGCGGTCCAGCGCAGGATCGATCCCCTCGACCGCGATGGCATCGGTGCGCGCCATGATCAGGGTTTCGGCTGAAACGCGTGCGTCCAGCGCAGCTTTGATCTTGCCCACCATCTCCGCCGCCGGGACCAGTGTTTTGCCTGCGAGATGCCCGCATCGCTTTGGCAGGCTTTGATCCTCCAGTTGGATGACCCCCGCACCCATGCGTTCGAACTGGCGCACGGTGCGTTGCACGTTCAGCGCGTTGCCGTAACCGGTGTCAGCATCGACAATCAGCGGCAGGTTAATCCGATCAGCAATAGCTGCAATCACGTCAGCCACTTCGGACATGCCCACCAGTCCGATATCAGGACGCCCGAAGTGGGTGTAGGCAATCGATGCGCCGGACAGATAAACGGCCTCGGCCCCCGCCTGCTCTGCCAGCAACCCGGTGAGGGCATCATAGATGCCGGGCGCGAGCAGGATTCTGGATGAGGAAAGCCGCTGTCCGATCGTCATGTTTCGTCGCCTGATAACCCGCCCGCCGAGCGGTTTCCTTGCTAAGCGCAATCGGGCGGCGGGTCTAGGTCAGAGGTGCAGCCAAGACTGACCTAGGTGGCGTAGGTCTCATCCAGCGCATATCCGGCGGCGCGTACCGTCCGGATCGGATCGCGCTGTTTCCGACCGTTCAACGCTTTGCGCAAACGCCCGATATGAACATCGACCGTGCGGATCTCGACGTAGACATCGCGGCCCCAGACCAGATCGAGCAACTGCTCCCGGCTGTAGACGCGTCCCGGCCGCTGCATCAGACACTCCAGCAGTCGGAATTCGGTCGGGCCAAGGCGTACTTCTTTCCCGCCGCGATGCACCCGGCGCGTCTCGCGGTCCAGGACCAGATCGCCGAACGTCGCGGTCTCCGATGAAATCGTGGGACGCGACCGGCGGAGCAGCGCACGAATGCGCGCCACCATTTCCGGAATCGAGAACGGCTTGGTCAGATAGTCATCCGCACCCATATCAAGACCACGGATGCGGTCGGTTTCTTCGCCGCGCGCCGTCATCATGATTACCGGCAGGTCGCGAAGCTCGGATCGGGCCCGGATCCGGCGGCATATCTCGATCCCCGACAGGCCCGGCAGCATCCAGTCCAGCAGGATCAGGTCCGGGTTGTCCTCTTCGATCGCCATCAGGACTTCGTCGCCATCAGGCACGATGCGAGTCTGAAAACCTTCACGCGAAAGATTGTATTCCAGCAGGGTCGACAGCGCCTCTTCATCTTCG
>JBCCMP010000394.1:0-4090 GCA_039026295.1 Pseudomonadota bacterium | reverse complement strand
TTTTTGGCGATCAGGCTGGAAAAGGTGGGCGTTCTTCCCGGCAGTCACAGCATGTTGGATCGCGCTTTCCCCCGGCCCAGTTTCGGCTGATCCGGTCAGGTGCACGCCTGCATTGAAGTTCTATTGCCAGAACATCCACGTCAGCTGTGCGGGCCGCACCCGCGTACCGACGCAGAGTTTTTTATTTGAAGATGGCCTCGTGACCTTCGAGAACGGGGACGAATGGCGCGTCGCCACAACATCGGATCGCGGGGCAACCATCCTGCGCCTTGAAGCATCAAAGGATTGGATCAGGATCGAAGCAGACGGGCGGTTCAGTCTGCGGCGCTACGGGAGACTGGTGATAATGACCCGCGGTGTCTGTGATCAGGTGCCGGAGGCCACACGCTGAAGCGCCAGGGTCAGGGCAAAGCCCGCCGCTGCCAGAACACCAAGGCCAATCGCACCGGTCGAGGCGATCAGGGCGGCATCGTAGAGCGAGATCCCGGCAATCATCGTGACAACCGCTTTCGGGACATCTCCGGGTCCCCGACGAAACAGGCGGTGCAGGGCGAAGGCGACAACAGCGGCGAAACCTGCCCAGATTATCAGCGGCACCACTGCGTGCGCGCTTTGCACCACTGCCCAGACGACTGGAAAGGCCAGCACAGCGAGCGGCCACGCCGCACCAATCCGGTCATAGGCTTCCTGCTTGGCCGCATAGGTCACGCCGATGATGTAGGCGAAAAGGCCGAGCGCGCCCCACAGCGCGCTGCCCGCAAAAGTGCCGACGGCAACGGCGGCCAGCGCATAGGACAGAAAACGCGTCGCGCCCATTAGGACCGGGCCGAAGCTGACCTTCTTATGAAGCGCGTCATAGGCAAGGATGGAGACCGCGAGCGCGATCCCGGCCAGTCCGGCGGTTGTTCCCATTGCGAAGGAGATCGCAATCCCGCCCGCCAGCATCGCGAACCCACCGGCAAAGACCGTCTGGACCCCGATTTCCCCATTCGGGATCGGGCGGTTGGCACGTTCGTGGGCGTCAATCTCGGCATCGAAGGCATCGTTCAGCCACATGCCGCCTTCGTAGAACAAGGTCAGCGCAAGCCCCGCCAGCAAAACAATTGTCACAAGATCGCCGCCAGATGCGCCGCTTAGAACCGCGCCTGCCAAGGCGTTTGTCCAGACTGTGGGCAGGTTCGACACCCGGCCAAGACGCAGCAGGGTGCCAAGGGTCACCGCCCGAGTTCCCCGATAACCCAGTTCAACTCCCGCACCACGGCGTCTTCCACCGCCCCGCTGCGCAGGCCCTGGGGCAGCACGTCCCAGGTGTAGGTCTCAATCTCAAGGTGCGTCGAGATCGGTTCAGCGCGATGCAGGGCAATGATCTCTGAAAGAAAGGCCTGCGTGGTTTCGAAATCGGGCAGCTTTTCGAGGAAAACGGGAACATGGAAGTGGACGCGCCATTCCCGGCCATCGGTGGCGCCGCCGCCCAACGCCTCGCCCAGATCGGCAAAACGAGAGAGTCCGTCCGGCCCCTGTTCAATCAACTGATGCAGGTAGGTGGGCTCGTCATAGCGGGCCAGCACATCACGCATCTCGGGCGAGCCGGCGACCACGCGTACGGCGGAGGACAGCTGCAGCTTGTGCACCGGAATCCCGGCGTCGCGAAGGGCCTCGATCGAGTCCGCCGGGTTTTCGAATTCAACGGCCGCGTGGCAAACATCGTAACAAAGCCCCAGATGCCGTGGGAGAGCCTCTGCGGCGTCATCAGCGGACAGGCCTGTCATGTCCGCAAGGCGAAAGGAAGCGCCATCGCTGAACAGGTGGTTCTGGAAATAGGTGATCGTCTCTTCGATTGTCTCCAGAAAGCAGCAGGGCTCCGGCTCAATCGCGAGCGCAACACACCGACCGGTCCGGGCTTCCAGTTCGATCAGATGGGCAACGGCTTTGAGGTAGTTTCGGGCCATATCGGCCTCTGACCCCTTGCCGTTCGGGCGAAATGCACCCGGCACGGTCGAAAGGGAGATGAGACTGCTTTCCGGATTAAGCTCTGCCATCAGTTCCGCGAGTTCTCGCGTGTAGGCGACACGTTCCTCGGACCGCCAGTCGGGCAGATAGACGTCCTCTTTCACCCGGGTGCCGTGGAACGGGCCGTAGGGGAAACCGTTCATCGTCAGAGGCAGGTAGTCATTTTCGCGGATGACCTGGGCAAGCTCTGCGCGTGCGTCGGGGTCCGCCAGTTCGCCCATCGTCTCTGCCGAGAACCGAAGGCCTACCACGAAGGGCGCATTGGGGCAGACGGCTTTCTTGACCGCCGCAACCGGGCCGGTCAGCGCGGCGCGGGCTTCCGCCCAGCTTTGCGTCGGATGAATGTTCAGGCAGTAGGTAAGCGCCTGCCCCCCGGGCAAAAGCACGTCAGCCGCCCTCGCGATCGCGGAGCCAGTGCATTGCCTCAAGTACCTTTTCCGAGTCCATCTCATGCACCTCGTGCCCGGTCCCCAGATCGGTCAACAGAGTGATGGTCAAATCACCCCCCAGATGCTCTCGAAACTCATCGAGCCCCTTAAGGACCAGCGGCTTGCGATCCTCACCGGCGCGCAAAAGGGCCGGGTGAAAAATTCGAAGACCTAGATGTTCCAGCAAGCTGACAACCCGGTCACCAGCCTGTTTCTCAAGCAAGCCGGTAAGCACTGAGTATCGCGTGTCCAATGCGATCCCTATCGCGACCGCTTCGCCGTGACGAAGATGACTACGGGTCAATGACTCGAGTTTGTGCGCTGCCCAGTGGCCGAAATCCAGTGGGCGGGCGGACCCCATTTCGAATGGATCCCCGCCGTTGGCAATCTGGTGCATATGCAGTTCTGCGGACCGTCGGATCATGTATTCTTCCGCCGAGCGGGCAAAGGTGACCAGCGCGTCCGAATTGGCCTCGATCCACTCGTAGAAATCCCGGTCACGTATCAGTGCGACCTTCACGGCTTCGGACAGGCCGGCTATGCGCTCGCGCCGGGGAAGATCATTTAGAAAATCGAAGTCGTTCAGCACTGCCCATGGCGGCGCGAAGGTGCCAATGAAGTTCTTGTAACCCTTGAGGTTAACCGCATTCTTTACTCCGACGCCGCTGTCATTCTGACTGAGAACCGTCGTGGGCACCCGTATGTGGCGAACTCCGCGATGAGCGGTGGCTGCGGCCAAACCGACTGCATCCAGGACTGCACCGCCGCCAATGGCCACGAGATAAGAGTGCCTGTCTATGCCGCGGTGATGGACGGTGTCCTGTATTTCTTCGATCCAGGTCAGTTCGGTCTTGATCTTCTCTCCTCCGGGCACAGGCGCGATGCCAAGGAGTTCGATCCGCGCTTTGTGGGCCTCACTGTAATCCCGGATCTGGTTCAGCAAGTCCGGGCGCACCTTGGCGATACCATCATCGATATAGACCATTACCCGATGACGCTTTCCTCCTTCGCGCCGTGACAGCATGTCTGCGAACAGGGGGTTTTCCGATCGGAACAACCCGCGAGTGAAGGCAACCGGATAATCATACGGGACCGAAAAACGCTGCCAGGAAATTTCAGTTTCCACAGGCGCGTCGATGTCGTGACGGACCATTTGCTCCTCCCCGCGGTTGCCGGGTCTGCGCCCGTTGATTCCGCTTTACTTGTGGCAATTTGCGCGTTTCCGTGGGTCAAAGCAATGCGGGAGGGATCGATGCGTATTCTCAGTGGGATACTTGGCGTTCTGCTGATCGTTTTTGCAGCTGTGCAATGGAACGATCCAGACGGCCCGATGTGGATGGTGATCTACGGAATCGGTGCCGTGTGGTGTCTTGCAGCGGCCTTGCTTCCTGCGATCTACCGAATCGGCGCGGTCGCCGGACTTTTCATGTTGTGCCTGATCGCGGCGATCGCGGGCATGATCTGGTTTTGGCCGGAGGTGAGCGACTGGTGGGACATCGATGTCTGGTGGCCAGAAGTCACCGGCGAGACCTCGCGCGAAGGGATGGGCATGATGGTGCTTACCCTGTTCCTGTTGGCACCCGCATTGGTTCTGCGCTCCGTGCGTCGGGGATGAACAGGGGCTGCAACTGCTGTCGTCATGCGGGGAAGTG
>JBCCMP010000393.1:0-4100 GCA_039026295.1 Pseudomonadota bacterium | reverse complement strand
CATTGATCACTGGCTGCAGGTTTTCCTTTGGCCAGAATTTTGGTGAACCGATTGCCTGCAGACAGCGTGCGTTCCAATACAGCCCCGCGCGCGATAAAGATCGCCCGGACTTCACTGCATTTGACACCGCATAAATGTCTTTGGATTCGGGATAGATGTAGAGAGTCGTCGGCTGACCCTGAGCCAGCGATATGATCTCGTCAGACGCCGCGGGCGACCATGTTGTGCAGCCATTGCTGCGCCCGCCTGTATAGTTCACCAGACGGCCGAACGGTACATAACCGTCCGCGTCGGCATACGGGCTTCCCGGGTTATGGAAACGGCACTGGCTTTTTAGAAATACCGCCTGATGTCCCCCTATGTCGCGCACCCGAGCATTCGACGTTTCGCCTTCGCCATCGAGGATCAGAAAAGTCCGATTGAAAGGGACACGCTCTCCCGCACTGCTGAAGTAGCCCTTGAATGTGTTCCGCGTTTCAGCTGTCACATAAGACCCGCCGGCTGTCAGATTTGACCCCTCGGCATTACTGAAATGCGTCGCGCATTGCCGGCCATTCCTAAAGTTTGCGCGCTGCAGTTTCCGACCATTGCCATGCCCTGACGAAAACGTGCGGAACGACTTCGTTGCCTCGCAAATGACGTAAAATCTTCGCCCGGGCGCGCCGTCAATGGAATTCGGGCGTGTCGCGTCCATGGCAAAATAGCATGGATTAACGACATGACCTTCACGGATCTTCCGCTGATGAAGTGCACGCGCCCGCTCCAGAACGATCGGTGCAATCTTGCCGTCTCCCAACCCGACATGACGCTGCAACCATATCGGAACGTCCGAATCCTGTGCGCCTGTCACATGAGGAAACATGCCAAACACCATCGCAATCATGACGCCTGAAAGCAGCTTGAGATTAGCCACCAGCACCGGCCACCCCTTATGACATCCTGTCCACAGCAAGAACATATCACAAAGTGCGCAGAGGCTCGCCATCAACCTCAAAAGAAAAAAGTACCAAGTCTGAAACTCAAACTTGTTCCATTGAGCAACAGAGCCAGGATTCTGCATTCGGTCACCGAAACGGGCGCATTTGGGGTCAAATCTGACGGCACACCGACTGGGACGTCATTTTTTGACTTTAGGCATGAGCATATGGTGGGCGGTGAGGGACTCGAACCCCCGGCATCTTCGGTGTAAACGAAGCGCTCTACCAACTGAGCTAACCGCCCGATGAACGCGCTTTAGCGTGGCCACGGGGGTGAGGTCAATCTCGTCTTCCGGGCCGGGCGCGTTCAGTGATTGCAGGGTAAACTGCCGCTAGATTGGGAATTGACCGGCTCCGATCAGATTCAAGACGGCTTGCTTCCCACTGCGACCAGAGCGACGCGATTGAGATGCGCGGTCCATCCCTTTTTCGACCTGTCGATCGTGAAGGCACCAAGCGTCTGCACCACAAGGTCTTCCATGCAGAGGAAATCCTGTTCCGTTGCCAGCGGAAGTCTGGTCAATCCATACATATTGTGAAGGTGGCGAAGCAGATTGCAGCGCGCCTCGTCGGCTGTTGATCCGTGCAATGTGAACGGATCATCCACGTCAAACACATTGATGTCGGCAAATTCGGCGCTTTGCATCAATGCGTGCATTTCGGGGCGGGAAAAGTGCGGATGATCGTGCCCCGTCACGGAATAGGGATGCACAACCTGACTGAACCAAGCGTCGACGGGACCACCGATTTCAAAGTCATGCAGCACAAAGCGCCCACCCGGTTTCAGCGTCCGGCTTGCCTCGGCCGCTGCAGCAGGGCGGGCGGCGGCTGGCAGATGATGGCTCCCATAGGCAATCAGAACGCCGTCCAGCATGCCGTCCCGCAGCAGACTGGCATCTGCAGACTGACGAATGCACGGCAGACCCTGGACCAGGCACTGCGCGACCATAAAGGCCGAAAGATCGGCTGAAATCACCTCTGGCCGCAATGACATGCCGTCGACAAACCGCCGAACCGTTCCATCCCCGGCCAGTGCGTCCAGGATGATGGCATCCGGGCCGGGCAGTTGCTTCCCGCACGGGGAAAAGAGCTGCAACAGACGGGTCATGCCGACCGCGCGATTGCTGGTTGCCAGTTGCGCTTCGTTGTATTCCGCGCCCCGCCCACTGGTATGATCTTCGAACTCCCAGGAAATCTGGTTCATGGATGACAGATACTGCTCGATATTCGCAGCCCTGCCCGGATCAATCATGTCTGCCAGGTCCGGATGCCGATGGCGAGTGGTGTCCATGAATTCGGAAAAAGACAGATCTCCAATGTAATTCAGATCTGTCAAGGCACTGCTCCCGGTAAAACAACGGTTGGACATCCAACCGCTGATCTAAGCATTTCGCGGGAACACGCAACCAAGATATGCGCCAAAATGGTACATACTCGGTCGGCGATAATCAGTAAGCGCTGCGGCGGGCCAAGCGGACAAGAAGCCAAGGCCAAAACGAAAGCGCGGACCTGGCGAGGCCAGACCCGCGCCGTCAGATCTCAGGTACGATCAGTGGGCGAGTGACGCCTCCGCCCCGCCAGGTTCATCGGCGACCGGCGCGACATCGACCTCTTCCTCTTCCCATTCAATCGGCTCGGGCATCGACGTCAGCGCATGGCTCAGCACTTCCGACACCGTCTCCACCGGGACAATCTCCAACCCGTCTTTGACGTTGTCCGGAATGTCCGGCAGATCCTTGACGTTGTCCTTCGGGATCAGGACCTTGACGACCCCGCCGCGGAGCGCGGCGAGCAGTTTCTCTTTCAACCCGCCGATCGGCAGAACATTCCCGCGAAGTGTGACCTCACCGGTCATGGCCACGTCGCGGCGCACCGGGGTATCCGTCAGGACCGACACGATCGACGTCACCATGGCTATCCCGGCCGATGGGCCGTCCTTCGGCGTTGCGCCTTCCGGGACGTGGACGTGGATGTCCATTTTCTCGAACCGCGGTGGCTTAACCCCATATGTCGTCGCCTTCGACCGAACGAAGCTGGCGGCGGCGTCGATGGACTCCTTCATCACGTCACCAAGGGTACCGGTCGTCTTCATCCGGCCCTTGCCGGGCAACTTCAACGCTTCGATGTGCAAAAGATCACCGCCGACCGAGGTGTAGGCCAGACCGGTCGTGACGCCGACCTGATCGGTCTCCTCGGCCAGACCGTGCTTGTGACGCGGCACACCGAGATAATCTTCCAGATTTTCGACTGTCACATCGACACTGTCGTGATCACCGCGAACGATATCGGTCAGCACCTTCCGGCACAGCTTGGCCAATTCGCGTTCCAGGTTCCGAACCCCTGCCTCGCGGGTATAACGCTGAACCATTTTCGTCAGCGCCTCATCAGACAAGCTGAACTCGCCCTGCTTCAGGCCGTGCTCTTTCTGCTGCTTCGGCTCCAGATGGCGCCGCGCAATCTCGATTTTCTCATCCTCGGTGTAACCGGCGAGTGAGATGATCTCCATGCGGTCCAGCAGGGGCTGCGGCATGTTGTAGGTGTTCGCCGTTGTCAGGAACATCACGTTTGAAAGGTCGTACTCGACCTCGAGATAGTGGTCCGTAAACGTGCTGTTCTGTTCGGGATCCAGCACCTCCAGCATAGCTGATGCCGGGTCACCCCGGAAATCCTGGCCCATCTTGTCGATTTCATCCAGCAGGATCAATGGGTTGGTGGTCTTTGCTTTCTTCATCGACTGGATGATCTAGCCGGGCATCGAGCCGATAAAGGTCCGCCGGTGGCCGCGGATTTCCGCCTCGTCGCGGACACCGCCCAGCGAAATGCGAATGAACTCGCGCCCTGTCGCCTTGGCGACAGACTTACCCAGCGAGGTCTTGCCGACACCGGGGGGGCCGACCAGGCACAGGATCGGGCCTTTAAGCTTCGCAGACCGCTGCTGCACGGCCAGATATTCGACGATCCGCTCTTTGACCTTCACCAGGCCGTAGTGGTCGTTGTCCAGCACGCCCTGAGCGCGCTTCAGATCCTTCTTGACCCGGGATTTCTTGCCCCACGGGATCGACAGCATCCAGTCGAGATAGTTGCGAACCACAGTCGCCTCGGCCGACATCGGCGACATGTTCT
>JBCCMP010000392.1:0-4115 GCA_039026295.1 Pseudomonadota bacterium | reverse complement strand
CGAAACACCCACCGCCCCGCCGCAGGATCTGGAGCCGACCGACGAGCACGTGAAACTGGCCGAGCGGCGGGTGCGTCTGGGGCTTTTGCTGGCCGAACTGGGTCAGCGCGCCGAGGTCGAGATCACCGATGCTGAACTGGGTCAGGCCATCATGGCCCGCGCCCGGAACTTCCCCGGGCAGGAACGCGAGTTCTTCGAGTTCGTCCGGTCCAACCGCGAAGCGCTTGAGCAGATCCGCGCTCCGCTGTTCGAGGACAAGGTCGTGGACATGATCCTGGAAAAAGCCCAGGTGACCGATATCGAAGTCACCAAGGACGATCTGGAGAAAGAGATCGAGGCGTTGGACGAGGAAAGCTGAGGCTTTCCAGCGCGGTGATTGACAAAAGCCCGGCACTGCCGGGCTTTTTCATTTTGACCTGGGCAGCACTAGCGTGCGCGCGTTGCAACCAGAACACCAACGCCTGCCATCGCCATGCCTGCCCAGGCCAGCGGCGGCATTTCCTCGCCCAGCGTGATCCAGGCTAGCAGTGCTGCCAGGGGCGGGACCAGGAAGAGAAGGGCGGAGACCTTCGAGACCTCTCCAAACCGGATCATGGCCAGCAGCAGGGACGTCGCGATCAGCGAGTTGCCGATCACAAGGTAGGCGAGGGCGCCCATAAACGAGCCGGTCCATTGGATGGTCTGGCTCTCGAGGATCAGCGCGAACGGAAGGATCCCGGCGAGCCCTGCAAGAAAGCCGACGAGGTTTGCAGTAATCGGGTGATGGGACAGGCCAAAGCGTTTCTCCCACAGCGTTGCCGCCGTCATGCCGGCCAGGCCCATTGCACAAAACGCGAGGCCGATGGCTGACGGCAGCGAGATCGCGGAGCGCGCGGTGATGACCAGAACCGTCCCTGCGAGGCCGAGGGCAAGCCCTCCCCAGCGTTGCCATCCGACGGTTTCCGTGGTCCAGAGCGGCGCGAGGATGGCAACGAGCACCGGCTGTAGGGACATCACCAGGGCGACCGTGCCGGATGCCACGCCGTCGCGGAACGCCAGGTAGCTGAAGCCGAAATAAACCGTCTGGATCAGCACGCCGACAACGGCGAGATGGCCCCAGTCAGCGGCCCGTGTCGGCAGGGGCGGGCGGAAAATGACGAACAATACGGCCATCAGGATGACAACCAGACCGTAGCGGATGACGAGAAGCGTGAGAGGCTCGGCATAGAGGATGCCGATCTTGGCCACGACATAGCCCCCCGCCCACAGGCAACAGAACATCGCGGGCGCAAGGGCGAGCCAGCCCGGGCGGGTCATGGCGCCCGCCGCTTTATGGGGGTGGGCGACATGCTATTTCGGTGCGTTGATCGGTCGGTCCAGAGTCCAGTCATAGGTGCCCTGATCCCGTTCGCGCACCGCCTGTTTCCAGCCGACCTCCTCGGACCGTGCCTTGAAGTTCAGCCCCTCTGGCGAGTGCCTTGTGATGCCGTCGAAAATCGTCGCAAGGGTCTGCGTCGAGGCGAGGCCCATATTGTCGAGCGCCTGGTTGATCATCATCTTTTGCATGGCGAGCTGGTTTACCGGGACAGAGGCCATCCGTTCAGCCAGCGCCTCGACTTCCTGGTCAAGCTCGGCGGCGGGAACCGCTTTCAGGATCAGGCCCATCCGTTCTGCCTCGTGCCCGTCTATCTTGTCACCGGTCAGCAGCATCCGCTTGGCTTTCTCGGCGCCCAAGCGGTAGACCCACATGGCAGTGGTCGGGCAGCCCCAGACGCGTGCAGGCATGTAGCCGATCTGCGCGTCCTCTGCCATGATGACGAGATCCGCGCAGAGCGCGATGTCCGAGCCGCCGGCCAGCGCGAAACCGTGAACCTTGCAGATCACAGGTTTCAGGGACCGGAAGACCGACATGAAGAGATCAGTGTTGCGTTTCATGAAGGCGAAATCCCGGATCGGGTCCCATGGCATGTCCTGGGTCAGTTCCGCACCCCGTCCATCGCGCTGCTGTGCGTAGTATGTCAGGTCATAGCCCGCGCAGAATGCCTCTCCTTTGCCCGCGAGCACGATGACGTGAACGGCCGGGTCGTCGTTTGCAGCCTGAACGGCGCTCGCCAGCGCCTGGGGCAGGGCATCGTCGATGGCGTTGCGCACATCGGGCCGGTTCAGGGTGACGCGGCCGATCCGCCCATCGGTCGAGTAGAGAACGGGGGACATCGCGCTATCTCCGTTGCAAACGAAACATTTTCCGGCCGGGCCATTGAAGCGCCACTAAGCAGTCATTAAGACTTTGGCGCAAGCAATGCCCTCGCAAAGCCGGTCCAAAAGGACTCACAGAACAGGCAGAATCTCATGCGCGATCCAGTCGATACCTACATGAACACGTTCGTCCCCTATGTCGTGGAGCAGACGCCCCGCGGCTCTCAGGGTTACGACATTTATTCGCGTCTGCTGAAGGAGCGGATCATCTTTGTCTCGGGCCCGGTCCATGACGCGATGGCGACGTCGATCGTGGCGCAGCTTCTGTTTCTGGAGGCTGAGAACCCGAAGACCGAAATCGCGATGTATATCAACAGCCCCGGCGGCGTGGTGACGTCTGGACTGTCGATCTACGACACCATGCAGTACATCCGGCCAAAGGTCTCGACCCTGGTGATTGGTCAGGCCGCCTCGATGGGGTCGCTGCTTCTGGCAGCGGGAGAGGCAGACATGCGCTTTGCCCTGCCGAACAGCCGGATCATGGTCCACCAGCCGTCGGGCGGCTTCCAGGGTCAGGCCTCGGATATCGCCATACACGCCAAAGAGGTGCTGGAGCTGAAAACGCGGCTGAATGAGATTTACGTCAAGCATTGCGGCCAGGACATCGAAAAGGTTGAAGCGGCGCTGGACCGCGACAATTTCATGACGCCGGAGCAGGCCAAGGAATGGGGTCTGATCGACAACATTGTTGAGCAGCGCACGGTGGATGACGACGAGGACACATGATCGCACCATCCGTGACAGGCTGCATTTCTGCGGGTAGAGTGCCGCAACGGATTCGCGCTTTACCGAAATGTTAATGTGCGCGTCAGATGGTAATGGGTGGAGTGGTCCCGCCCGGAGATAGACATAATGAGCAAAAACAACAGCTCGGATAGCAAGAACACACTCTACTGCTCTTTCTGCGGAAAGAGCCAGCACGAGGTGCGCAAGCTCATCGCTGGCCCAACTGTGTTCATCTGTGACGAGTGTGTCGAGCTCTGCATGGACATCATCCGGGAGGAGACGAAGAGCAGCCTCGTCAAGTCTTCTGACGGCGTGCCCACACCAAAGGATATCGCGGAGGTTCTGGACGATTACGTCATCGGCCAGGCGATGGCGAAACGCGTCCTGTCGGTCGCGGTCCACAACCACTACAAACGCCTGAACCATGCTTCGAAATCGACGGACGTCGAACTGGCGAAATCGAACATTCTGCTGATCGGTCCGACCGGTTGCGGCAAGACGCTGCTGGCCCAGACCCTTGCCCGGATTCTGGACGTGCCGTTCACGATGGCAGACGCCACGACGCTTACCGAAGCCGGGTATGTGGGGGAGGATGTCGAGAACATCATCCTCAAGCTGCTTCAGTCCGCTGACTACAATGTCGAGCGCGCCCAGCGCGGGATCGTCTACATTGACGAGGTCGACAAGATCTCGCGCAAGTCCGACAACCCATCGATCACCCGTGACGTGAGCGGGGAGGGCGTCCAGCAGGCGCTTTTGAAGATCATGGAAGGTACGGTCGCATCGGTGCCGCCGCAGGGCGGCCGGAAGCATCCGCAGCAGGAGTTCCTGCAGGTCGACACAACCAACATACTGTTCATTTGCGGCGGCGCTTTCGCGGGGCTGGACAAGATCATCGCGCGCCGGGACAAGGGGTCGGGCATCGGTTTTGGCGCGGACGTCAAGGCAGAGGACGATCGCCGGGTGGGCGATATCCTGGAGGATCTTGAACCGGAGGACCTGCTCAAGTTCGGACTGATCCCTGAATTCGTAGGGCGTCTGCCTGTGATCGCCACGCTGCGCGATCTGGACGAGGATGCGCTGGTTACGATCCTGACCGAACCCAAGAATGCGTTGGTGAAACAGTATCAGCGCTTGTTCGAGATGGAGAGCGT
>JBCCMP010000391.1:0-4192 GCA_039026295.1 Pseudomonadota bacterium | reverse complement strand
TGCCCACCGATGCGACCTGCGGCTGGCAATAGGTGCAGCCGGCAATGGACTTCGAATCAACCGGGTGGACGTGGTTCTTCCCCGCGATCAGTTCGGCAACCATCACGCCCTCGTGCGAGGCTTTGTGCGCCAGCCACGGCGCGCCCGCGATGTCGCCGATTGCATAGACACCGTCGATGCCGGTGCGGCAGAACTCGTCCGTTACCACATGGCTGCGCTCGATCGTGACGCCGAGCCCCTCAAGTCCCAGCCCCTCGGTATTGCCGACGATCCCGACGGCCGAGATCACCGTGTCGAAATCGTGCGTCTCGGTTTTGCCGCCGGTCTCGATATGGGCGGTGACCTTTGGCGCGGCCCGGTCCAGTTTCTTGACCGTGGCTTTCTCCATGATCGTCATGCCCTGCTTCTGGAATGCCTTCTTTGCGAAATCACTGATTTCTGCATCCTCGACCGGCAGCACGCGGTCCACGACTTCGACCACCGTCGTCTCCGCGCCAAGCGTGTTGTAAAAGCTCGCAAACTCGATCCCGATCGCGCCAGAACCGATGACCAGCAGCTTTTTCGGCATCCGCACAGGCTGCAGCGCGTGCTTGTAGGTCCAGACAAGATCGCCATCGGCCTCGAGGCCCGGCAGCTCGCGGGCGCGTGCACCCGTCGCGACAATGATGTTCTTTGCGGTCAGATCTGCAGGCTTGTCACCTTTTACCGAAACCTTGCCAGGGGCCGGGATGCTCGCCTCCCCCATCACGACATCGACCTTGTTCTTCTTTAAAAGGTGCTTCACGCCGCCCGACAGTTGCCCGGCAACCTTGCGCGAGCGCTTCACGACAGCGTCCAGATCGTAGCCGATGCCGTCAGCCTTCAGGCCGAACTCCTTGGCCCTCTCCATCAGATGGAAGACTTCCGAGGACCGCAGCATGGCCTTTGTCGGTATGCAGCCCCAATTCAGGCATATGCCGCCAAGATGCTCACGCTCGATCACGCAGGCCTTCAGGCCGAGTTGTGCGGCCCGGATCGCGGCAACATACCCGCCGGGGCCCGCCCCGATGACGATGACATCATAGCTGCTCATGGCGGTCTCCTTCGAGGCTGCGTGCCTTGGTCCCAACGTTTCGCTAATCTATGAAGGCCTTGGCCCTCGTGCAAACGCGTTCCGGCTCAGAAAATGCCGGACTGGGCCGGGTTCTGACAACTATCCTGCCACCCGGTGCAGCATGGGCAGAGATAGTTTCAATCGCCGACTGCGGAGCGCCGACGGCAATTGCCGTCAAGCCACCGTGCAGAAAGACGCCTAGAATCAATGAGTCGGCCAATGTCTGGTTTCTTGAAGTCGAAACAGGACTTTCCCTACATGCGCTTGATCAGCGCGGTTGGTTAGCCAACCAGCACACCTGGGGTCAAACGGACCGACACCAGATGATGGCTATTCATCCGCCTTCCTGACCTAGGCCGCACCGAAGAACAGGGTCTCCGGTTCGTCATGCTGTGGAGCGGGTCCAATGCGAAAACCGCAGGACCATCGTCAGTCACCGCGCGCTGCGGTGGGAATCATGTCAGCAGTGATGTCAAGCTGTCGATTTCGCATCCAGGCTCACCGTGTGAGCTTCCGCAGGTGCCAAGCCGTCGCATCGGCGGGGCAGAATCCCTTCAGACCGCCTTCAATCGGGCGTGTGGACAGTTCCGCAATGTCAAATGCCGCCTCATAATGCTTCCGTACTTCTTCTGGCACCACCGAGAAGGGCGGCCCATCCATGACTGACTGATCATAGGCGAATGTGATCAGCAGTTGCGGCGCGTGCTGCGTAAGCGCCCTGAGATGCGCGGTGTAGCGCGTGCGCATTTCGGGTGGCAGCGCGACCAGCGCCGCACGGTCGTAAACTGCGTCGACCGGGCCGAGTATCTCCGCGGTCAAATCGAAGATGTCCCCGACAAAGACATCTATCCCAGGCGCAGTCCAACGGGCGATCGGGCCGACTGTGTTGACCTCCGGTGTAATCCCTAGATCGGAAAAAAGATCACGGATCGCGATCTCGCTGAGTTCGGCCCCCGCAACCGCGTGGCCTTGCTCCATCAGCCACCCGATATCCAGGGTCTTTCCGCAAAGTGGCAGGAACACCCGTGCCCCGGGGCCCAGTGCCAGGTCCGCCAGGTGGTCTACCAACAACGGATTAGCGCTATCGCGGTGGAAGCCGAGTTGATTTGCTTCCCATCGCTCGTGCCAGAAGCTGTGCTCCATGCCAGTCTCCAGTTTTGGGCGAGAAGCAAACAGTTCAAGGAAACGGTGCGCGGCGCAATACCCTGCAAATCTCGTCGCAATCACAATTTTCTTGGCACACGGTGTGCAGGTGTGTGAACGGTGCCATGCGGATCAGCCGCTCATGTACCCGCCGTCGGCCCGATAGGCCAGTTCTGCGTCGCTGTCGTTTCTTCCAAGGGCGGCATTGCGCGACGGGAACCGGCCAAATTTGCGGATCACGTCGCGGTGATTGATTGCATGGGGCAGGTTGTAGTCTCCTCCCTCTGGCATCTTCAGCAGGATCTGTCGAATGCAGGCGTCCTGATCAGCCAGCACTTCCGAGTGCATTAGTGGCAGGTAAAAGAACTGCCGCTCCGGCTCGGCAATTTCCATGTCCAATCCGCGTGAGATCGCCCGTTTGGCGATTCTGCAAGACATGCGGTCGGCGGCAAAGGCCTGCGCGGTGCCGCGATGAATATTTCGCGAGAACTGGTCCAGAAGGATCAAGAGCGCGAGTGCACCTCTGGACGTTATCGCCCATTCCGAAAGGGCGCCGGACATGCCGCGCTCCAAAAGATCCCCGAACTCTTGCGCGCAGCGTGCGTCAAGCTCTGCGCTTTCCTTGTACCAGTTCTCCGGACCAACTTCCTCCAGCCAGAATGTCAGAATTCGCTCGATGCTTTCGTCCATGGCGCGCTTTCCTCCTGCTCTCGACCTCTGGTGGGACGTCTTCTGCGATCACATCGAGAGGTTGTGGCGAATCGTCTCCGTTCGGCAAGGAATTAGCGTCGTTGGTCTTTCGAAAAGTCTGGACTGGTGAGGGGCGCGGATCGGTCGTTGTCGAATGAGACTGAAGTGATCATTTTTCGCTGAGACAAATAGATCTAATCGCCACCCCCAAAACCTCAATAACACCTGTTTTGGCAGCACCTAAGAGCCTGAAAACGGTCGATCGAGGGCGTCGCTGTTCCTTCCGTAGAATTCAATGCCGCCGCTGCGCCTCGCCCCGAAACACTGGCCACCTGCGAAGTAATCAAGCCGCCGCGTCCTTGAAGTCAGGGCCGGGGTCATCTGGATTTTCCGGTTCTGCGGCATCCTCGAGCGCAGCCTCCCAGGCCGCATCGAAGGCGACTTGCCCGGCAACAGGTGTCATTGCCACCATCGGTCCGGTCTCGTCCACCGGAACGGATGGTCGCTGCGTCATCCGCCACAGCGCATAAATCATCGTCAGGCCCATTGAAACGGCTATGAACAGGAAGAACCCGGCCGATCCGGCCGAATCCATTACAAAACCCACCGCAACCGGTGCGGCCAAAGCACCGACGCCATTGATCAGGATCAGGCCACCGGCAGCAGCGGCCATCTCCTCGTGTTCGAGCATGTCATTCACATAGGCCGCCAACAGGCCGTAAAGCGGATTTGCCATGCCCCCGATTACGAACCCCAAAGACGTGAGGGCCCAGAATGCACCGCCGCTCATCGCGGCCAGCAGGCTGGCCGCTGACCCGATCGCCGTAAGCCCGACAATCAGCAGACGCCGATCCATGCGGTCGGAAAACCAACCGATCGGGATCTGCAGCACCATCCCGCCCACATAGATCGCACCGATGAAGATCGAGATCTCGACGTTCGAGAAGCCCTGATCCGCGGCATAGACCGCGCTCATCCCGAAAAGGCAGGCGAAGACCGTGCCAAGGAAGAACATGCCGACAAAACCAAGGGGAGAGACCCGATAGAGCGAGAAGAGCGACATGCCCCGCGTCGTCTCGAAGACAGGCACGGGCGAGGACGACAGCAGGATCGGCAAAAAGGAGAACGAGACCAAAACCGACATGATGACAAAGAGATCATAGCCGCCGGGGTCCGCGACGTTCAGCAGCCCCTGTGCAACCACAATCCCCATCATCTGGGCAGTCACATAGGCTGACATGGTCTGCCCCCGTGTCTCGTTCGTCG
>JBCCMP010000390.1:0-4246 GCA_039026295.1 Pseudomonadota bacterium | reverse complement strand
GTGCGGTTTTATTCCGCGCGGGGCATATTTTTTTTGAGCCGGGCAATGAAGTGCGCGCCAGACCTTCCCCTGGCCGGGAAAAGCAGTATACTTGCGCCATGACACAGAGCATGACCATTGCTGCCCTGCCTGATGCACTGCCCCGGACCAGCGTTCCGTGCGGGCTCCTTCTTCTTATCTGCCTCTGAGGGCGCCGGGTTCAGCGGCGCGCGTCCTCAGGGGATGACCCGGATCGCGCCGCCCGAACCCAAACCGACATCCGATACGGAACCAGACCAATGAACGAGCAAACGCCAGTTGCGGCCGATCAGGACCGCGTCAAAATCTTCGACACAACCATGCGCGACGGCGAACAGTCGCCGGGCGCGTCCATGACGCTGGAGGAAAAACTCCAGATCGGACGCCTGTTGGATGAAATGGGCGTCGACATTATCGAAGCCGGCTTCCCCATCGCCTCCGAAGGCGATTTCGAAGCGGTGACCGAGGTCTCGAAGATTGTCGAGAACGCAATGGTCTGCGGCCTGTCCCGCAGCCCGCTGGGCGATATCGACCGGGCCTACAATGCCCTGAAGCACGCTAGGAAGCCGCGCATTCACACCTTCATCGCCTGCTCTGATCTGCACATGGAATACAAGCTGCAGATGACCCGCGATCAGGTTCTGAAAGAGATCGAGGCCTCGGTCGGCCACGCCAGTTCCATGGGTGTGGATGTCCAATGGTCACCGGAAGATGCGACCCGCACGGACCGCGACTTTCTCTGCACCGCCGTCCAGACCGCAATCGAAAGCGGCGCAAAGACGATCAACATACCCGACACGGTTGGTTACACCGCGCCGGGCGAAAGCGCCGAGATTATCCGGATGCTGAAAGACCGTGTGCCTGGCATGGACGACGTCACGATCTCGACCCATTGCCACAACGATCTGGGCATGGCGACGGCGAACTCGCTGGCAGCCGTTCTGGCCGGGGCGCGGCAGATCGAATGCACCATCAACGGTCTGGGCGAACGCGCAGGCAACACCGCGATGGAAGAAGTCGTGATGGCGCTGAAGGTCCGCAACGACATCATGCCCTACGCGACCGAGATCAACACGACGCGGATCATGCAGGCCTCGCGCCTGATCTCCTCGGTCACCGGTTTTCCGGTACAGTACAACAAGGCTGTGGTCGGCAAAAACGCCTTTGCACATGAAGCGGGCATCCATCAGGACGGCATGCTGAAGAACGCGCAGACCTACGAGATCATGACCCCGGAATCCGTGGGCCTGTCGGAATCCACGCTGGCCATGGGCAAGCACTCAGGGCGTCATGCGCTGAAGTCCAAACTCTCGGATCTGGGATTCGATGTCGGCGACAACCAGTTGAAATCGCTGTTTGTTCGCTTCAAGGCGCTCGCCGATCGCAAGAAGGAAGTCTACGACGACGACATCGTCGCGCTGGTCGAGGAAGAAACCGCCGATGCAAGCGCCGAGCACATCAAACTGAAGTTCCTGCGCGTGATCTGCGGCACTGAGGCGCCGCAATCGGCTGACATCATCCTCGAAATCAACGGCGAGGAGAAATCCGTGACAGCACAGGGCGATGGCCCGGTCGATGCAGCGTTCAACTGCGTTAAGGAACTGGTTCCGCACCAGGGAAAACTGGAACTCTACCAGGTTCACGCCGTCACGCAGGGAACCGACGCGCAGGCAACCGTCAGCGTCCGGATGCGCGAAGGCGACAAGCTGGTGACCGCGCAATCCTCGGATACCGACACGGTCGTCGCAAGCTGCCGCGCCTATGTCCATGCCCTGAACAAGTTGATGGTCCGGCGCGAGAAATCGGCACCGGTCAGCATGGTCAGCTAACCGATCCGGGTCGGGGCACACCTGCCCCGGCCCAACTTGCCGTCCCACCGCGCACCACCCATACTCGCGGACATGGACGCCGCCACCCAAGCCGATGTCGACCGCGCCCTGGCGGAAACCGAACGCGCCGGGCTGCGACTTGTTCTGACGATCCGGTCCGCGATCATCGTCTTTGCCATTCTGCTCATCCTTGTCCCCCAGGGGCTGGAGCGGGGAATTTTCGGGGCCAGCGTCGCGTTCGTTTTTCTGGCGATCGGCCTCGCCTATCGCACGCTGGTTGTTCTGCGCCGCGATCGCATCTGGATGCGCTATGCGTTCGTCTCCGTCGACCTTGCGCTTCTTGGACTGGTGGCCACCCTGATACCTCTGTCACAGGCGGGCGACGTTCCCCAGATCTTCGTCTTTCGCGTCTACGGCACCGCGATCTTCTTTTTCGTGCTGGCAACGTCTGCGCTGTCGCTTTCCCCGGGGCTCGTCCTCTGGACAGGCGGCGGCGCGCTGATCGCCATATGGTCAGCCTGGGGATGGATCGTCTCTCAGATGGACCGGACCGTGACATGGCGCAATTTCGCCGAGGACCCGACAGCCGAGGCCTACATGCGCGTCGTCCTCGACCCCGATCATGTCATGATGGCCAGCCGGATTTCAGAATCCATCGTCATTCTGGCCACCGCGCTGGTCACTGCTGCTGCCGTTCAACGCGCCCGGACCCTGCTACGCCGCCAGATTGCCACGGAACGCGAACGTGCCGCAGTGACCGAAGTTTTCGGCCGCTTTGTCCCCGAAGAAGTGGTTGATCAACTCAGCACCTCGGACGGATTGCTCGAGCCTGAATCCCGGACCGCGAGTGTCCTCTTCGTCGATATCGAAGGCTTCACCACACTGTCCGAGACGATGGCGCCGAAAGAACTGGTGCAGGTCCTCGACGCGTTCTTCGATGACGTAGGCAGCATAGCCAATGCCAATCAGGGGGTCTGCATCAGCCTGATCGGCGACGCCGCGCTGGTCGCATTCAACGCACCTTTGGACAACGAAGCGCACGCAGAGAGCGCGATTGCCTGCGCGACACAATTGCTTCAGCGCACTGGGTCAGTTCGCTATTCGGGCCATTCGCTCGCAATTCGGATCGGGATAGCCACCGGGCCAGTTGCTGCAGGCACGGTGGGTGGACGCGGTCGGCGAAGCTTCACGCTCTATGGCGATACGGTAAATCTCGCCCAACGGCTGGAAAGCCAGAACAAGCAATTGGGAACACGGTTGCTCTTCGATCACGCCACCTGGCAGGCCGCCGGTTCAGATCCGAACTGGCCCGCCCTGGACACCGTCAAGGTGAAAGGACGGGCAGCGCCGGTTTCAATCCACGGGATCGTCAAAGCCGTCGAAAACTCTTGAATGACGGCCTGTCTTGGGTCGATGGCAGCAGCAGCCCATCTCTCCAAAAAGGATCCCGCTAAACGGCACGCAAGACATCAACATCAGTCACAATGCAAAAACACCCGGATGGAGCGTTCGTTACCCGGTAAAGGACGGCGTAAATACCACCAGAAGTACCATCTCATGCGACCCATCAAACCTGTGCCGGGCCTTCGCTGGAATCCAGATCGCATCTCCCGGCCCAACCGGCGTCCGCTCAGAGACACCATCCGGATGATCGATCACCAACGTACGTCTGCCCGACAGCACGTAATAAAGTTTGTCTTCTCGATGCGGGTGCTGTTCGTCGTCCTCACCCGCAGGCAGTCGAAAGATGTGAAGGCTGATCGACTCTGATTTTGGCGTGCCCGGTCGGGCTGCATAGTCGCCAATCAGCGTCGAGAACCGCCCCATATCCTCCGTTAGTTCCGTCAAACGCCAGATCTGTCCTGGCAGAGGTGCTCCCATGACTTCTCTCCCACCTGGTGCCCCCACCCGATGGAAGTTCCCGTTATAGCAGAATCTGTGGCAATAGGTTGTCCAAAAAACGTGTATTCTGAGTAATATTTTTGAAGTAACAGCACACCGCCCCAATGGGGGCTGCGCGAATTGGGTTGCCGCTGCGACCATAATCACGGCAGCGTTGCGATCTGTTTGAAAGCAAACGGGGATTGCTATGCTCAGTCGTATCGGAGAGGTCGAAATCTGGCGCGTGCTCGAAAGTATAGTGCCGCTGGTTCCGATCCAGAAATTCCTTCCTGATCTGACCGATGATCTATTGGGCGAATACCGCCATCTGATCGAGCCGCACGGCCTGCGCCGGGATCCTGACACCGGCATCGACTGGATCGTCCTGCCGATCCAGGCGTTCCTGCTGCGCACGCCGCGAAATCTGATCCTGATCGACGCCTGCGTTGGAAACGACAAGACCCTGCCGACCCGTCCGCAATGGCATCAGCAAAGGTCGGGCCGCTTCATGGCCGCCC
>JBCCMP010000389.1:0-4265 GCA_039026295.1 Pseudomonadota bacterium | reverse complement strand
ATCAGAAACGCGGAAAGCGCCCCGCCGAGGACCGTGATCAGCATGACGCGGTTCGCCGTGGCCTGCCGGGACGAAAAGGCCAGTGCAATGCCGATTGACCAGGCAAGGCCCGAACCAAGCGCCATCCAGTCGCCAAGCGCACCGAGGCCGTCGAAGCTGATTTCGCCGCGGCTGATCAGCAGCACACCGCCAAGCGAGAATGCGATGGCAAAGATGCTTTGCAGCGACCAGCGTCGCCCGAAGAAGAAGATCTCGATCAATGTGCTCCAGGCGGGGGCGAGGTAGAACAGCAGGACGGCCCGGATGAAATCCGTGTAGCTGGCCGCCACCGCATAGAGCGTGACGGCGAGCCCCACGAACAGGCAGCCCAGCACCGCACGGGACGAGACCGCGCCGGGTCTGACCAGACACCAGATCAGCGCGACCGGCATCGCGGCGACATTCATCGCAAAGCCGATCCACGGACCTTCAAGTCCTGCGCTTTCGAAGAGTGCGACCGGATACCACCAGAAGCCCCACATCGCCGCGCAGAACATGACGACCCAGATGGCAGGATTGATCTGGCGGAGCATGGGCGGCGCTTTCCGGCGGACGGTGGTCTTGACCAAGAGATCATGGACCTGCGCGGGTCGGCTGTCCATCTGTTGCAAAGGCAAACCGGATCGGCGTCTGGCCGCCTCTGGATGGCACGCGGCCTAGCTGAGGCCCTTGGAGCCCATTTCGATGAATTTCCGCCGCCGGTCGGCGCGGATATCGT
Source organism: Pseudomonadota bacterium (assembly GCA_039026295.1). Lineage (GTDB taxonomy): Bacteria > Pseudomonadota > Alphaproteobacteria > Rhodobacterales > Rhodobacteraceae > Thermohalobaculum. The sequence continues at coordinate 3,508 of JBCCMP010000389.1, read as the reverse complement.
CGGCGGACATGCCGTCGAAGTCTTTGAGAAGCTCGTCGATCGCCCGGCCGACCTTCTGGATTGTCTCGTACCGGTCGCGCTGGGCGCCGCCGGCAGGTTCCGTCACCACCAGGTCGACCACGCCCAGCGTCGAGAGGTCCTGCGCCGTCAGGCGCAGCGCATTGGCGGCTTCCTGCATCTTTTCGGCATTCTTCCAGAGGATCGATGCGCAGCCTTCCGGTGAAATCACCGAATAGATGGCGTGTTCCAGCATGACGATCCGGTTCGCGGTGGCCAGCGCGACCGCACCGCCCGATCCGCCTTCGCCGACCACGACCGATACGGTCGGCACACCGAGCGAGAGGCAGCAATCGGTGGACCGGGCAATCGCCTCGGCCTGGCCGCGTTCTTCTGCACCCTTCCCCGGATAGGCGCCCGGTGTGTCGACCAGAGTGATCACCGGCAGGCCGAACTTGCCGCCCAGTTCCATCAGGCGCACCGCCTTGCGATACCCCTCTGGCCGGGCCATGCCGAAGTTACGCTCGAGCCGTGTCTTGGTATCATTGCCCTTCTCGTGGCCCATCACCACGACCGGCCGGTCATTCAGCCGGGCAAGCCCGCCGACAATGGCATGATCTTCGGCAAAGTTGCGATCGCCTGCCAGCGGAGTGTAATCGGAAAAAAGCTCGTGGATGTAGTCGATGGCATGCGGGCGTTCGGGATGCCGGGCGACCTGGCATTTCTGCCATGGCGAGAGGTCGGCGTAGAGCTCGACCAGCATCTCGCTGGCGCGGCTGTCAAGCTGGTCCGCCTCGGCCGAGACATCCATGTTGGGGTCCTGCCGCGCCATCGCGCGCAGTTCTTCGGCTTTGCCCTGCAGCTCTGCCAGCCCCTTTTCAAAGTCGAGATAGTTCTGCATGCCTCTGCCTGTCGTGATGGCGCAATGCCATTGTCCGTCTGCGGGACATTTAGGGGCTTGGCCGCGTTGGTGAAAGCCCGTGCCCTCTTTACCTGCGGACCCAGTAATCAGAACGGTGGCGCATTGCAATCGGCTGATGTGTTCGTGCAGGGGCCGGGTCAGATGCCGCTTTCGTGATCGATTAAGCTGTCGATAACGATAATCCTAAAGGCGAATTTAGCCTCTGCCAGCGCAGTATCCGTGCGACTTGTGGGACACGGGCTGGCAAGAACGCTGGTCCAACAGGCACCGGGGAACCGGGTGCGCAGAGACCTTTTTGACGCTAGGACATCCCGAAAGCTGCGCGTGCGCCTGTTGCGCACCGCCGACGCAGGACTCGACTTCGGACACCGATACGCCGACGCCGCCGGGCGTGAGCGGCGCGACCAAGCCGGTCTATTCAAAGGCTGAGGTCGTCTATGCCCTCAGAACCGCGGACGGACAGTGGGGTTCCGTTGCGTGGGCCGACAACGACATCAGCTATTCCGTCGGCACCGGATCGGTCACGCCCGGCACGCCCTATTACGCGAACGAGTATTCCGGTTACGTCGGCATGACATCCGGCATGGAAGGCGTGGCGACAAAGACGTTCGAGCTTTGGGATGATCTTGTCGCCATCGACCTCAACCCGGTGGTGAACGATCCGACCGCGGACGTTATCTTCAACTATTCCTCGAATACCAGCGGGAACGGCACCTACGCCCATCAGACCTATTCGTCGAATTCCGGCGGGCGTGCCAACTGGGGTCTGACGCAGAGCAAGCTGTGGTTTTCGAATTCGTGGTGGACGCACGACAGCGACAGCGACCTCTACAACGGCGGTTACGGGGTGATGACCTATCTGCACGAGATCGGTCACGCGCTGGGTCTGAGCCATCCCGGCGGATACAATGGCTCTGGCAGTTTCGGTGCCGACGCGACCCATTTCCAGGACACGCGCGCCTACACGCTGATGTCCTATTTCGATGCCAGCAGCAATGGATCGGGCACCAGCCACGGCAGCACCTATGCCTCGACGCCCCTGTTGCACGACATTCTGGCGGTGCAAGAGATCTATGGCGCGGACATGACGACTCGCGTCGGCGCGACCACCTACGGGTTCAATTCGACGGCGAACCGGGATGCGTTCAATTTCAACGTGAACTCCAGTCCGGTTGTCGCGATCTGGGACGCGGGCGGGATCGACAAGATTGACGTGTCAGGCTGGTGGAGCAATCAGGTCGTCGATCTGCGCGAGGGCGCGTTTTCCTCGGTCGGGTTTCTCAGCAACAACCTGGCGATCGCCTATGGCGCAGAGATCGAGCAGGCCGCCGGCGGCAGCGGCAGCGACGTTCTGATCGGGAATGCGCTGGACAACGTTCTGACCGGCAATAACGGCAACGACACGCTGACCGGCGACGAAGGGTCGGACGTTCTGTTCGGCGGCGCCGGATCAGATCGCCTGGACGGCGGTGACGGCGTTGACTGGGCCAGGTATGCCAATTCCGGGTCAGGGGTGACAGTGAATCTGTCGACCGGCAGCGGATCCGGCGGCGAGGCTGGCGGGGATGTCCTGATCGATATCGAGCACGTGTCAGGGTCGAACCACGGCGACGCGATCACCGGCGACAATGCCACGGCCAATCAATTGTTCGGGCTGGGCGGCAACGATGTCCTGACGGGACTGGGCGGACACGACTTCCTGCTGGGCCATGGCGGCAACGACTCGATTTACGGTGGATCGGGCCGCGATATCCTGCGGGGCGGCGAGGGGGCTGACCTGCTGGACGGCGGGTCAGAGGATGACTGGGCGCAGTACAACGATGCCGGGTCCGGGATCGCGGTGAACCTGACCACGGGCGTCGGAACCGCCGGTGATGCGGCGGGCGATGTTTTCGTATCGATCGAGAATATCCGCGGCTCGAACTTTGATGACGTCATCACCGGAAGCGCGACGCGCAACATCGTGCTGGGCGGCGATGGCGACGACGTGATCAGCGGCGAGGGCGGCTTTGACAAGCTCTATGGGGAAGCCGGCGACGACACGATCACCGGCTCGGTGGATCAGGACACGATCTTCGGCGGGACAGGCGCGGACGAGATCAATGGCGGCGGTGGGTCGGACTGGGCCAGGTACACCGATGCGGCGGAAGGCGTGGCGGTCAGCCTGCTGACCGGGCTGGGCACGCTGGGCGAGGCAGCGGGCGATGTTCTGACCGGGATCGAGTGGCTTTGGGGGTCGGCTTTCGGCGACGAACTGGAAGGCGACGACGCGGCGAACATGGTGCGCGGCGGCGACGGCGACGACACGATCACGGGCCACCAGGGCAACGATGTGCTGGAGGGTCATGGCGGTGCCGATACGTTCGTCTTCGACCTCGACGACGGGCTTGACCGGATACACGGCTTTGAAATCGGCACGGACCAGATCCGAATTATCGGTCCTGTAACCAATTTCGGGCAGTTGACTGTCACAGACTTCCGCGGGGACGCGACGATTGCCTATGATACGGGCGACGCGATCATCCTGACCGGAATATCTACCGGCGACGTGACATCAAGCATGTTCGTCTTTGGCTAGGGCACTGGGTT
>JBCCMP010000388.1:0-4279 GCA_039026295.1 Pseudomonadota bacterium | reverse complement strand
TCGCGATTTGCCATAGCAACAGCGCAAGCGCAGTCGCGATCAGAACCGTCCGGACTGCCTGCATCACGCCGCCTTCCGCATGCGCGTCATCATGGCCGTCTGGCATTCGAAGACTTCTGGATCGTCATAGGCCCTGATCGCAGCGGACGACGGCGGCTCGACCTCTTTCAGACTGCCATGATCAAGGATCTGGATCCTGTGTCCCAGTCGCGCTGCCTCTGCCGGATCGTGCGTGACCAGCAGCACTGTTCGCCCTTGCAGCAACTCAAAAGCGAGTTCCTGCATTTCAGCTCTGGTTCGCGCATCGAGGGCAGAAAACGGCTCGTCCAGCAACACCAATGGTCTGTCTTCCATCAGAGTGCGCGCGAGCGCCGCACGCTGCCGCATTCCACCAGAGAGGGCCGATGGCCGCTTGGCGGAGTGCTCTTTCAAGCCGACCCTTGCGATCAAATCCTGCGCCCGCAGCCGCGCTTCTGGTGTCACCTCTCCGCGCAGGCGATGGCCCATCAGCACATTGTCAAAGACATCAAGCCAAGGCAGCAGCAGATCCGTCTGCGCCATCAATGCGATGCGACCCTTCAGGGAGATACCATCATCGGCAGCGATAGTCCCCTCGAACGCAACGCCGGTCTCAAGCCCCGCGATCAGACGAAGCATAGTCGTCTTACCGGCGCCGGATGTTCCCAACAGACAAGTCCACTCTTCGGAATGCACTGAAAAGATGAGCGGCCCGAACAGCGCTCTGCCGCCTGCGGCAGCAGATCCCGAGAGCGTGACCCCCAGAGTCACCCCCCGCTCAGCCCCATGTCCCAGAATCCGACCTCCAGCCGCGTGGCGTCGTCAAAGCGTTTCTGCAACGCCGCCCATCGCGGCGATGATTTCGGGTCCGGCCCGATCCGGCGTTCCAAAGCGCTGTCAATCATCGCGCCAACATTCCGGCAGACGTTTTGGTATTCCTCATCTGCGTAGGTTTCGATCCAGTCGCGATACTGGGTTTCGCCCGCTTCCACCTTCAGGCGGGTGCCGATGACGCCGTACCCGGTGACGCATGGTGCAAGTGCTGCCATCAGATCGAGGAAATCGCCGGAGAAGCCTGCGTCAAGCACGTAGCGTGTGTAGGCCATGTTGCCTGTCTCTTCCGTGGCGGCAGACAACTCTGACTCGTAGATGCCGGCTTCCGCGCAGATACCGACGTGAAGCTGCATCTCGTGATTTACAAGACCATCGACGGTGGCGGCACAGGTCTTCATCTCGTCCAAGGTTTCGGCCTTCACGACCCCCAGTGCCCAGGCACGAGCAAAGTGAACGAGAAAGATGTAATCCTGCACCAGATAATGCAGGAATGCGGACCGGGGCAGCGCACCGGTCTTCAATCCCTCGACGAATTCATGGCGCGTGAATGCGTCCCAGTCGGGCGATGCATCGCGCCATGCGGTGAAGGCAGCACCATAGCTCATTCGGTGACGTCCACGGCCAGTGTCTCCGGCGCGTTTATGGACGGTACCAAGCCGCTTTCTTTCAGAAACGCCTCGAACCGTGCATACCGACCGGCATCGAAGGCAGCCGGGCGAAGGGCAAAACGGGGCAGCGTGTCGACCCATGCGCGTTTGTTCAACTCGTCTTGCAGTTCGGCCGCAGTCCCCGCAAAAATCTCCCAGCTGTCGACCGGGTGGTTCACGATGTACTGCGTCGCGAGTTCCGTCGCCGCCAGGAACCGGGCGATCATGTCCTTGTTCATGGTGTCCTTGTTCGCGACATAGATCAGCTCGTCATAGGCTGGCAGACCTTCTTCTTCGACGTAGAAGCACCGGCCCGGCACGCCTTCAATATCCATCTGGTTCAACTCGAAGTTCCGAAACGCGCCGATCACGGCATCGACCTGCCCGGACATGATGGAAGGGGAGAGTGACCAGTTCACATTGATCAGCTCGATGTCGCTCATTGTAAGGCCGTGGCGCGCAAGCACCGCCCCCAGCAATGCTTCTTCGACACCTGCCACTGAGAAGCCGATCTTTCCACCCTTCAGATCCGCGATTGTCTTAATTGGCCCGTCCTCCAGGACCAGCAGGCAGTTCAGAGGCGTGGCAACCAGTGTGCCTACGCGCACCAGCGGCAGGCCTTCGTGTATCTGCAGATGCAGTTGGGGCTGATAGCTGATCGCCAAATCAGCCTGCCCCGCGGCAACCAGTTTTGGCGGGTCGGCGGGGTCCGCAGGGGCGACCACTTCCACCTCCAGTCCCTGATCGGCGAAATAGCCTTTCTCTTGCGCGATGATGATCGGGCCGTGGTCAGGGTTCACGAACCAATCCAAAATCAGGGTCATCTTGTCGGCTGCCATGGCAGGGCTGGCCAGAAGCAGCGCCAATGCGCCCGCAATCAGTGATTTCATCTCATGTCTCCTCAATTCTGTGGCCGCGTTGCCGCGATCCATTCGCGGGTCCGCGCTTCGGGATCTGCATTCAAGGTGATGTCCGTGACGACCGAAACGATGTCGGCGCCGGCCGCGATTGCGCCGGGCGCGCGTTCCGCCGTCATGCCACCGATGGCACACAGCGGAACATCGCCGAGAAGCCGCTTCCATTCGGTGACGCGGTCGAGGCCCTGCTCGCGCCACCTCATCTTTTTCAGAATGGTGGGATAAACGGGGCCGAGGGCGACATAGTCGGGGTTTGTGGACAAGCCTCGATCCAGTTCAGCATGGTCATGGGTCGACACGCCAAGCCGCAATCCTGCACGAGAGATTGCGGGAAGATCGGCCTCGTCCAGATCTTCCTGACCCAGATGTATGAAGCTGCACCCAAGATCGATCGCTGCTTCCCAGTAATCGTTGACCACCAGAATGGCCCCATGGGTACGGCAAAGATCGCGCGCCATTTCAATTTGTTCCCGAATGTCGCGATCAGGCACATCCTTGATCCGAAGCTGCACCAGTTTTGTGCCCAACGGCAGAAGTCGCGCGACCCATTCAGCGCTATCGACAATCGGATAGAAGGGGTCCAACTTCGTCATTCCAGGAAGGCCTTTCCGATGACAGGGGTCGACGGTTCGGCCATGTCACGCGGCTCCATTGGGTCAGCGTCATGAGCAGTTTGCCCTGCCCTTGCCGCATCCGCGATGGCCCGCGCCATGGCGGGCGGATCACCGGCCTGCGCAACGGCAGTATTCACCAGAACAGCGTCATAGCCCAACTCCATCGCCCGCGCGGCATGGCTGGGCAGACCGATGCCCGCATCGACGACCAGCGGGACATCCGGAAAATGGCCGCGCAGGGTCCGAAGGCCGTATTCGTTTGTAAGACCCAAGCCCGAGCCAATCGGCGCACCCCATGGCATCAGCACCTCGCAGCCGACGTCGAGCAGGCGGCCGCAGACGACCAGATCTTCGGTCGTGTAGGGAAAGACCTGAAAACCGTCCTCGATCAGGATGCGTGCGGCGTCGGTAAGATTGAAAACATCCGGCTGCAAGGTGTCAGTGTGGCCGATGACCTCGAGTTTGATCCACGGTGTTTCGAATATCTCGCGCGCCATATGGGCCGTGGTCACAGCCTCTTTGACCGTGTAGCACCCTGCGGTGTTGGGCAGGACCGGCAATCCAAGGTCCCGGATCAGTCCCCAGAAATCCTGACCTGCCCCGGCAGCCCCTTCCCGGCGCAACGAAACGGTCGCCACCGAGGCTTTCGAGGCACGAAATGCCTCGGCCAGAATGGCCGGCGATGGATAGCCTGCGGTCCCCAGCATCAAAGGGGAGGAAAGTTCAGTTCCGTAGAAAGCCCGCATCGTTCAGCCGCCCTGCTGCGGGGCGACTATTTCGAGCCGATCATGCTCGGTCAGAAAAGTTTGGGTCCGCAGGGCGATCGCCACGAAATCTTCGTTCACCGCCGTTGCGATCTTTGCCTCGCCGTAACCGAGTTCGGCGAGGATATCATCCAAGCGGGTCGCGCTCACGTCACGCGGCGCCCCGTTCAGGGTTATCCTCATCGCAGAACTCCACGGGTTTGTTGTCCAGAACCAGATCGGCGGTTTGCTGCGCCAGGGCTGGCCCGAGCAGAAAGCCATGCCGGAACAAGCCATTGGCATAAGTCACATTTCCGCGCCGCCTGATGCGCGGCAAATTATCTGGAAAGGCGGGCCGGGCATCGGTGCCGATCTCCAGGATCTCCGCCTCGCCAAAGGCTGGATGCAGGGCATAGGCGGCAGACAGCATCTCCAGTATCGACCTGGCCGTGATGCGGGACCGTTCCGTCGCCTCGATCACCGTCGCGCCAATCATGTAAATGCCG
>JBCCMP010000387.1:0-4285 GCA_039026295.1 Pseudomonadota bacterium | reverse complement strand
GGGCAGACCCAGGTGCCGCTTCAGCTGTTGGTTTCGCGGATCCGGTTCGCTGCATCTTTGTCATAGGCGATGCCCTTGTCCTCAAGCAGCGTGTCCAGTTCGCCCGACATCGTCATCTCCGTGATGATGTCGCAGCCGCCGACGAATTCCTGCTTCACGTACAATTGCGGAGTGGTCGGCCAGTCCGAGAATTCCTTAACGCCCTGCCGGTGCTCGTCCGACTGAAGGATGTTGAAGTCAGCGAATTCCACGCCCATGTAATTCAGAATAGCGGCCACGCGGCTTGAAAATCCGCATTGCGGCATGCTTGCCGTGCCTTTCATGAACAGCACAACGTCGTTGTTGTCGACCATGTCCTTGATCTCGGTCTTCGCAGCGGTGGTGTCCAGCATGTCCTCGTCCTCCGGGTCAGGCGTGTCTCATTCAGGGGCGCTGGTTGTCAGCGCAAGGGCATGAAGCGGCGCGTTCGGCCCCTCCAGAATTTCGGACAGCGCCGCATTGACCATACGCTGCTGCTGTACCCGGTTCTTGCCGCGAAACGCCTCGTCGACGACCGTCGCAGCATAGTGGTTGTTATCGCCGGCCAGATCCTGGATCTCGACCTTCGCATCGGGGAAGGTCACCTTGATCAGGCGCTCAATCTCCGTGGCTGCTACGGGCATGACGCCCTCCGGGCAATTGTAGGTCTTTTCGGATGTAGAGATTGCACCGTGACAAGGCAAGCGCTACCAGCGCGGCTTCTGGAACGGAGGATCGGATGGCCACACTTGGCGAGGCGCTTGTCGCGGGACTGGAAGTCTACGGTATCGACACCGTTTTCGGCATTCCCGGCGTCCATACGGTCGAGTTGTATCGCGGACTGGCCGACTCGGCCATCCGCCATGTTACCCCTCGCCACGAACAGGGCGCGGGTTTCATGGCCGACGGGTACTATCGGGCGACCGGCCGGGTGGCGGCAGCCTTCGTGATTACCGGGCCGGGTCTGACAAACATCCTGACGCCAATGGCGCAGGCCTATGCCGACTCGATCCCTATGCTGGTCGTCAGTTCCGTAAACCGGACACGCAATCTTGGCATGGGCGGGGATCTGCACGAGATCCGCAATCAAAGCCTGATTGCAGCGCAGGCCGCAGCTTTCAGCCATACGATAACTCACCCCGACCAGTTGCCTGCCGTGCTCGCACGCGCCTGGTCGGTGTTCGAAGGCGCCAGGCCGCGGCCCGTACACATTGAGGTGCCGCTGGACCTTTTCAGCGTCGACTATCACGGCCCGACCGTACGCCGCCATCCTGCGCCTGAGCCGTCGGCCCCTGATCCCGCGACGTTGGCCGATATCGCGCGGCAACTCGCCGATGCGGCAAATCCTCTGATGATTGCCGGGGGCGGTGGCACCGGCGCATCGCTGGGAGAGCTTGCCGAGGCGTACGATACTCCCGTCGTGATGACCGTTAACGGTCGCGGTGCGGTTGCCAACGGTCATCCGCTCGCGGTGCCCGCATCGCCCAGTCTCAATGCCGTAAGAGACTTGATCAGCGGATCAGACTGGGTTCTGGCCGTCGGTACGGAGTTCGGGCGCACCGACTACGACATGTACGATCTGGGCGGATTTGAATTCCCCGGCAAGCTGATCAAGGTCGACATCGACGCGGCGCAACTCGCGGCGGGGCCACAGGCAGAGATTGCGCTCGTTTCGGATGCCGGGCGCTTTTGCGACGAGATGCTGCGCCTGCCAGCGATGCGAGATGTCACGGAGCGTTCGGGTCCGGGGCGTGCACATGCCGCACGCGAGGCAGCGCTGGCCGAGATCGGCCCCAAGTACCGGCGGGTCGTTGCGCTGATGGAGATGCTGCAGGAAGTCGTCCCCGGCGCTCCGATCGTCTGCGATTCAACGCAGGCTGCCTACGCCGGCAATCTTTACTTCAACTCTGACGAGAGGCAGTGGTTCAACGCATCCACCGGATTTGGTGCGCTTGGCTATGGGTTGCCCGCAGCCGTAGGTGCAGCGCTGGCGTTGGCCGACGAAGGCCAACCGGGCGCCGTCATCTGCATTTGCGGCGACGGCGGCCTGCAATTTTCGATCGCCGAACTTGGGGCAGCGGTGGAAGAGAAACTGCCGCTGATCCTGCTGGTCTGGAACAACGGGGGCTATGGCGAGATCAAGGACTACATGGTCGATCGGCAGATCAAGCCGGTCGGTGTGGACCTGCACACGCCGGATTTCGTCGGCATCGGCCGGGCCTACGGGGCCGAGGCGATGGCACTGGAAGATCTGGCCGACCTGCCACGTCTAATGATCGAAGCGGCGGAGCGATCGGGACCGACCCTCATCGAAATCGACGAGGCGCTGGTTCTGGGGGATCTTTAGGGCGGGCCTTTGACTTGCGGACGGGCAGCGCAAGCGGGGTCGAAAGCGCGGTGATCCTCGCTCAGGTCCCCAACATCCGCTCCACGATTTCCCGAGTGTTCTTCGATAGATCATCAGTCGCCGCCATCCGCTCCATCTCTGATTTCATCAGGGTCTGGCGGTCTTTGGTATAGCGGGTCCAGGTCTCGAAAACCCCGGCCAAACGGGCGGTGGTTTGCGGGTTCAACGCGTCCAGCCTCAGCAGCCAATCAGTCAGGAACCGATAGCCCGCGCCGTCCGCCGCATGAAACCCTGTCGGGTTCATCATTGCAAAGACACCGATCAGCGACCGGAATTTGTTGGGGTTCTTCCAGTCGAAGCTGGGATGGTCGGTCAGCTTGATGACGCGATCCAGTGCCCCGGGCGCTTCGACACTGGCCTGTAGCGCCAGCCATTTGTCCACGACCTGCACATCGTCCTTCCACTGCTCGTGGAAGGCGTCCAGGGCCGCATCCGCATCCGCCGCGCGTTCCTCTACGATACAGCGCAGGGCGGGCAGGGCCATGCTCATATTGTCGGCAGTCTCGAACTGGGCTTGAGCCAGCGCAATGCCTTCATCGTTGTTGTCCCCGGTGGCCAGCAGGGCAAGGCACCGGTTGGCCAGCGCCCGTTTGCCCGCGCTTTTGGCATCCGGCGTGTAAGGGCCAGGGACGGCCATGGCATGGTAGGTCTCTCTCAACGGACCGGCCAACGCCTCCCCCAGCGCCGACCGCATAAGACTAAGCGCTCTGTAGACGCTGTCGGGATTGACCAGATCACCGCGACGATGGATCTCGGCCGAAACCTCATCAGCCCCCGGCACATCCAGGGCCAGCGCCTTGAAGGCTGGATCAAGGGCCGGGTCCCGCAGCAGCTTGCCCATCGCCTCCGTCCAGAGGTCCGGGATCGCGCCTCCGGACACCAAACGCAGCGCAATGTCCATGGCCAGCGTGCGCCCGGCCTCCCACCGGTTGAAGGGGTCGGTGTCATGCGCCAGCAGAAAGGCCCTCGTTCCGTCATCAAGATCCCGGTTCAGAACGATCGGGGCCGAGAACCCGCGCAGCAGAGAGGCGACGGGACGATCCTCGAGACCGGCAAACCGGAAATCCTGTTGAGTCTCGTTAAGCTCGACGACTTTTGTCTCCATCGCCTCTGACCCGTCAGGGGCGATCAGCCCGATCGCGACGGGGATCACCTGCGGCCCTTTCTCAGGCTGTCCGGGCGTCGGTGCAGTCTTCTGCGACACGGTAAGGGTAAGCGTGCCGTCCGATGGTTCCCAATCCTCGGCCACCGTGACCTCGGGCGTGCCGGCCTGGGAATACCAGCGAGCGAATGCGCCGAGATCACGCCCCGTCGCATCCTCGAAAACCTTGATCCAGTCTTCGATCGTGCAGGCCTGTCCGTCATGGCGTTCGAAGTATAGATCGGTGCCCTTCCGATACGCTTCTGGACCGACCAGTGTGTGGAGCATGCGGATCACCTCCGCACCTTTCTCGTAGACCGTCGACGTATAGAAGTTATTGATCTCGATGTATTCTTCCGGCCGGACCGGATGGGCAAGTGGGCCTGCATCTTCGCGGAACTGCCGGGCGCGGAGGGCTTTGACATCGCCGATGCGCTGCACGGCCTCGGACCTCTCATCCGCTGAAAACTGCTGGTCCCGAAAGACAGTCAGCCCTTCCTTCAGGCACAGTTGAAACCAGTCCCGGCAGGTGATCCTGTTGCCCGTCCAGTTGTGGAAATATTCGTGGGCTATGATGCTTTCGATAAGTTCGTAGTCGCGGTCTGTCGCGGTTTCTGGCGATGCCAGCACAAACTTCGAATTGAAGATGTTCAGCCCCTTGTTCTCCATCGCGCCCATGTTGAAATCGTCCACGGCGACGATGTTGAAGACGTCGAGAT
>JBCCMP010000386.1:0-4287 GCA_039026295.1 Pseudomonadota bacterium | reverse complement strand
GTCGTATGACCGCAGCCGCAGCCATTACCATTGCGGAAGAAGACCGGCTGCGCGCCGATCTCTATAACTTTCTGGGCCTCCTGCTTGCGGCGCCGCCCGATGAGATGCTTCTCGCGCAGATCGCAAGCTTGGAAGGCGACGACAGCGATCTGGGGCAGGGCATCACTTCGCTGGCCAAGCTCGCCAAACTGTCCAAGCCGCGGACCATCGAGTCCGAATTCAATACTCTGTTCATCGGGCTCGGGCGGGGTGAGTTGCTGCCCTATGCCAGCTACTACATGACCGGATTTCTCAACGAAAAACCGCTGGCCATCCTGCGCAAGGACATGGCCGCACAAGGGCTTGCGCGTTCAGAGTCTGTGTTTGAACCCGAAGACAACATCGCAAGTTTGATGGAGATCATGGGCGCCCTGATCGTGGGGCGTTTTGGTGCTCCGGCGGATCTCGAACGCCAGCGCACGTTCTTCAACAAGCACATCGCCCCCTGGGCGGCGCATTTCTTTGGCGATCTTGAGGCTGCGAAGAACTCGGTGTTTTTCCTGCCGGTCGGCACGGTTGGACGCACGTTCATGGAGATTGAGACCGAAGCCTTCGCGATGGCTTGACGTAACTTCGGCCGCCCTTGGGGCGGTCTCATCCGGCGGGCAACCGCCGCACACCAAAGAGGAGGACCTCTTGATGACCGAGAAGACCGAGGCACCCAAAAAGGGACGCCGCGATTTTCTGAAACTCTCGGCAACCGCAGCGCCCCTGGCCGCTGTCGCTGCCGTTTCGGGCACGGATACAGCCGAGGCGGCCGAACCCGATCTGTCCCGCGAGACCATGCAGGACACGGCGCATACCCGCGCTTACTACGAATCGGCACGCTTCTAAGGCGCACCTCCGCCGCATCCGGGGCACCGGGCGCAGCACAAACGTATCGGACGACTGGTTGCGTGACGCCCGACTGACCGATGCAGACAGAACACCAAGCGAGCCGGGGTTCCCCGCGCTAGCAAGGAAGGACAGAACATGCTTAGGAAAAAGACCAACGGGGTTGCGCGACGCCCCCAGCGGACTTCGATCCTGTCCGAGGTCGGAAAGACCTCGGTTGACCGGCGCGCATTCCTGCGCGGGTCAGGACTGGCGATTGGCGGCCTGACGGCCATTGCCGCAACTGGCGGCACCGTCCGGCAAGCCGACGCGATGACCGCGGTGCAAGGCGCGGTCGATCTGAAGAAGACCGTTTGCACCCACTGCTCCGTCGGCTGCACCGTCGTGGCCGAAGTCCAGAACGGCGTCTGGACCGGGCAAGAGCCCGGCTGGGACAGCCCGTTCAATCTGGGCGCCCATTGTGCCAAAGGCGCCGCCGTCCGCGAGCACGCCCATGGCGAGCGCCGCCTGAAGTACCCGATGAAGAAAGAGAACGGCGAATGGCGCCGCATCTCGTGGGAACAGGCGATTGGCGAGATCGGCGACCAGATGCTGTCGATCCGCGACGAAAGCGGCCCGGACTCGGTGTATTGGCTCGGCTCAGCCAAGCATAACAACGAGCAAGCCTACCTGTTCCGCAAGTTCGCAGCCTACTGGGGCACGAACAACGTCGATCACCAGGCGCGGATCTGTCACTCGACCACAGTGGCCGGTGTTGCAAACACCTGGGGCTACGGGGCGATGACGAACTCGTACAACGACATCCATAACAGCCGCGCGATCTTCATGATCGGCTCGAACGCGGCCGAGGCGCACCCCGTTTCGCTGCTGCATATCCTGCGCGCGAAAGAAGAAAACAATGCGCCGCTGATCGTCTGCGACCCGCGCTTCACGCGCACCGCGGCCCATGCCGATGAATATGTGCGCTTCCGTCCTGGCACGGACGTGGCGCTCGTATGGGGCATCCTCTGGCACATCTTCGACAACGGTTGGGAAGACAAGGAATTCATCCGCACCCGCGTCTGGGGGATGGACCAGATCAAGGACGAAGTGGCCAAGTGGACACCGGAAGAGGTTGAGCGGGTCACCGGTACACCGGGCAGTCAGCTCAAGCGCGTTGCGCGTACCATGGCCAACAATCGTCCCGGCACCGTGGTTTGGTGCATGGGCGGTACACAGCACACCAACGGCAACAACAACACGCGCGCCTACTGCGTGCTGCAACTTGCCCTTGGCAACATGGGCACGACCGGCGGCGGCACCAACATCTTCCGCGGCCACGACAACGTGCAGGGCGCGACCGACCTGGGCGTGCTGAGCCACACCCTGCCTGGCTACTACGGTCTTTCGGCCGGCGCCTGGGGTCACTGGTCCCGTGTCTGGGGCGAGGATCTGGATTGGCTGAAGGGCCGGTTCGCCACGATCAAGGATGCCGAGGGCAAGGACAAGCCGCTGATGAATGCCAGCGGTATCCCGGTGTCGCGCTGGATCGACGGGATCCTCGAGGACAAGGACAACATGGATCAGTCGGACAACGTCCGCGCCATGGTGCTCTGGGGACATGCGCCCAACTCGCAGACCCGGATGGTCGAAATGAAGACGGCGATGGAAAAGCTCGACATGCTGGTCGTGATCGATCCCTTCCCCACCGTCTCGGCCGTGCTGCATGACCGCACCGATGGCGTCTATCTGCTGCCAGCGGCGACGCAGTTCGAGACCTACGGCTCGGTCACGGCGTCCAACCGGTCGCTCCAGTGGCGCGAGCAGGTGATCGATCCGCTCTTTGAATCGAAGACGGATCACGAGATCATCGGCCTCTTCGCCCAGAAGTTCGGGTTCCACGAACGCATCTTCCGCAACATCGCGCTGGAAGACGACGGGATCACGCCGAACATCGAGGACACCCTGCGCGAGATCAATCGCGGCATGTGGACGGTGGGTTACACCGGCCAAAGCCCCGAGCGGATCAAGATGCACATGGAGAACCAGCACACCTTCGACCGCACCACGCTGCAAGCTGTGGGCGGCCCGGCGGATGGCGACTACTACGGTATGCCTTGGCCGTGCTGGGGCACCGCGGATATGAAACATCCCGGGACGCCAAACCTCTATGACATGTCCAAACCTGTTTCCGAGGGTGGCCTGACGTTCCGCGCGCGCTTCGGCGTGGAGCGTGATGGTGACAACCTTCTGGCCGAAGGCGTCTACTCGGTGGGATCGGAAATCCAGGACGGATATCCCGAATTCACCATGCAGATGCTGATGGATCTGGGTTGGGACGGCGATCTGACGGACGAGGAACGTGCGTCCATCGAAGCGGTGGCCGGACCGAAAACCAACTGGAAGACCGACCTCTCGGGCGGGATCCAGCGGGTGGCCATCAAGCACGAATGCGCACCCTTCGGCAACGCCAAGGCCCGCGCCGTCGTGTGGACATTCCCTGATCCGGTGCCGCTGCATCGCGAGCCGCTCTACACCAACCGGCGGGATCTCGTGGCAGACTATCCGACCTACGAGGATCGCAAGTTCTATCGTCTGCCGACGATGTACGCCTCGATCCAGAAGCAGGACTTCTCGAAGGACTACCCGATCATCCTCACCTCCGGCCGACTGGTCGAGTACGAGGGCGGCGGCGACGAGACACGGTCAAACCCGTGGCTGGCCGAGCTGCAGCAGGACATGTTCGTCGAGATGAACCCGCGGGATGCCAACAATCTGGGCGTGCGCGACGGTTCGCAGGTCTGGGTCGAAGGCCCCGAGGGCGGCAAGGTCAAGGTAATGGCCATGGTGACCGAACGGGTGGGCGCGGGCGTGGCCTTCATGCCCTTCCACTTTGGCGGCCACTTCCAGGGCGAGGACCAGAGGTCGAAGTATCCAGACGGGGCAGACCCCTATGTGCTGGGTGAATCGACCAACACGGCCCAGACCTATGGCTATGACTCGGTCACGCAGATGCAGGAGACGAAAGCGACTCTCTGCAAAATCACTGTAGCGTAAGGAGGAAAAAGGAATGGCTAGAGCAAAGTTCCTCTGTGACGCCGAGCGCTGCATTGAATGCAATGCCTGCGTCACGGCGTGTAAGAACGAGCACGAGGTGCCATGGGGCATCAACCGCCGCCGGGTGGTGACCATCAATGATGGCTCTCCGGGCGAACGGTCGATCTCGGTGGCCTGCATGCACTGTTCGGATGCGCCTTGCATGGCGGTGTGCCCGGTCGATTGCTTCTATCAGAACGAAGAAGGGATCGTCCTGCACTCCAAAGACCTGTGCATTGGCTGCGGCTACTGCTTCTACGCGTGCCCGTTCGGCGCGCCGCAGTTCCCGCAGGCTGGCAACTTCGGCAGCCGCGGCAAGATGGACAAGTGCACCTTCTG
>JBCCMP010000385.1:0-4311 GCA_039026295.1 Pseudomonadota bacterium | reverse complement strand
TGGGGTTTCCCGTGGGACAGTCTGACCCTGCCGACGCTGAACATCACTGGACTGTGCGACCGGGTCTTTCTGGACCGGTTGGTCGTCGATAAATGGCTCGACCGTTTGTCCGATGTGCGTCGCTTGGACTGGGAGGACTGCGGGCATCTGGTGCCACTGGAGCGTCCGCAAAAGCTGGAGCAGGCGCTACAGGTCTTTGGTTCCGAACTCGAAGGATGAGCACGGCCTAAAACCTACCCCTCTACAACATGGTCCAAGACGGATCGCAGTGCTATACATGCGCTGTGAACGGGACATTGTTGCGATATATCGGTGTGGCACTGCTGGTGTGCGGCACCTTCGGCGGCGCAGCTGCCGAAACGATTGGCGGATCCGCCCGGCAGGCCGATGGCGACACGCTGGATATTGGCGGGCAAAAGATAAGACTGCTGCATATCGATGCCCCTGAGTCTGATCAGTTGTGCAACGACAGCCGCGGCCGCGCCTATCTTTGCGGCAAAGAAGCGACGGACCAATTGCGCCGTCTGATCAACGGTCAGCGCGTGACATGCACCGGCGTAGAGTATGACCGCTATGACCGGTTGCTGGCAGTCTGTCACACGGCCAAAGTCGATCTGAACGGCGAGATGGTTCGGCGCGGCTGGGCGGTCCGCTACGACCCGGAGAACTCGGATTACCTCGCAGAGGAACTAGAGGCCGCAAAGGGTGGACGTGGCCTCTGGCAAGGCGATTTTGTTCGGCCGAAGGATCACCGCGCGGCCCGTTGGCAGTCGGCACAACAAGACGCACCGGACGGCTGCCCGATCAAAGGGAACATCTCGGATCGGGGGCGTATCTACCACACCCCATGGTCGCGGCACTACAAGCGAACCAAGATCAACACGGCCCGTGGGGAACGTTGGTTCTGTTCGGAAGCCGAGGCCCTTCAGGCAGGCTGGCGCGCACCCCTGAGATAGGCGTAAGCCTGTTGCATGGGCCTTTCCGTGCCTATATCTGACCGCCAGAAGGCGACAGCAGAGGCAGCCCGATGAACTGGATAACCGACTATGTGCCGTCGAAGCTGAAGTCGATCTTTACCCGGCGTGATATGCCGGAGAACCTCTGGGCCAAGTGTGACGCCTGCGGACAGATGCTGTTTCACCGGGAACTGACGGACAATCTGAACGTCTGCCCCCATTGCAATCACCACATGCCGATTATTCCCCGCGATCGCTTCAAAGCGTTGTTCGACGGCGGTCTGTTCGTCGAGGTCGAAGTCGAAGAGGCGCTGCCCGATCCCCTGCAGTTCCGTGACGAAAAACGCTACACGGATCGCATGCGCGATGCCCGGAAGAAGACCGGTGAGCAGGAGGCAATGCTGGTCGTGCAGGGCAAGCTCTATGGCATGGAGGTGGTTGCTGCTGGTCAGAACTTTGAGTTTATGGGCGGATCGATGGGCATGGCCGTCGGCAATGCTCTGCTGAGGGCTGCCGAACAGGCGGTGGCGCAGAAGACGCCGCTGGTTTGCTTTGCAGCAGCCGGCGGCGCGAGGATGCAGGAGGGGATTCTGTCCCTGATGCAGATGCCGCGAACGACGATCGCGGTGCAGATGCTGCGCGAAGCCAGCCTGCCGTTCATCGTTGTTCTCACCCATCCGACCACTGGCGGTGTGACCGCGTCATACGCAATGCTCGGCGATGTTCACCTGGCGGAACCGGACGCATTGATCTGTTTTGCCGGACCACGGGTGATCGAACAGACAATTCGCGAGAAACTGCCGGAAGGTTTCCAGCGATCAGAATACCTGCTTGACCACGGGATGATTGACCGCGTCGTCAAACGCGGGGAGATGCGGGAAGAGCTTGGACGCATGCTTCACATGCTGATGGGGCTGCCGCCGCTCGTCCACGGTGATCTGATGCCTCCCCCTGAGGAGGAGCCAGCGGCGATGCCCGAAGAGGCCGCAGCTGAGGCCGAGAGCGAAACCCCACTTGCCGAGCACGAGGGCAAAGAGGCCCCCGCGTGAGGCAGGCGGCGCCGAGCGACGCGATTCTGGAACGTCTGCTTCACCTACACCCGAAACTCATGGACCTGGTTCTGGACCGGGTTTGGCGCATCCTCGATGCGCTGGGGAATCCGCAGGACGCACTGCCCCCGGTGGTGCATATCGCGGGGACGAACGGGAAGGGTTCGACCCAGGCCATGATCCGGGCCGGTTTGGAGGCAGGTGGCAAGCGCGTTCACGCCTATACCTCTCCGCACCTGGTCAGGTTCCACGAACGCATTCGCCTCGCCGGTGAGTTGATCGATGAAACGGCGCTGGCGGACCTTCTTGAAGAATGCGAGGAGGCGAACGGCGGTGAGCAGATCACGTTTTTCGAGATTACGACGGCCGCGGCCCTGCTGGCGTTTTCCCGAACACCGGCAGACTATGTGTTGCTGGAGGTTGGCATGGGTGGGCGACTGGACACCACCAATGTCGTCTCCAAGCCTGCATTGACGGTGATCACGCCTGTTTCGATGGATCATCAACAGTTCCTGGGAGAAACGCTGGGCCAGATCGCAAGCGAGAAGGCCGGCATCCTTAAGCCGGGCGTCCCCTGCATAGTCAGCCCGCAGCAGGACGAGGCGCTCGCAGCCATCGAGGCCCGCGCGACCGAAGTGGGTGCGCCATTGCTGATCCACGGGCAGGACTGGCTGGTGCGCACGGAACACGGGCGCGTTGTCTATCAGGATGAGACCGGACTGTTAGACCTTGATCCGCCCCGGCTGATCGGTGCGCACCAGATCGTCAATGCGGGTGTGGCCGTGGCCAGCCTGCGCGCGCTGGGCGTGGACGACGACGGTTGCGCGAAAGCCCTGACCGAGGCGGAATGGCCTGCACGGATGCAGCGTCTGACCGCTGGGCCGCTGTTGGACGTGCTGCCGGAAGGATCCGAGCTCTGGCTTGATGGAGGGCACAACGCTGCGGCCGGCGAGGCGCTGGCAGAGATGCTGGATGACTGGCATGCCCGTGCTCCGCGCCCGGCGTATCTGATCTGCGGCATGCTTCAGTCGAAATCGGCAGCCGATTTCATTCGCCCCCTGGCACCGCGCGCTCGTGCGATCACGACAGTGGCAATCCCGGGTGCGGACGCCACCTATCCCGCTGATGAACTCAGGCAGATCTTCGCCGAGCAAGGGGGCATCGCGGCCTCTGCCCCGTCGGTTGAAGATGCGGTTGAGCGGTTGATCGCCGCCGCAAAACATCCGTGCCGCATCATGATCTGCGGGTCGCTTTACCTTGCTGGTGCAGTTCTGGCTGAGAACGGCTGACAGGCAAAAGAAAAGGGCGCCCCCAACGGGAGCGCCCGGATATTCCTGGCTTGCTGATCAGATCGAGCTGGATATCCAGCTTTCGATCCCGCGCTTGGAATCCGCGCCAACCTTACGGTCGACAACTTCGCCGTCCTTGAACAGCAGCAGTGTCGGGATACCCCGTACACCGTATTGCGAGGGCGCATTAGGGCTGTCGTCGATATTTACTTTCGCAACAGTGACCTGGTCGCCCATCTCGCTGGCAATCTCCTCCAGCGCCGGGCCTATTTGCTTACAGGGCCCGCACCATTCAGCCCAGAAGTCGACGACAACGGGCTTTGGGGCCCCCAGAACGTCGGATTCAAAGGTTTCATCGGTGACAGAAACGGTCGACATCGCATTTCCTCCTTGGCGATCCCTTTTTTGGGACGTCATGCAAGACGACCAAAGTAGGGTTCCGCTTCAGGGGAATCAAGAACTGCGTCGTAGGCTGTCATAGACTGAAACAATCGTGCTGGCGGGGACTCGATCCAGCCGTGGGACAGCGGTCCAGAGCAGGGCCGCCAGGATTTCACGTTCGGGATACATCTGGGTCAATGCCGATAAGTATGCGCCCAATTGAGCCAAATAGGCGCGCGGAGGCGGGGCACCGGCAGCAGGTGGCTGCGCGTCGGTCTTGATATCTATCAAAGTGAGTGTCTGCCCGTCATCTATCAGCCGGTCGATCCGTCCGATCATGCGCGGGCCCGGTCTTGGCGGATCGATCGCCAAACTCACCTCGCTGAGTGCGTCGTGCCCGAAGATCCAGCTTGCCTCTGGCATCTGCAGGACCCGTCTGGCCTCTGCGATCGCTTCGGGTATCATCTCATCCGGTAAGGACGGCGTTATTCTGCTCAAAAGTTTGCTGGCGTCCTCAGCCGATTGCAGGATCTCCGGCTGTTCCAAAAGGCCATGGACAGCAGTGCCGCGTAGCAGAGCGATCTCTCGACCAAGTCCAGAGCCGCCCGTCTGATCATGCTCGACCAGATATGCTGG
>JBCCMP010000384.1:0-4357 GCA_039026295.1 Pseudomonadota bacterium | reverse complement strand
GTCACCGGTCTGCAGAAAGGCCAGTCCGCCGCCGATCGCAGCCTCGGGCGAGGCGTTCAGGATCGACGGGCTTTCCGAGGTGCCGGACTGCCGCCCGTCGCCAATCGTCGGCATGTGCTGGATGCCCTGGGCGATCAATGCATCGGGCGGCTGCATGTTCACCACCTCGGCTCCGCCGGGATAGCCGATGGGGCCGACGCCGCGGATGAACAGCATGCAGTTCTCGTCGATGTTGAGGTCCGGGTTGTTGATGTTGTCGTGGTAATCTTCGGGCCCCTCGAATACGATGGCGCGAGCTTCACAGACACCTTCGGATCCCGGGCGAGACAGGAACTTTTCCTCGAACTGCTCGGAGATGACCGAGGTCTTCATCAGAGCCGAGTCGAAGAGGTTGCCCGAAATCACCAGAAACCCGGACTGAACCCGCATCGGTTCGGCATGGGTGTGGATGACATCGTGGTTCTCGGACCGTGTGTCGGCGTAATCCTCGCCCACGGTCTTGCCGCTGACGCGAAGGGGCATGGGGTCGAGCACGCCTGCCTCCAGCAATTCGCCCATCACGGCGGCCGTAGCCCCGGCGCGCTGGTAATCCTCGCCCAGATATTTGCCCGCGGGCTGCATGTTGACCATCAGCGGGAGGTCGTAGCCGTGCTCCTGCCATTCCTGAATTTCCAGCTCGATCCCCGCATGGCGGGCGATGGCTGCAAAGTGGATCGGTGCATTTGTCGAGCCGCCAATCGCAGTGTTGACCCGGATCACGTTGTGCAGTGCCGCCTTCGTGATGATGTGGCTGGGGCAGAGATCCTCGTGCGCCATCTCCACGATGCGCCGCCCGGTATGGTAGGCGGCCTCCATCCGCGCGCGCCACGGCGCGGGGATATTGCCGGTGCCGGGCAGCATCATGCCCAGCGCCTCGGTCAGCGCGTTCATGGTGCTGGCGGTGCCCATCGTGTTGCAGTGCCCGAGTGAAGGGGCCGAGGCGCAGATGCGGCTGACGAACTCGTCATAATCAATCTCGCCCGCGGCCAAGAGACGGCGGCTTTCCCAGACGATCATGCCGGACCCGGCCCGCTTGCCGCGCCACCAGCCGTCCAGCATCGGCCCGCCATTCAAGGCAATCGCCGGAATGTCCACGGTTGCCGCGCCCATCAGCATGGCGGGCGTGACCTTGTCGCAGCCGGTGGTCAGGACAACCGCGTCCAGCGGATAGCCCTGCAGCACCTCGACCAGCGACAGATAGGCAAGGTTGCGGTCCAGCGCAGCCGTCGGCCGCTTGCCGGTTTCCTGGATCGGGTGCACCGGAAATTCCAGCGGAATGCCGCCCGCATCGCGGATGCCTGCCTTGATCCTGTCCACCAGAAAGATGTGGATCTTGTTGCAGGGTGACAGATCAGATCCCGTCTGCGCGATGCCGATGATAGGCTTTTCGGATTTCAGCTCGTCCAGCGTGAAGGCCTGGTTCTGATAGCGTTCCAGATACAGCGCCGTCATCGTCGGGTTGTCTGGATTGTCGAACCATTGTCGGCTGCGGAACCGTCCTTTGTGGAACGCTGTCATCTGGCTTCTCCCGGCTTGAGCGATGGGATCGTTAGAGCCTAAATGGCGGGAAAGCTCAATCAGCCTCGTAATGGCGCAGAGGGGAGACGCCCATGAAAATCTGGCTGCACCACATCAACATCAATGGCGCGGATGCCCAAGAGATGGACCGCTTCTACGCCGATGTCATGCATCAGGCCGAGATCCCGTTGGATGGGAAGTCGGGTCTGCCCGCGCTGGACGACACGTCGGTACGGGTGCCGGTCGCCTTCCGGACGGATGGGGCAATCCAGTTTCATCTGGCCGAGCCCGATCCAGACTGTGCCAAGCGCCACGGGAAGACAATCAACCCTCTGACCCACGGTCACATCGCCTACCGGACCGATGACATCGAGGCGTTCAAGGCACACCTGACCGCCAAGGGCATTCCCTTCGACGATTACGGCACGGTCTTCACCAAGGGCTGGCATCAGGTCTTCTTCCTGGACCCGGCCGGGACGATCATCGAGGTGCATCAGGTGCTGGACGAGAGCGGCTAGTCTGCCGAGCCACCTTGCAGCCCAATCGTCACTGCGGCTTGCGAGCGATGATGAAGACCGCCTCGCCGGGGGCGGGGCGCCAGTCTTCCTCGATCTCCAGCCCGGCACGGGTGAAGAAGCCGCGAAGGTCGTCGGAGGCAAAGACGTGGACGAACGGCGCGTAGCCGACCCATCGCATCACCGGCAGCGCAAGCCGGATGTAGCAGGCCATTTCAGCAATGCAGGCTGTGCTGGTCACAAGCCGCCCGCCCGGTTTCAGCAGCCCGGACATGCGCGCAACCGCCGCCCCCGGATCGCGGAGGAGGTGCAGCACGCTGAGCGCCAGCACCACATCCGCGCTTTCCGGATCGCCCGCGTAGCTGTCGACATCGGCCTGCCGAAATTCGATGTTTGTGACACCCGCCGCGGCGGCTTTCTCCCGCCCGATGGCCAGCATCTCTTCCGAGATATCCGTCGCCGTGATCCGGGCGACGTGCGGCGCGTGGGCAATTGCGGTTGACCCCGTGCCACAGCCGAATTCCAGCAGCATCATGTCCGGACCCAGATACGCCCGCGTCCGCTCCAGCTTGTCCTGATAGGCGGCCTCGTTCTTTATGGGCGACTGCGCGTACTTGCGCGCTGCGCGATCCCAGAACCTTACGGCGTTGGTCATGGGGTGGCCTTTCTGATGTGTTTCCCGGGCAAACATCGCATTGATGCCGGACACCGGACCGCACATGGTGACTCTGTTGCGCCGCGCAAGGACCTGACCCGATGCAGTTCATCCAATCCGAAAAACTCATGCATGCGTGAAATCGCTCTCGTGCAAATGTACGTGGGCGGCGTGACGTTTTCCCGCAGACTGGTTAGGGTGCCGCAAAACCGGGCCACGCCTGGACGGCAAAGACAGGGGAGCATCCATGAACACCTATGACCTGAGCGGCAAGCGCGCCATTGTTACCGGCGGCGCGCAAGGGATCGGCCGGGCGATCGTCGAGCGGTTTCTGGATTCTGGCGCAACCGTGACGATCTGGGATGCGGATCGGGCGCTGGCCGAACAGACTGCGGCAGAGCTTGAAAGTCGCGGCACGCTCTATGTCAACGACCCCGACGTGGCCGACTGGGACCGGGTGCAGTCGGCAACCGCGCGAACAGTGGCAGAGATGGGCGGCGTTGATATCCTGTGCGCGAATGCCGGGGTTGCCGGGGACAACGCGACGGTGATCGACACCGACCCAGCTGAATGGCGGCGGGTGATCGACATTGACCTGAACGGTGTCTTCTACTGCTGCAAGGCGATTGCGCCGCACATGGTCGAAGGCGGGTATGGTCGGATCGTCAACACCGCCTCGATCGCCGGGAAGGAAGGCAACCCGAACGCCGCGCATTACTCGGCAGCCAAGGCCGGGGTGATCGCGCTGACGAAATCGCTGGGCAAGGAACTGGCCGACAAGAACATCGCAGTGAACTGCATCACCCCGGCTGCGGCACGCACGGCGATTTTTGACCAGGTGGAGCAGTTTCACATCGACTACATGCTGTCCAAGATCCCGCGCGGCCGGTTTGTGACGGTCGATGAGATTGCATCGATGGTCACTTGGCTGGCGTCGGAAGAGAACAGCTTCACCACCGGCGGCGTGTTCGATCTGTCCGGCGGACGGGCAACCTACTAGGAACCATGCCGGACGCAGCTTTGGCGGCCGGGTTCGACCTGGCTGCCGCCACGCCCGAATTTGCCGACGACCCGTTCCCGACCTATCGGGCGCTGCTGGAGCATGCTCCGGTCAAGCGTTTCGCGGACGGATCGGTCGCCGTGGCGCGCTATGCCGATCTGGTCCGGATCTATCGCGACACAAACACCTTCTCGTCAGACAAGCAATCGGAGTTTGGGGCCAAGTATGGCGACAGCCCGTTGTTCGAGCATCACACGACATCACTGGTCTTCAATGACCCGCCCCTGCACACGCGTGTGCGGCGGATCATGGTGGGGGCGCTGACGCCGCGGGCGATTTCAGCGATGGAACCGGGGCTGGTCCGGCTCATCGACGATCTGCTGGATGGTTTGTCCCACGAGTGCGACCTGATCCCCGACTATGCTGCCGCGATCCCGGTTGAGGTGATAGGCAACCTCTTCGACATTCCGCGCGAGGAACGCCAGCCGCTGCGCGATTGGTCGCTGGCAATTCTGGGTGCCTTGGAGCCGGTCCTGACGCCGACGCAGCACGCGGCCGGGAACACCGCCGTCCGGGAGTTCTGCGATTACCTGCGCGATCTGGTTGGGCGGAGGCGTGCCGCGCCCGGAG
>JBCCMP010000383.1:0-4438 GCA_039026295.1 Pseudomonadota bacterium | reverse complement strand
CCGCGCGACAGCGGCATTGCCGTCTACGGCCTCGACCGTGCGGCCCAACTGGAACATGTCCTCGGACCGATCCGCCAGCAAATCAACGAGATGGGGATCCCGGTCGAGCAGTCTAACCCGGAATATGCCGCCGGCCAGGTCGAGGTAAACCTGCGCTATGCGGATGCGCTGACAGCCGCCGACAATCTGGTGATGTTCCGAACACTGGTGAAGCAGCTTGCCGCCCATCACGGATACATGGCGACATTCATGGCAAAACCGTTCTTCGAGGAATCCGGCAACGGGTTCCACACGCACTACTCGCTGTGGAAGGATGGCGCGAACGCCTTTGCGCAAAACGGTGATCTGTCACCGACGGGCCGTGCATTCCTCGCGGGCCTGCAGAACCGCATGGTGGAAATGTCGCTGTGCGGTGCGACGACACCCAACGCCTATCGCCGGTATCAGCCGTTCAGCTTCTGCCCGACGAACACCACGTGGGGCATCGACAACCGCACCGTCGGTCTGCGGGTGATCCTGGGCAAAGACAGCGCCGTCCGGGTCGAAAAGCGGAACGGCGCAGCCGACTGCAACCCCTATCTGCACATCGCGGCAGAGATCGCCGCCGGTCTCGACGGGATCGAGCAAGGCATGGAGCCGGGGCCCGAGACCACCGGCAATGGCTACCTCGACGAGGACGCCCCGGTTCTGCCCACCGACATCTCGACCGCGATCGCGCATGCGCGCGGATCGGAGTGGATGAAGGCCGTCCTGGGCGAGTACGTACACGAATTGCTCTGCCAGCAGGCCGAGCGGGAAGTGGAGTTCGTTGCCTCTCAGATAACCCCGGTCGAGATCGATCGCTATCTGGCGAACCTCTAGATGAAGTTGGCAAAATGAAGCTCGGCCGTGTCACAGGAACCGTCGAGGCATCCGTCAAGGACGCCTCTTTCAGCGGCGCAAAACTGCTGCTCTGCGATCAGATCGATGGCAGCGGCGAGACGCAGGCGGCCGCGCTCGTCGCCGTCGACAGTTGCGGTGCAGGGGTCGGTGACACGGTCCTGATCACGTTCAATGCCGCGGCGCGGATGCCTTCGGGCGCAGCAGGCGCCGCGACAGATGCCACCATCGTCGCAGTGGTCGATCGGGTGACGATGGCACAGAGCCAGACGGTCACACCGGCTAGCGCAACCGTTGCCAAGTCTGCGGCGCGGCCCGCGACCAAGCGCGCTGGCGCGAAGGCTCCCAGGAGCGCTTCATCCAAGAACAGCAAAGCTTCGAACAGAAGGAAACCCTGACATGGCACAAGCATTGGGCATGATAGAAACGCGCGGTCTCGTCGCCTCGCTCGAGGCGGCGGATGCGATGGTCAAGGCTGCGGCCGTGACCATCGTCAGTCAGACCAAATCAGGCGGCGGACTGGTCTCGACGCTCGTCCGGGGCGAGGTCGGTGCGGTCAAGGCCGCCACCGACGCCGGATCGGTCGCAGCCAACAAGGTCGGCGATGTCGTCTCGGTCCACGTGATCCCCCGCCCTCACGATGAAGTCGAAGCGCTGCTCTCCAGCATCTCGAACGCATCAGAGTGACGCCGCCCCGACGCTGGTGCAGGTCACCGGCGTCCCCACTCCCTGCCGGGGAGAGGGACAGGCGACGGGTCGCGGCAGGTACCACCACGGACTGATCCCGGATGAACAGCACCTTCTCAGATTTCGCCGACATGATGGCGCATCCGGTCAGGGCCGCGCCCGCCGCGCCGGACACCTTCGGCCGCTATGCCGTGCTGGGCGGCGGCGCGGACGCACGGCTTCTGGCTGCAATGGCCCTGTCCGAAGGGGCAGAGGTCACCCTGTTCTCCGCCTATGGCGCAGAGCTCAGCGCCATGGCCGGCGGCATCGCCCTGCGCGGCGCGGGACCTCTGGGCAGCTATCAGGTGAACGCGGATGCCGCGCCCTCGGTGCGGGCAACCGCGGAACTGGACGCGGCGGTGCAGGGGGCCGAGGTCATCTTCCTGACCGGCCCCGTCCACAAACAGCGCACCTATGCGATGGTTCTGGCGGATCACCTGACCGACGGGCAGGTGCTGGTTCTGGCACCGGGCCGGACCTTCGGCGCACTCGAAACGCGGTATCTCCTGTCAATCGGCGGCTGCGCGGCTGATGTAACCATCGCCGAGGCAGGGACGCTCCCCTTCTGGTACGCGCCCGAGGGCGCGACCCTGAACCTCTCCGCGGCGGTTGGCGCGCCGGGCGGAGTGCTTCCCGGCAACCGCAGGGACGTTTGCGCCGGGCTGAATCAGGTTCTGCCCAACGCCGAATTTGCGACCAGCACCCTGGCTTCGAGTTTCGCCGACGGCTCCGGGCTGGCCGAGGTCCCGGCCCTTCTTCTGGGCGGCCCGGCCATGCCAGACGGCGGACCCGCGATCCCGATGGGCGGAACACCGCTTCCTGAAAACCAGACCTTCCGCAATCTGATCGGCCCGGGTCACATGACGGTCATCGAGGATCTTGCGGGCGAACGTCGAGAGACCGCGCGCCGCTTTGGCATAAGGGACCTGCCGGATACCGGCGCATGGCTCGACATGTTTGCCGGGACCGCCGCCGGTGACGGCTCCCGTCCGCTCCCTGACGCCACCGCCGTGCACGGCGTTGTCCGGGACGCGGTGATCGGCTCGCTGGCGCCCCTTGCCTCCGCCGCCCGGATCGCTGGCGTCGCCACCCCGGCAACCGATGCGATGACCGCCCTGGCGTCGTCGGTTCTGAAAGCCGACCTGTCCACCGCCGGGCGCAAGCTCACCGCGATGGGCGTACCGGGCGGGGAAGTCGATGCTGCCCGCCGGGCCCTCGAAGAGGCCGTCTGATGGACGCCGATCTGAAATCCATTGCCGCCGCGCGCGAGGCCGCCGAAACCGCATTCGCCGCCTATCAGGCGTTCCTCGGCACAGATGTCGGCCACATCGACGCGATCGTCGATGCCATGGCCCGCGCGATCGAGCCCGAGGCCAAACGTCTGGGCGAAATGGCGGTCGAGGAAACCGGCTACGGCAATGTCCCCGACAAGCGGGTGAAGAACCTCTTCAATGCCCTCTCCGTTGCGGACTGGCTGCGGGATGTCACCACGCTCGGCGTGCTCTGGCGCGACGATGCCACCAAAATCTGCGCGATTGGCGAGCCGATGGGCGTGGTCGCCGCGCTGATCCCGGTGACCAACCCCACCTCGACGATCATCTACAAGGTGCTCAGCGCCGTGAAGGCGGGCAATGCCATCGTCTGCGCCCCGCACCCGCGCGGGGTCCGCTGCGGGATCGAGACGACCCGCATAATGGCCGAGGTGGCCGAGCAGATGGGCGCGCCCAGGGGCCTTATCCAGTGCATGGACCAGGTGACCATTCAGGGCACCGGAGAATTGATGCGCCACCGCCGCACGTCGGTCGTTATGGCAACCGGCGGGCCGGGCATGGTGCGGGCGGCCTACTCCTCCGGCAAGCCGACGCTGGCGGTCGGGGCCGGGAACGTGCCCTGCTATGTGCACCGGTCCATGGAAGGGCAGATCGGCGAAGTCGCCGAACAGATCATTACCTCGAAAAGCTTCGACTACGGCACGGCCTGCGTGTCGGAACAGGCGGTGATCGCCGACAAGCCCATCGCGCGCGAACTGCGCCATGAAATGAAGCTGCGCGGCGCGTACTTCATGACCCCGGCAGAGGCGGACAGTCTGGCCAAGGCGATCTTCAACGGACCGCAGGCCATGAATCCCGAACGGGTGGGCCAAAGCCCGGAACGGTTGGCCGAGGTTTCCGGCTTCTCAATTCCCCCGCGCACCCGCGCGCTGGTGTCAGAGGAAACCGAAATCGGGTGGCAGCGTCCACTGTCTGCGGAAAAACTGAACCCGGTGCTGGCGTTCTATGAAGGGCGCGATGAAGCGCACGGGATCGAAACCGCCCATAGCATCGCCAAGTTCGAAGGCTGGGGCCACACGGCGGTGATCCACGCGGAAGAACCGGCCGTCGTGGCACAGTTTGCAACGGTCCCGACGGGCCGCGTGCTGGTGAACACGCCCGCGATCATGGGCGGGATGGGGTATTCGACCGATCTTGAACCCAGCTTCATGCTGGGCACCGGCACATGGTCCGGGTCGATCACGTCAGACAATGTCACCGCGCTCTCGCTGATCAACATCAAGCGCGTTGCCTACCAGAACCGTCCCTGGCGGGACATTTACGAAGAATACGGGGAATGAAAACGGCCATGGCGCACGCAGGCCCAGTCACAAACCAGTGGCGCAGAACCAGCCGCGCAGAATCGGCCTGCAGACTGCACTCCCCCGCACCGCATAGGGACAGACCATGAGTGACCTGACCATCCGCGCCCTGATGCAGATCGACAATCTGCAACCCAAATTCGCCGCCTATAACGGTGCGACGGTGCAGGGATCGGTTCCGCTGTCCGGCGACACGATCCT
>JBCCMP010000382.1:0-4499 GCA_039026295.1 Pseudomonadota bacterium | reverse complement strand
GCCAATGTGGCCATCGCAAGCAGCAGGAAGAAATACTTGAAGACCTCGCTTTCGTACTGAAACGTCAGCGGCACATCGCTGGCAGACAATGGGTTTGGGAACGCTGCAATGATCGTCATCAGCAACAGATCGCCGAAAAGCAGCGCGAGTTCGGCTTTCGACTTACCGACACGCCCGACTTGCCGTTGTGCAAGGCCGATGATGATAAAAGTTGCGACGAAGACAAGATAGTAGGCAACGTCCGGCCACGGGACCAGGAAGATAAGCATAAAGGCGATGAGAAGCATCGCGACGATCCGGGCGCGGACCGCCAATTCCAAACCTTCCTGCTTGTGGCGCTCCAGAGCATCGACCGTGAACTTGCTGGTTTCCAGAAGAACATCCGGATGATCTGTCCGATCGCGAAATCGCAGAAGGGTCCTAGACCATTGCCTCTGGTCGGTGACAGCCATTGGAACTCCTTGTCGTCCACAAGGAACGCGGTGCGAATGTGTAGCCTGTCGTGAAAATTGGGCCGCAGTTCAAACGTGGTCAAGAGCGACGGGAATTCTTGCTCTGATTTGCGCGTTGGCATAAACCGCGCCGAAACCAAACAGATCCGCTGTCATGGCGGCGCAGCAACGCGCCGGACGCCTGGCGCGCGCCGGAGACAAGAATGCCCAAACGCGACGATATCTCCTCGATCATGATCATCGGGGCTGGCCCCATTGTTATCGGACAGGCATGCGAATTTGACTATTCCGGTGCCCAGGCTTGCAAGGCGTTGAGGGAGGAAGGCTACCGGGTGATCCTGGTCAACTCGAACCCCGCCACGATCATGACAGACCCCGAAATGGCCGATGCCACATACATTGAGCCGATCACCCCGGACGTCGTCGCCAAGAACATTTAAAAAGAGCGTCCGGACGCGCTGCTCCCGACAATGGGCGGGCAGACCGGTCTGAACACTGCATTGGCCGTTGCTGACATGGGCGTCCTTGAGAAATTCGGTGTTGAACTGATTGGCGCAAAGCGAGAGGCCATCGAGATGGCCGAGGATCGCAAGCTCTTCCGGGAGGCCATGGATCGGATCGGCCTGGAAAACCCGAAAGCAGTCATCGCAGAGTCAATGGAAGACTGCATGGCTGCTCTGGAACATGTCGGCCTGCCTGCAATCATTCGGCCTGCATTCACCCTGGGCGGAACCGGAGGGGGTGTCGCCTATAACCGCGAAGAGTACGAGACGATTTGCAACGGCGGGCTCGATGCCTCACCGGTTAACCAGATCCTGATCGATGAAAGCCTTCTGGGTTGGAAGGAGTTTGAGATGGAGGTCGTCCGCGACCGCGCGGACAACGCAATCATCATTTGCTCCATCGAAAACGTCGACCCGATGGGCGTGCACACCGGGGACTCGATCACCGTCGCCCCTGCCCTGACATTGACGGACCGGGAGTACCAGATGCTGCGAAATGCCTCGATCGCCGTGCTGCGCGAGATTGGGGTGGAGACCGGAGGATCCAACGTCCAGTTCGCCATTCAGCCCGAGACCGGCCGGATCGTCGTGATCGAGATGAACCCGCGTGTTTCGCGGTCATCAGCACTTGCCTCGAAGGCGACAGGCTTTCCGATTGCCAAGATCGCCGCCAAGTTGGCAGTGGGCTATACACTGGACGAGTTGGACAATGACATCACGGGTGTCACACCGGCCAGTTTCGAGCCAACGATCGACTATGTCGTCACCAAGATCCCGCGTTTCGCGTTCGAGAAGTTTCCAGGCGCCAAGCCAGAACTGACGACAGCAATGAAATCGGTCGGCGAAGCCATGGCGATTGGCCGGACTTTCCACGAAAGCCTGCAGAAGGCGCTCTGTTCGATGGAAACCGGCCTCACCGGGCTGGATGACATAGACATCGAGGGTATCTCGGCAGATCAGACTGGTGAAGAACGAAAGCGTGCGGTCGTTGCTGCCTTGAACCGGCAAACGCCTGACCGTTTGCGCGTTATAGCTCAGGCAATTCGTGAAGGGCTAAGCCTGGATGAAATCCAGGCAGCCACAAAGTTTGACATGTGGTTCCTGGAACGGGTGGACGAGATCGTTACGGCCGAAGCGATCTTGGTCGCGGAAGGTCTGCCACAGCATGGACCGCACCTACGCCAACTCAAGATGATGGGTTTCTCCGACGCACGCCTCGCCGGTCTGACTAACCTGACCGAGGATGGAGTGAGGCGCATCAGGCAGGCGCACGGCATCACGGCTGCCTTCAAGCGCATAGACACCTGCGCAGCAGAGTTCGAGGCGCAGACGCCCTACATGTACTCGACCTACGAAAACCCGGTAGCCGGCGAAGTGGAATGCGAGGCACGGCCATCAGAGCGCAAGAAAGTCGTTATCCTGGGCGGTGGCCCCAACCGGATCGGCCAGGGCATCGAATTCGACTATTGCTGCTGCCATG
This sequence comes from Pseudomonadota bacterium, assembly GCA_039026295.1. Taxonomy (GTDB): domain Bacteria; phylum Pseudomonadota; class Alphaproteobacteria; order Rhodobacterales; family Rhodobacteraceae; genus Thermohalobaculum. Next base: position 2,064 of record JBCCMP010000382.1, on the reverse strand, counting down.
CCTGTTTCGCACTCACCGAAGCAGGTTACGAGACCGTGATGATCAACTGTAACCCGGAGACGGTCAGCACAGACTACGATACCTCTGACCGCTTGTACTTCGAACCGCTCACCCTGGAAAACGTGCTCGAGATCCTGCGGGTGGAGCGCGAAAACGGGACACTGCATGGCGTGATTGTTCAGTTCGGCGGCCAGACACCGCTTAAACTGGCGCGAGGGCTAGAGGCCGCGGGCATCCCGATCCTTGGGACATCGCCCGATGCGATTGACCTCGCTGAAGATCGCCAGCGTTTTCAGAAACTGCTCCACGATCTGGAACTGACACAACCCAAGAACGGCATCGCGCACTCCGGCGAGGAAGCGTTCACGATTGCCAACCAGGTGGGCTACCCGGTCGTGATACGTCCATCCTACGTTTTGGGCGGACGCGCTATGGAAATCGTTCGCGACGATGCTGAACTGCGCCGCTACATCAGCGAGGCAGTCGTGGTGTCCGGCGACAGCCCGGTGCTCATTGACAGCTATTTGTCTGGCGCGGTTGAAGTGGATGTCGACGCGCTCTGCGATGGTGAACTGGTACACGTCGCAGGGATAATGGAGCATATCGAAGAGGCGGGCGTCCATTCTGGCGACAGTGCATGTTCGCTTCCGCCGCACTCCCTGCAGCCCGAGATCATCGAGGAACTAGAACGGCAGACTGAGGCCATGGCACTGGGGCTCAACGTGGTCGGCCTCATGAACGTTCAGTTCGCGGTCAAGGGCGACCAGATCTACGTGTTAGAAGTCAATCCGCGTGCTTCCCGTACAGTGCCATTTGTAGCCAAGGCCGTGGGGTCGCCTATCGCCTCAATAGCAGCTCGTGTGATGGCGGGTGAGCCACTTACGAACTTTACCCTCGCCGATCCGAAAACCAATCATGTCGCGGTAAAGGAAGCGGTCCTGCCCTTTGCCCGCTTCCCGGGCGTCGACACTCTGCTCGGCCCCGAAATGCGGTCAACAGGCGAAGTCATGGGTTTGGACACTGGCTTCGCCCGCGCTTTCCTGAAAAGCCAACTCGGCGCCGGCACACCCCTGCCAGAGGTAGGGACGGCATTCATCTCGGTCCGCGATCAGGACAAACCCGTGATCCTGCAGGCAAGTCAAATCCTGCACCGCCTCGGGTTCTCCATCATCGCAACAGGCGGCACTCAAGCGTTCCTTACCGATAACGGTGTGCCAGCCGAGCGGGTGAACAAGGTCTACGAGGGCCGTCCGCACATCGTTGACCGCTTGAAGGACGGCGGGGTCACTCTCGTCTTCAACACGACCGGAGGCGCACAGTCCGTCCGAGACAGCTTTGACATCCGGGCCACCTCTTTGCGCCAGAAGATCCCCTACTACACGACGGCCTCTGGTGCATTGGCAGCAGCAAGAGCAATTGAAGCACTTAGGGATGGCGACTTGGAGGTCAGCCCGCTTCAAACCTATGCGGCAGAGTAATCGTTGCGCCATTATTGCGGAACGACTCTAAAACGGTAGACTTGCGTCTTCTAGTCGGTGTTTCTAAGGTATCAAGCCATGCGGGCCGCGCCACCTCTGGCGCGGCCCGTCGACGTTCTCCGCAACCTGTGCGGGTGTCGGCCAAAGGCCAATAATCGAGGGAGGAGCCCGATGGAAAAGGTTCCGATGACAAAACAGGGCTATGAGACCCTGAATGCAGAGCTTAAGGAGCTCAAAGAAGACACGCGCCCCGCAGTGATTAAGGCCATCGCTGAAGCGCGAGAACACGGCGATCTTTCAGAGAACGCTGAATACCATGCCGCGCGCGAGAAACAGAGTTTTGTCGAAGGGCGAATCCAGGAATTGGAAGGGCTGGTAAGCCGCGCCGATGTCATAGATACGACCAAAATGTCCGGCGACACGATCCGCTTTGGAGCGACTGTCGAGATTGTCGACGAGGACACCGAGGAGGAGAAAACCTACCAAATCGTGGGCGAGGCAGAAGCGGATATCGACAATGGCCGTCTGAACATGAAATCACCGCTTGCTCGGGGACTTATCGGCAAGGAAACCGGGGACAGCGTGG
>JBCCMP010000381.1:0-4501 GCA_039026295.1 Pseudomonadota bacterium | reverse complement strand
GTCCCGGCCTGCAGAGCAGAACCGAACGAAGCTTGCGCCACTCACTGTCGATGCCGCCCTGCCATAGCGTACCCATTTCGCTCCGATGACTGGCGGTGCGCTGCGACCAGCCTGTGCCGCCATAGGCGGCAGAGCAAAAGGTTGATCCGTCTGTCATGGCAGTTCCTGATCTCGCCCGTAAAACCTGCAGGTCGTGATAGCACGAAAAAGCCCGCCGCTCAGAATGCGGCAGGCTCGATAAAGGCCAGCGGTTCGTGGTTCCGCAGGAGGGTTATCAGTACGTGCGGATCAGCCCGACCATGCGGCCCTGGATCTTCACCTGATCCGTTCGATAGAGCCGCGTGCCATAGGCCGGGTTCGCCGCTTCCAGCGCGATAGCCCCGCCGCGGCGGCGCAGCCGCTTCAGCGTCGCCTCGTTGTCCTCGATCAGAGCCACGACGATATCGCCGTTGTTCGCGGTGCTCTGGCGGTGCACAACAACCACGTCGCCCTCGTGAATGCCGGCGTCGATCATCGAGTCGCCTTTGACTTCGAGCGCGTAGTGTTCCCCAGATCCCGCCATCATCATCGACGGCACGCCGATCTGCACCGGCCCCTGCTGCATCGCCTCGATCGGGACGCCTGCGGCGATGCGGCCGATGATCGGCACCGTGCTTGCCTCTGGCATATCCTTCAGCGGTTCGCCGCCCATGGTCGCGATCGCATCCACTTCCGGCTCATCCGCCAGATCGCCGTCAATCACCGACGGGCGGAAACCCGAGGCCGGGCGCACATCACCCATATTGTCGGGCAGGCGCAGGATTTCGATTGCCCGCGCACGGTGAGCGAGACGGCGGATAAACCCCCGTTCCTCCAGCGCAGTGATAAGGCGGTGGATGCCTGACTTCGATCGAAGATCCAAGGCGGCCTTCATCTCGTCGAACGAGGGCGACACCCCATCCTTTTGCACCCGTTTGTGTATGAATATCAGCAGGTCATATTGCTTCTTTGTCAGCATAACCGTCCCCGACCGTTTCTTACTATCGTGTTTGTTCTACAACTGTTCTTGGTTTGTGTCAACGCAGGGATGCATCGAATCAAGAACAGGTTGAGATCATTACAGGGGTATATACGGTACGATACTACCTTGAGGCGAATTCTGAGACTCTTTGTGTCGAATTACAAGGGCATTCGCGCGGGCCAGCGTCGCAAGCAGGCTGCTGTCCTGATTTTCGAAGACCTTCAGCGTTCCGTCCGCTGTCAGTTCGGCGCGCATGTAGTGTTCTCGCGGGCCGCCCGGGCCGAGGTCATGGGCGAGCGGCGCGTAGGACGGCGTTCGGGGCTTTGCCGGCAGGCCCATCGCAGCCTCGACGGCCGGGCGCAGGAAAACCTCGCCGCAGACCATGGCCGAGACGGGGTTCCCCGGTAGGCCGATCATCACTGCGCCGCCCAATTGCCCGGCCATCAGCGGCTTTCCGGGGCGCATGGCGATCTTGTAGAAGTCGAGTGAAAGTCCGCGATCCGTGCCGACGCGCTGCACCAGATCATGATCGCCAACCGACGCCCCGCCCAGCGTAACGATGAAATCGGCGTCTGCGGCGTCATCCAGGGCGTCTGCCAAAGCGCCGGGATCATCCGGGGCGATGGGGCAGAGGCGTGGTTCCGCGCCGATTGCGGTCAACATTGCCGCCAGACCGAAATTGTTCGAACTGACGATCTGATCCGGTCCGGGATCTTCCCCCGGGAAGACCAGTTCGTCGCCCGTGGGGATCAGCGCGACGACAGGTTTGCGCGCCACGGTGACCTTCGCGACGTTCATTGCTGCCAGAAGTGCGATATCCCGGGCCGTGATCCGGCGCGGCGCGGACAGCGTGTCGCCCTGGGCGAAGTCCCCACCTGCCGGGCGGATGAAGGCGCCTTTGGACGGGGCCTCACGCACTGTGATGCTGTCGCCCGTTCTGTCGGCGTCTTCCTGAATCAGAATGGCATCGGCCTCCGGCGGGACCGGCGCTCCTGTGAAGATGCGCACGGTCGTGCCTTGGGTCATCGGGCCTGTGAACCGATGCCCGGCTGCGGCCTCACCGATCACGGTCAGGGCCGCGCCCGCCAGCGCTTCCTCTGCCCGAACAGCGTACCCGTCCATGGCGGAGGCTGAAAATGGCGGCTGCGTACGCTGCGCCGCTGCGTCGACCGCCAGGACACGGCCCGCGGCCCCAGTCAATGGCGCGCTTTCCGTTCCAACGGGCGAGACCAGGGCAAACAGACGCTCCAGCGCTTCGGCGACCGTGATCATCCTTTGGTCATTCCGCCTGGAATTCCCCGGACTTGCCGCCTGATTTCTGGACCAGCCGAACATCGGTGATTTGCATTGCCCGATCGACGGCCTTGCACATGTCATAAACCGTAAGCGCGGCGACGGAGACTGCTGTCAGCGCCTCCATCTCCACACCGGTCCGGCCGTTCAGCTTCACCGTCGCCTCGATGTTCACCCGGTCGGGCAGAACCGGGGTCAGGTCGACCGTGACTTTGGAGAGCAACAGAGGATGGCAGAGCGGCACCAGATCCGAGGTCTTTTTGGCCGCCATAATCCCCGCCAGTTGCGCCACCGCCAGAACATCGCCCTTTTTCGCCGCGCCGGAGCTGATCATGGCCAGCGTTTCCGGTTCCATGACGACTGCGCCCCTCGCGGTGGCCGCGCGTTCTGTCACGGCCTTTTCACCGACATCGACCATCACGGCGTTACCGGCGTCGTCGAAGTGGGTGAAGCCCGTCATTCGGCCGCCATGGGCACGGGGTCGGCCAGTATCGCCCGGGTTGCGCTTGCGACATCGCGCTGGCGCATCAGGCTTTCTCCGATCAGGAAAGTGCGCGCACCGATGCGGGCCATCCGCGCCAGATCAGCGGGTTCGAAGAGACCGCTTTCCGCCACCAGCATCCGGTCGGTGGGGATGCGGGCCGCGAGATCCTCTGTGGTGGTCAGCGACACCTCGAAGGTCTTCAGGTTGCGATTGTTCACCCCGATCAGCGGCGAGTCCAGGTCCAGGGCGCGGTCCAGTTCTGTGCCATCGTGAACTTCGATCAGCGCGTCCATGCCCCACGCTTTGGCCGCGTCCAGCAATTCGCCCGCCTGCGCATCCGAAACGGATGCCATGATGATCAGGATGCAATCGGCGCCCCAGGCCCGCGCCTCAGCCACCTGATACGTGTCGTAGAGGAAGTCCTTGCGCAGGCATGGCAGCCCCGACGCCTCGCGCGCCTGCACCAGAAATTCCGGCGCGCCCTGAAAGCTGGGGGTATCGGTCAGGACCGACAGGCAGGTCGCGCCGCCTTCGGCGTAGGCGCGGGCCAGGGCAGGCGGGTCAAAGTCCTTCCGGATCAGGCCCTTCGAGGGGCTGGCCTTCTTGATCTCGGCGATCAGCCCGTACCGGCCCGCTGTCTCTGCCTCGGCGAGCGCGGCGTGGAAGGGGCGGACAGGGGGAGCAGCTCTGGCAGCTGTTTCCACCTCTGCCAAAGGACGGTCAACCTTGGCTTTGGCGATCTCCTCCAGCTTGTAGGCTTTGATCTTGTCGAGCACATTCGTCATGGGCCGTGGTGTTACAGCCAAGGCCCTGCGCCGACAAGACTGCAACCGGTCTTCAGCTGTTGGTCCGCGGGCCGCGAAATTCACATGCCCGGCAGAGCGTTTTGCTGCGAGATCATTCAGGTTGGTCGGAAACTGCGTCCTGCTGACGACGGAGGCTCCATGGTGCGCTGCCGGAGCAGAAAGCGCTTGTCATCACGGCAGGCGGCGGGATGTAGTGAGAGGGTAGCCCAACCCGGGAGTCCGATATGCAGAGCTTCGAGATAAAGGCCTTGAGATCGAGTGTCCTTGGCTCCGCGCGGGTTAAGGCATTGAGGGGTCGACTGAAATGACGTTCATGAAACCGGACAGGCCGGATTTCGGGGTTGCTAGACACCGAGAAGAACGCCTCACCGCGGCCTTGGCTCAGCAGATTGAAACTGTCGGCAGATGGTAGAGACCAAGCGCAAGGGTGCGGCGCGGGTCGCTGATGTGCCGCCTGACATCTTGGCGCAGTTGAACGCGGGGGAGATCGAGTCGGCAACACTGTCAGAAAGTCTGGCCATAGATTTTGCCACTTTATTGCGATCAGTGCTTCCAGATCTGTCGAACAAGGCAGATCGGGTCGACCCCAAGGCCGGGATCACCAAGCGGATGTCCAAGGTGGCGGAGATCATTTTTGAGGCTGACGGTCTCTCGCGCCTTTCGTGGCGGGCCAGCCACCCGTCGGATCTGGTGCGCGGCTGGGGCGCGTATCTTCTGGCACTCGACGATCAGAGGAGTTTGCCAGAGCAAGTCGAAGCCATGCGGCCATTCGCCGATGACCCGCACTTTGGCGTTCGCGAATGGGCGTGGCTGGCGTTGCGCCCAGCCATTTGCGCCGATCCGGAAGCGGCGATTTCTGCCCTGATCCCTTGGACCGGCGACGCGTCTGAGAACATACGCCGGTTTGCCTGCGAAGCG
>JBCCMP010000380.1:0-4534 GCA_039026295.1 Pseudomonadota bacterium | reverse complement strand
GAAACCCATTGAGTAGGCAAAGTGCAGCGATGAATGAACGATGCCCAGATGGGTGAGCATCGCGCCCTTGGGCCGCCCGGTCGTCCCGGAGGTGTAGAGGATGACGGCGGTGTCCTCCTCGGCGACGTCGACAGGGGCAACGGGGGCCTCGGCCAGCAACAGCTCGTAGGGGTCGGCATCGGTCGTGGCAGTGTTGCCATACGCCGCCCAGATGTTGCGGACCGTCGGGATGTCCTGGCCGCGCGGGATATTGCCCGCGAGATCCGCTTCGAAAACGATGGCCGCTGCACCGCACTGCGTGGCGGCATAGGCGATTTCCTGCGCCCTTTGGCGCGGGTTCATGGGCACGCAAACCAGCCCGGCGCGCACGCACGCAAGGTAGACTTCGACGAAGGCAAACCGGTTGCCCATCAACAGGGCGACCCGCTCGCCCTTTTGCAGGCCGGCCGCCATCAGGCCCCCGGCGATGCGGGCGGTCCGGTCCTCGAGTTCGGCGTAGGTGAGCGTACCGTCCTCGCCGACCAGCGCCTGCTGATCGGGATGCCTGGCGACGCTGTCGGCGAACATCTGATGCACCGAGGCCGGGCGGTCGCGAAAGCACAGCACCACTCGGCCATCGAAATGTGTCTCTCGCCGAAGGGGGATGTCCTGTACGGTGGACCAGTGCATCTTGCGTCCGCGGCCTACTTGTCGATGTACCGGACACCGCCGACGGACCAGTTGCGCTTGTCATGTTCTTCAACAATCACATGGGTCGCCTCGGGCGGGGTACCGAGCACGTCGGACAGCGTCTCGCACAGGCGCTCCTGCAGTTCCCTGACCTGATCTTCCGGGCGCCCGGCCAGGATGTCGACACGGATCATGGGCATGATGGTCCCTTCTCTTGACGTGCGGCGTGCTGACTTCCACCGTAATCGCGGACCGTTCTAAACGCAGCTTCGGCCGGAGGAAACCGGCCCCGTGCACAAGGATATGATGATGGGCAACTGGGCCGACCGAAAGCAGTACACCGAGGTTCTGGGATCGAAGATGGCCCATGTTGCCATGGGGCAGGGCAATCCTGTCCTCTTTCTCCACGGCAATCCCACATCGTCGTTTCTGTGGCGTGACGTGATGGCCGAGGTCGAGGGGAGCGCGGCCTGCTTTGCCCCGGATCTGATCGGCATGGGCGACAGTGACAAGCTGCCGGAAAGCGGTCCGGAGCGGTACACCATTGCTGAACATGCGCGGTATCTGGATGCTTGGATCGATGCGGTCCTACCCCCGGACCCGGTTGTTCTGGTGATCCATGACTGGGGCGGGGCGCTCGGGTTCAACTGGGCGCGAAGGAACGCAGGCCGCGTGCGCGGCATCGCCTACATGGAGACGATTGTCCGGCCGATGGACTGGGACGAGTTCAATCAGGATGCCCGTCCGGTCTTCGAGGGCCTCCGCTCGCCCGCCGGCGAGGAGATGATTCTGGAGAAGAACATCTTCGTCGAGCGCATCCTGACCGGGTCCATCATGCGGGACCTTTTGGAAGACGAGATGACCGAGTATCGGCGGCCCTTCCTGGAGGCCGGAGAAGGCCGCAGGCCGACCCTGACCTTCCCGCGCCAGATCCCGCTGGGCGGAGAGCCCGCCAATGTGGTGGAGATGGCGGCGGCGTCCTACGAGTGGTTGAAAGGGACAGATGTGCCCAAGCTGCTGGTCGATGCGGACCCCGGCGCGATCATGAAGGGCGCGGTGCTGGAGGACGCCCGAAAATTCGCCAACCAGACCGAGGTGCAGGTCAAAGGCAGCCACTTCATCCAGGAAGACTCAGCGGCCGAGATCGGCAGCCATATCCGCGACTGGCTGGCCGGGATTTGAGATCACCGAAAACAAAGGGCTCGGATACCGCAACCGGCCTGGAAGGGGAGCTTTGCACAGCATGATCGAAAAAGAGATCTCCAGCATTGAAAGCCGGATGGCGGGCATCGATCCGGTTCGGCACGCGGCGGCGGACGAGCCGCCCATCGATCCGGATCTGCCGATCATCGACCCGCATCATCATTTGTGGGACTTCCCCGGTCACCGGTACCTTCTGCCCGAGCTTCTGGAGGACACAGGATCCGGTCATAACATCGTCGCGACCGTCTACATCGAGTGCGCGGCGTTCTACCGCCCCGACGGGCCAGAGGTTATGCGTCCGCTTGGTGAGGTGGAATTTGTGAACGGCATCGCCGCGATGTCTGCGAGCGGCCGTTACGGGCCGACCAGAGCGGCGGCCGGGATTGTCGGCACCGCAGACCTGACGCAGGGCGCTGCGGTGGAAGGGGTTCTACTGGCCCAGATCGCTGCCGCAGGCGGGCGTTTCAAAGGGATACGCCACACGGCTGGTTGGGAAGACAAGACGCGGTCCATCCACCTCAGCCATTCCAACCCGCCCCGGCATCTTTACAGGGATCACGCCGGGTTTCGCGAAGGCTTTTCGGTGCTCGGCCGGCTCGGGCTGAGTTTCGATGCGTGGGCTTATCACCCGCAATTGGAGGACGTCATATCGCTGGCGCGGGCGTTCTCGGACGTCCCGATCGTGATGAACCATGTGGGTGGCCCGCTCGGGCGCGAATACTATGCCGATCGCCGGGACGAGGTCTTCGCCGAGTGGAAAACCGGCATTCTTGAGCTGGCCACTTGCCAGAATGTCTGCATCAAACTCGGCGGCCTGGGGATGCGCATCAACGGCTTCGGGTTCGAAGAAAAACCAAATGCGCCCAGCTCTGACGATCTGGCCGCGGCCTGGCGGCCCTTCGTTGAGACAGCGATCGAGGCGTTCGGCGCAGACCGCGCCATGTTCGAGAGCAACTTCCCAGTGGACAAGATTTCCGGCAGCTATGTGAACTACTGGAATGCGTTCAAAAAACTTGCTGCAGGGGCATCGGCTGAGGAAAGATCAGCTCTCTTTCGCGGCACGGCGCAGAGATTCTACAGACTCTGACCGCGAATGTGCGAAAGAAGTACGGAGTGTGCGTGATGTTGAACCGGGGTATTGCCCTGCTGATTGCGGTGTTTCTTGGCGCATGCGCGAACGCGATGCCGCACGTTCGATCCGCTATTTGCACTTAATCAGGTCGTTTGCGGGAGCTAGCGAAATCCTTCGCTAACGGCGGCAGTGCGGGACAGAACGGATCTTTGCCGGAACAAGCCCAATGGCAGCCGTCGCAATCACAAAAAGACTATCGATTCAGGGCGGGCCAACAACTTGGCAACACCGATCTGTAGCAGTACGGTCGGCGCACTCACGCGGGCTTTTCGCCTAGAAGTCCTGAGAGATGGGTTTGCTTGATCGATGATAGAACGCCTTTTTCAGAACTGGGTCTATGCTACGCCGCCTATCGCTTTGCTATTGATTGGGCTCTATCCATTTATTGACTCGGCGATTGAACTCTCCGTTTTTGCCTCGTTGCCGATCTATATGCTGCACCAGTACGAGGAACACGATGACAACAGGTTTGCTCTTTTCTTGAATGGTATCATGGGGCCAGACAAACGCGGTTTGTCAGCGCGCGATATCTGGGTCGTCAACGTCATTTTTGTATGGTTTTTCTTACTTGCAGTGTTTCACCTCTCCAGTATCAACACTCAGTGGGGCGTTCTTTCGGGGTATCTTTTAGCAATTAATGGTGTCGTTCACATTGCTTGGGCGATTAAGTTCCGAGCTTACAATCCTGGTCTTTGGACAGGCATCCTGCTCTTCATACCTGGCGCCATTTGGGTCTTCGCCACCATTTCCGCGGGCTTGGTAATACACTTCGTTTCGGCGGTATTGGTGGTCGTCCTTCATGCAGGGATCATGATTGCAGGGAGACGGCCTGCGTAAGTGCGAGGTATTAAGTTTTCGGACAACACCCTTTCAAGGAATTGCCGTTGGCCGGACCCTGTCTGTTGGGTGAATGCCAACGTGGTTCAATATCAAACTTCGCGAAAACCATTTCGGCAAAGCAGGAAACACTTGCTCCGTGCTCTGCACGTGCATCGACAAGGTGCAGCCCACTTCCGACGTCTTGCCCGCGGTGAAAAGCGCCTTTGATTGTGCGCAATTCGATCAACGTATCAGAATCTGATCCGGGTCCATGTTCTGCGCATGCAAGACGTTGAAGCGGGAAGCAGTCTTGCTCTTTCACGCTGTGGCAACCTCAAGGGAACCAGACTATCGTTCAAGATGCAGCATCCGTCAGTGGAGGCTCGCAGCAGACATCGGAAATTTCTCCAACGAAGGATTACGAATATGCATGATACAGCCGGTGCGCGGCTTAACCCGCGTTGCATCCCACGGTGAATTCTACGACATCCAAACTATTACCGTTGGACGCAGGATTTCGCCCCGCACCGCAAGTGACCCCTCGATTACTGAACGATCCGTCCAAAAATCCGATGGAGTTCGCCGCGCGGCCCTGCCTGACCAAACCGTCCTCTCAGTGTTCACTATTGAACCAACGGCTGGTCCGCGCCCGTTGGTCTGGCTCACCCTCCACTGTCGGCCACTTGCCGGTCGCATCGTATATGATGCGCG
>JBCCMP010000379.1:0-4534 GCA_039026295.1 Pseudomonadota bacterium | reverse complement strand
TGTTAGTCCACAACGGAGTCCTTGCAGACGTATAGAAGGTCGTCAAGGTCATCGGACACTGGGTCGCGACATGCTTGCCGTGTCGGGCCAGATGGAAAACGTGACCTGATGCAGCCACGGCACCTCGCCGAGGCCGATCTTGAACGCGACGTTGGGATCGGCCCCGATCGCGGCAGAGATGTTCGGCACCCGTTTCCAGAACTTCATCAGGATGCGCGGCTTGATCGTTGCCCGGGTAAGGGCCGCGACGGCACCATCCTGCGGCGGCTGCGCCACGTTGAACGGCGCACGCCCGTCCCATTCGCCCCTGGCCGAAGTGGTCGACAGGAAAACCGTCCAGTTCTCTGCCGCCTTCGCACGGTACCTGTCGAAAACCGGTGCATCGCGCGTCTGCGCCCGCGCGGTGGCAATGTCCGGCCATGTTGCCATGATCCCGTAGACCGCGGTGTTGGGGATCGGCGTGAACCCCTCTCCGGTGCCAGATCCCAGTAGCTTCCAGAACCCGGCCCCCGGCAGCTTACCCATAGCGCGCCGGGCCAGACCCATCTGCGTGAACGCCCACAGCCGCGCACCCATCCCGGCAAAGCGGAACACCGAAAGGCTGACGATCTGGCATCTGTGCTGGCTGATCTGGGTCACAAGCTTTCTGTCACGAACCTTTCATCAGGGGTTTTGCATCACGTCCGTCTTTCTCGGGCGCGGTGGCCGCCGGATTCACCGCCTCTATTTTCCGCGAACCGAAGTGATTGTCAATTTTACTGGACACTGCTACCGTCTAAAAATGCTGACACGCGTAGAGCCCAATCTGTCCAAATCCAAAGACGCAGACCCCCGCCCGGTTGCCGTCATCATTGGCGCGGGCTTTGGCGGACTGTCCGCAGGGATTCGGCTTGCGGCCAAGGGGTACCGGGTCGAAGTGCTCGACCGGCTCGACACGCCCGGTGGGCGGGGCACGGCACTGCTTCAGGACGGCTTCCGGTTCGACCTCGGCCCGACCATCGTCACGGCACCGCAGGTGTTCCGCGAGCTATGGGCCGCCGCGGGCGAAGATTTCGACAGCGATGTCGACCTGCGCCCGATGGATCCGTTCTACGAGATCCGCTGGCCAGACGGCTCGAAGCTGCAGGCCCATGCCGATCCCGCGAAGATGCGCGGCGAAATCGCCCGCCTGTCGCCCGATGATCTGGCCGGCTATGACTGGCTGCTTCAGGCGGCACGCCGCCGGTATCATTTCGGGTTTGAAGGCCTCGGCCGCCGCCCGATGAACCGGCTCTGGGATCTGATCAAGGTCCTGCCCACCTTCGCATGGTACCGCGCCGACCGGTCAATTCATGCCCATGTGGCACGCAAGGTGCGCGACCCGCGCCTGCGCATGGCCTTGTCGTTCCACCCGCTCTTCATTGGCGGTGATCCCTTCAAGGTCACGTCGATGTACGCGCTGGTCAGTCACCTCGAAAGCCAGTTCGGCGTTCATTACGCGATGGGCGGTGCTGCCGCGCTGGCCGAGGCGATGGCGGGTGTGATCGAACGCAAGGGCGGACGCATCACCTACGGCATCGAGGTCGACGAGGTGATCGTCGAAGATGGCCGCTCGACAGGGATCCGAACCCTGGGCGGACAACGACTGGACGCGGCAATCGTCGTCTCCAACGCTGATTCCGGGCACACCTACAATCGGTTGCTGCGCTCGTCACCCCGCCGCCGCTGGACCCCCGGGCGGCTGGACCGCGCACGCTGGTCCATGGGTCTCTTCATCTGGTATTTCGGCACCCGCGGCACCCAGGGGATGTGGCCGGATGTCGGCCACCACACCATTGTCAACGGCCCGCGCTATCGCGGTCTGGTCGAGGATATCTTCCTCAAGGGCCATCTCGCCGAGGACATGAGCCTCTATGTCCACCGCCCTACTGTCACCGATCCCGGTGCCGCGCCAGAGGGGGGCGATTCCTTCTACGCGCTCTCGCCGGTCCCGCATCTCGGTCACGACAATCCGGTCGATTGGATGAAGGAGGCAGAGCCCTATCGCCAGAAAGTCCAGACCTTCCTCGAGCAGAACCTTCTGCCGGGGCTGGGCGAAAAAGTCGTCTCCAGTCACGTGATGACGCCGATCGACTTTCAGGATCGCTATCTCAGCCCGCACGGCTGCGGCTTCTCGATCGAGCCGCGCATCCTGCAGTCGGCCTGGTTCCGTCCCCACAACGTCTCCGAAGAAGTGCCGGGCCTCTATCTGGTCGGGGCTGGCACGCATCCGGGTGCGGGCCTGCCGGGCGTCGTCGCCTCGGCAGAGGTCCTGGGGAAACTGGTGCCGGACGCGGTGCCGGAGTCCGTCAGATGACACCGGAGCAGGATCTCGATCACTGCCGCGACGCCATCAGGCACGGCTCGAAGTCCTTCTACGCGGCGTCCCGCCTGCTTCCGGCACGGGTGCGCGATCAGGCCCTCGCCCTCTATGCCTTCTGCCGCATGGCAGACGACGCGGTCGATCTGGTCGACGCGAAAACGGCGGCCGTTGCATCGCTTCGCGCCCGGCTCGACCGCGCCTATTCCGGCAAGCCCGCCAATGACCCGGTCGAACGCGCGTTCACCCGCATGGCAGAGGCGGTCGATCTGCCCCGCGAGCTTCCCGACGCCCTCATCGAAGGTTTCGACTGGGACGCCGAGGGGCGGCGCTATCAAACGCTGTCCGACGTCCGAGCCTACTCGGCCCGGGTCGCCTCGGCGGTCGGCGCGATGATGTCGGTCCTGATGGGCGTGCGCGACCGCGACGCCCTGGCCCGGGCCTGCGATCTGGGCGTTGCCATGCAATTGACCAACATCGCCCGGGACATCGGCGAAGATGCCCAGGAAGGCCGCCTCTATCTGCCCATCGACTGGTTCGACGAGGCAGGCGTGGACGTCGATGCCTTCCTTGCCAGTCCGGCGCATGATCGTCCGATCGGCGCCATGGCCAAGCGCCTGCTGGCCGAGGCGACGCGGCTCTATCACCGCTCGGAAGCCGGGATCGCGATCCTGCCGCGCAGGTGCAGGCCCGGCATCTACGCGGCCCGCTACATCTATGCGGGCATCGGCGGGCGCATCCGGGCCGCGGGTTTTGACAGCGTGACAAAGCGGGCGCGCACATCCTTGACCGAGAAGCTGGGGCTGGTCGCTCTTTCGTACAGCGCTGCGGCGGCGGATGCCGTCATGCCCCGCTCTGCCGTCCTGCACGCACCGCCTCTGCCCGAGACCGAATTTCTGGTCGATGCCGTTGCCGCACCGGAAGCCGAACCCGACTGGGGTACCGGCACGATGGGAATGGTCTTCTCGGCGCTTGCAAACATGAAGGAACGGGACCGTGTGATCTCGGCCCGGCACAGAAGACCGACCTGATGGACTGGATCGTTTTCGTCATCTGCTGTGTGTCCTGCTGCGCCGCCGCGACAACCGGCGCGATGTTCCCGCCGGGACAGTGGTATCTGACCCTCGATCGCCCGTCCTGGACGCCGCCGAACTGGGTGTTCCCGGTTGCCTGGACCACGCTCTACATTCTGATGTCGCTCGCCGCCGCCCGGGTCGCCCCGATGGAGGGCAGCGGCCTGCCCATGGCCCTCTGGGCGCTGCAGATCGCCCTCAACACGCTCTGGACCCCGATCTTCTTCGGCCTGCGCCGCTTCGGCGGAGCGATCCCGGTCGTGCTCGGCCTTTGGGTTGCCGTGGCCGCGACTATGGTTCTGTTCTGGCAACTCGACACCATTGCCGGTCTGATGTTTGCGCCGTACCTGCTGTGGTGCACCATTGCGTCGGCCCTGAACATCGCCATGTGGCGGCGCAATCCGCAGGTCGAACCGCTGGTCATCGACCGGATTTAGGCAAGACCGCCCAAGGGTCATCTAGTCCCTGCGCGTCCAAACGCCCGGCTGTCTCCGGTTTCTTTTCAGTCTTAGCACGTCAGATGCAACGCCCGTCCGTCACTTGACGCGCGCGGCGGCCTATAGTTCCATGCGCGGATATTTTCATTTTTTCCAACGAAATAAGTCATCCTGACATGAATGAAGTCTTTGATCTGATCGCCGTGCGACCACCCTATTTTGCTCTCCAGAATATCTGCATTGATCCTGGTTCCCTGATGGCAAACGCCGCACCGTCACATCCCCTGAACCGAGAGCAATCTGTTATCGCCGCAGCAGAGGCTGGCCGCCATCTGGCCATCGCCGGTGCCATCGCGGCGGCGACACGGCATGAAATGCCCGGAAAACACTTCTACCTTGCCCGACGGGCCAGCATCCGGAAGTCCTCCCGATCCGGGACGCCGCTCCGGCCCGGTGAGACCTTCAACATCAGGGCGAGTTCCGAAGGTGTGACCAAACGAAAGGCGTCGGCCACAGCCACGGTCAGTCAACTGACCGAAGGAAAGGAAAGGGAGTTGTACACGATATGCGTGGATTACGACGTCCTGTCTCCCCGGATCTTCCAACGTCTGATCGGGGGAATGCAGGCTCTGCCGGAACCCGCGTCACATATCGAAATCCTTGAGCAGGACATTCCGATGCGCAGG
>JBCCMP010000378.1:0-4657 GCA_039026295.1 Pseudomonadota bacterium | reverse complement strand
CCTTGGCTATCGCGGACGGCTTCGGGCGGCGGGGCACGTCATTTCCGACCAGTTCACACTGGCACTGGACAGCGGCTTCGACGAAGTCGAGATCTCGGACGATCTGGCCGCCCGCCAACGGGAACAGGATTGGATCGCCGATGCGTCTCAGACGCCCGGCCCGCTCACCTATCGCGACAAGCTAGAAGGCCGACGCCCCGCGCCCGCCTTCGACATCCCGAAGGGCGTCTCCGCGGAAACCGTGACCGAGGTCGAGCATTACACCGATACCCTGTTCCGGTTTCGCATCACCCGGCCCGCCGCGTTCCGCTTCCGGTCGGGCGAGTTCGCTATGATCGGGCTGCCGAACGCCGAGAAGCCTATCTTCCGCGCCTATTCCGTCGCCAGCCCGGCCTGGGACGAAACGCTGGAGTTCTATTCGATCAAGGTCGCGGACGGCCCCCTTACGCAACACCTGCAGAAAATCCGGCCCGGCGACACCGTTCTTCTGCGCAAGAAGGCGACGGGCACGTTGGTGCTGGACGCACTGAAGCCGGGCCGTCGGCTTTACATGTTCTCAACCGGCACCGGATTTGCGCCGTTCGCCTCGCTGATCCGCGATCCCGAGACGTTTGAGAAATTCGAGCAGGTCATCGTCACCCATACCTGCCGGACCGCAGCCGAACTCGCCTATGGCACAGCGACTGTCACGGCGGCGCGGCAGGACCCGCTGGTCGGCGAATTCGCGACCGAGGACCGGTTGCTCCACTACACCACCCTGACCCGCGAGGCGCATGACCACGAGGGCCGGATCACCAAACGGTTGGAGGACGGGCGCATCTTCTCCGACCTCGGCGTGGCGCCAATCGATCCTGACCATGACCGGGCGATGATCTGCGGATCCATGGCGATGCTGAAGGATCTGCGCGAGATCTGCGAGGCCGCGGGTCTGGACGAAGGCGCAAACAACGCGCCGGGGACCTTTGTTGTCGAACGGGCCTTCGTCGATTAAGCGAGGCCTGCGGCACCGACCCCCCTTTCGCGGCGGAGCAGTGCGGGTTATATCCGGGTCAACCCCTAGCGGAGGCCCCATGAGCACGCGTGATCTCACAGACAAGGCCCAGCGGCATCCGGAGAAAGCGCACCGGCCCGACAATGTCAGCCCGCGCAAACCTCCTTGGATTCGGGTGAAGGCCCCGACCTCGCGCGGGTTCTTCGAAACCTCGAACATCATCAAGGAACACGGGCTGGCCACCGTCTGTCAGGAAGCCGGTTGCCCCAATGTCGGCGAATGCTGGGCGCAGGGCCACGCCACGATGATGATCATGGGCGAGATCTGCACCCGAGGGTGCACCTTCTGCAACGTTGCCACCGGCAAACCGAACGCATTGGATGTGTTCGAACCCGGCCGCGTCGCGCAGGCGGTCGGCAAGCTGGGCCTGAACCACGTGGTGATCACCTCGGTCGACCGCGATGATGTGAAGGATGGCGGGGCCGAACACGTCGCCCAGACGATCCGGGCGATCCGGCGCAAACGCCCGGAGACGACGATCGAGATCCTTACCCCCGATTTCATCAAATGCGGGCCAGAGGCGCTGGAGGTCGTGGTCGCGGCCCGGCCGGACGTCTTCAACCACAATCTGGAGACCGTGCCGGGCCTCTACCCGAAGGTCCGCCCGGGGGCGCGCTACTTTCATTCGCTGCGCATTCTGCAGCGGGTCAAGGAACTGGACCCCGGCATGTTCACCAAATCCGGGATCATGGTCGGGCTGGGCGAAGACCGTCTTAGCGTCACCCAGGTGATGGACGACATGCGCGCCGCCGACGTCGATTTCCTGACCATCGGCCAGTATCTGCAGCCTACCCCTAAGCACCACGCCGTGGACCGCTATGTCGAACCGTCCGAATTCGAGTCGTACGAACGGACAGCGCGGGCGAAAGGGTTCCTGATGGTTTCTGCCTCGCCGCTCACCCGGTCAAGCTACCACGCGGGCGACGACTTTGCGCAGTTGCGCGAGGCACGGATGGAGCGTTTGGCGCGGATCGGCGGCTAGTGGCGTCGGTTGAGCCGCTGTCGCGCTTGCCTCGATCATTGACCAAACGGCTTTCTTCACCGGCTTATGGCCACGCTCGGACGAGCAGCGATTCGCCTTTTGCTGTCGATGGCTTGCCGGTTTGATGCGTGCCGATCCCGAAGCGCTGGCCCGGTTTGCAGCCTGTGTCCGCTCGTTTCTGGAAGGGGAATGGCCAGCCTGGCACGCCTACAGGGCACGGCCGATCCCGAAACCGCTGAGTGCGGGAACGTGTCAGACCACCAGCCTTTTTCTCCAACAGGCGATGGACCGCGCGGGCATCCGGGCTGCGGTATTGCAAGGGAACGATCCGGACGGGGCCGAGGGTTTTCTGCTCGGCGGCGTCTGGCATGGCCATGCCTGGGTCGAAGCGGGCGGCTATATCCTCGACATTTCGGGCGATCAGTTTGGACTGCCGCCGACGCATGTCGAACCAGTCGGGTGCGGCCGGTACCGCGCCGGATCGGACACGGCAGGTGACGCGGCCAAATCGACACGCTGGCATCTGGTGTCTCTTGCGATGGAAGAGTGGGCTGACGGGCCCGCGCCTGCTGCCGTCAGTGCAGGCTCAGCAAAACCTCGATATCGCGCTGACTGAGGCGTTCCATCAGGGCGCGATCGTCGCCATGCAGCACAGCGCCCGACGTGATGTGATCAGCGATCTGCCGCGCGATCTGGCTGGTCGACTGATAGTAGAGATCGGGGTTCTGGCTGCTGACCTCCGAGAGAAGCCGCTGGAGCAGCTTTTTTTGCCGCTCTGCATCCAGATCCGTCCTTTTGTCCTGCAACATGGCGCACCCATCACTTGGTCACCCGACAAGATAGATTGCAGCGCCCCGGTGCCAAGTCGACCCGGTTTCAATCCCGTTTCATGATGAAACTAACAGAACTGCCGCTTCCGAGCGTCCCGCAACAGACCAATCTTTGGTAAACGTGCAGGTTGGAGTGGCAGGCAGCGTGTTTCATGGCGAGATCTGTTGTCTCAATGCAAGAATGAACCAGTTCGTCGCCTTGCCACAGCGGAACGAACCGGTCAGCTTGTTGGCGCAGCGGGTATTTGGAAGGTTCAGTCGGATATGACCGGTTTTTTGTCAGCGCTCATCCAGCGTTTCCCTAGCCCGCGCCGTTCAGCAGATGCCCCCTTGGCCAACGATCTGGCTGACGGGCGTACCCGCACGGTCGGCGGCCGCCCTTTCGCGGATCGCGTCGAGGTGTTGAACGCCGACCCGTACCTGATGATTGCGGACAGCCCGCTGCAACTGATCTCGGTCTTCGATGACCTGCACTATGATCGGGCAGATCTGGACATGGTCTCGGGGCCGATGCGGCGGCGGGCAGCGGACAAGCTTGCGCCGCTGGGCTTCAAGCAGATTTCCGGTTCGGTGCTGGAGAACCGGGCCGAGGATATCCGCGTGTTGCTGCCGAAGTTCAAGGCACTCGGAGCCTCGCCCTTCGATGCAACGCGGTACACCCCGCGGCGCGAACAGGACTATTTCATCCTCAGCCCGACCCAGGCCGCCTGCCAGATCATCGACAATTATGCGCCGGACGACGCCGCCAGGCAGCTTTCGGAACTGGTGGTCAAACATCCCGTCAATCTTCTGCGGATCTTCGACTTTCTGGAACGCAAAGCGGCGCACACAGCCTTCAAGGACGCCATCGGTCAACTGACCTATCTGCAGCGCCAGGCAGTCAGCGGGACAACTTTGAAAACCCGCCGCGCCTTGCGCTGAGGCAGCAGCCACCCCGCGACCGCCCTGCCCGCAGGCCGGGCACCGCCGCATTCATCTCAGACAAAGTTCCACAGATCAGCAGTCGCAAGTTGTTCGTCGTAGAATGCCCGCGCTGTCAGGTCAGTGCCTTCGACGACCTCGACATTTTCGATACCGAAGGTGATCAGGCCCAGCTCGCCGTATACCGAGATGCTGCCGAACGAGAATGACGAGACGGCATCCGCATCTTCGACCCGCAGGATCAGGGTGTCGTCGCCGCGATTACCGTGGATCACGTCGAAGCCGCTGCTGTTCCATCCCATCAGCGAGGCCTCGGTGTAGACGAAGGTATCGTCACCGCTGCCGCCCCAGTGCCGATCATTTCCATCGCCGTCGATGATCAGGTCATCACCGCTGCCGCCACTCGTGCGGTCACTGCCGTCGCCGCCGCCGATAATGTCATTGCCCGACCCGCCCCGCAGGTGGTCGTGCCCGCCGCCGCCGCCAAGCAGATCGTCCCCGCGGCCGCCCTTGATGTAGTCGTGCCCCTGACCGCCAAGGCCGATATCGTCGCCATCGCGCAAGCGGATATGGTCATCGCCCGCATTGCCGAGGATCAGGTCGTCTGTCCGGCTGCCGCGCAGGGCGTCCCCGTTGCTGGTTCCTTTCTGGAAGTCCTTGGTCAGCGCTGCCGCCTGGAAGCCGGCCATGATGTTGTGCAAGGCAGCGGTCGGGTGCACCACATCGAAGAAGGCGATCTGGTCCAGCGGGACCCCGGCAATCGCCGGGTTCACCTCGTCCAAACCGTCGCCATTGGCATCGGGCAGGATCACGGGATCGTCCAGGGTTCGGAAACCGTGAGAGCTGAAATTCGCCTCGATCTCGTCAAAGATG
>JBCCMP010000377.1:0-4669 GCA_039026295.1 Pseudomonadota bacterium | reverse complement strand
GCGACGGCCGGAATCGAACCGGCGTACACGGATTTGCAATCCGCTGCGTCACCACTCCGCCACGTCGCCAAACCTCTGGTGTCCTTAAGGTTTGCGCGGGGCAGGCGTCAAGCGGTTATCGGGGCGGTTTAATCTGGCAACGTCGGCGCGCCTGACCAAACAACGATTGAACGAAAGTCCGGAACGCCGATCACCTCAAGAGTGCGTTCCGCAAATGGCAGCTGTTTGGGCGTTGCGGCGCATGAAAAGGTCACGCTTCGCGGGATAATTGGCCACCCGGGTTTCGACCTTCCCGTGATGCGGCAATGCTCAGATCGGGCCGGAGGCTCGGCATGACCGACCTTGAATTCGGATTGCAGGGAAGGGCAGGTTGTCAGTTCAGGCCCCCGGAAATCACCCGTGAAACGGTCTTCATGAAGTGTTGGCCATGCTAAAGGAATTCTGTATTAACATGGTGATGGAAAATGTTTCTTACAGAAAGATGGAAGTGCAGAAAGCTAGTGCACGCATCATCATTGAACGGCAGGCTTTTGACGCAGCTGCCGCAGCGCTCGGTGCTGCGCCGGGGCAACCTTGTGCAAAGCAACTTGGCGGAATACGGGTTCAGAACAACAGTTCGCTACCGCGTCAACACGTTCGTCGTTGCGCCGGAATGGTCCTGCAGTGCCGTGACGGCAAGTGATGCAATTTCGGCGCGCAAAGCGTTCGAAGCGGTGGCGCCGGTTTTCTAAGGGTTTCGAAATTCCGGAGAGTTCGTATTTTAGCCAAGATCGCGTGGCAGGGCTGCGAAAATCCGCGCCGCGCCCGCACCAGAAGGGGCAGGGGATAGGAATGAAAGTTCAACTGATACCAGCGGCATTCTTTGACGTTCTTGGCCTTGGACTGGCGGCACCTGTCGCAGCCGAAGAAACGCTCGCGGACGCGATGGTCAAGGCGATCCGCTCCAGCCCGGAGCTGGCGACCAGCCGTGCCAATGTCAGGGTGCTGGGTGAGCGTGCCGTACAGGCCCGTGCGGGGGGTCGGATCAGCGCTTCAGGAACCATCAGTGTCAGCGCCACTTTCTTCGATCTTGAAGAGTTCCAATACCCGACCGTCCTGCAACTGGATGCGACCCAGCCTCTTTATACAGGCGGACAGGTCGAAAATTCGACCGAGGCGGCGGAAACCCGGATAACTGCGGAAGAGGCGCGCCAGGTCGCTACGGAACAGTCGATCCTTTTGGAAACAGTTTCTGCCTATCTGGACGTGCGCCGTGATCAGACCCTTGTCAGCCTGGGCCGGAACAATGTCCGCGTCATACGCGAACAGCTTCGTGCCGCGCGCGAACGATTCGATGTGGGCGAGGTGACCCGCACGGATGTCGCGCAGGCCGAGGCGCGTCTTGCCGCTGCGCGCAGCCTGCTGGTTTCGCGCATCGGACAATTGCAGACCGCGAAGGAGTCCTACAAGCGGGTGGTGGGCAACTATCCGAAGGATTTGACGCCGCCGCCACCGCTGCCCGATCTGCCGGAAAGCCTGGACGAGGCTGTGGCCATCGGTTTGCGAGATGATCCAAACATCCGTGCTGCACGCCTCGAACGCCGCGCCGCAGGCTCGGATGTGCGCACCGCTATTGGCGCGCTGCTGCCGCAGGTCAGCATCGTCGGTCAGGTCCGCAACCGAGATACGCTGCAGGTTCCCCGCGATGGCCTGGCCGATGCAACGCTTGGCCTGCAAATCTCGATCCCGCTCTACTCGGGCGGGGAAAACTACTCGCGGATCCGCGAGGCACAGGCACTTGCAGAGGTGCGCGATGCCGAGATCACAACCGCCATGCGCAATGCGATTCAGCAGGTCGGAACCGCCTGGTCCGATCTCGACGTTGCCATGGCAACCATTCGCGCGGGTCGACTTGAGGTCCGCGCCGCCAAGATCGCGTTCGAGGGCGTGCAGGAAGAGGCGAAGGTCGGTGCACGGACGACACTGGATGTGCTGGACGCCGAGCAGGAACTGCTTGATGCCCGCGGTGATCTCGTCTCGTCCCGCCGCGATCAGTACGTTGCAGCCTATAACCTGCTGTTTTCGGTCGGAAGCCTGACCGCCAAACATCTCGGGCTGGACCTGGAAGGGGCGGACAGCAGCGCCGGTTACTACGCATCGGTCAAAGACCGGAATTTTGGATATGACGACACGGATGATACAATCTGGACGCTGTCATCTCGCCCATGACTTGCAATCATAGGGTGTGATGAACGATAACCGGGGAAAACCGGACCAATAAGAGGCGGTAGAAAGATGAGCGACGACAGTAAGAAGTCGATGGATGACGTGCTCGCGTCGATCCGGCGCATCGTGCGGGCAGAACGGAACCCCCAGGCCGACGAGGTTCCCGTGGACATGCAGCCAGACCCTGATCCGGACCCGGTCGAGGAGGCGGATAAGCCCGCAGATGCGCCGCTGGAGTTGACCCCGGACATGCGCATGGCAGATGAAATAGCGGGTGAAGAGGCGCCGGTGGCCGCGGACTTCGTGGTAACACCGCCAGTTGCGCCCAACCCCGCAGTGCAAGCGCCGGATCTGGACCCGGATATGATCCGGGATATGGTCCGGGATGTGGTGAAGGAAGAAATGGCCTCCAACGACCTCCCCGACCTGATCAAGTCTGTCATCAAGGACGAACTGACCACGGGCGAGATTGGCGGAAATATCTCTCGCAATGTGCTGCGAATGATCAAGTCCGAAGTGGCCAAAGCCACGGGCGGCTAGAACATCCGGGCCTGAGCAGCCTCCTGTAAACAGGGCTCCGGACATCCGGCAAACTTTCCCGCTGATCAGAACGGCGTGAGGCCGGGTCAGATCAGAAATTACCCGCTGGTCAAAGCGCTCGACCATTGGTCACAACACCGTTTGGTCTGATTAGCGAGGAACCTACAAGAGGGGGCTGGAGTAATGGCAAAGCGGCCGACACGAACGACGACACCGCGCGCGAAGACGACGAAGACCGCCAAGGCAGCGGCATCCAAGACCGCAACCGCACGGAAAACGGCTTCGAAGACGACCAAATCGGCGGCTGCGAAATCAACCGGCACAGCCAAGACAACCGGCAAGACAACCGCCAAGACTGCTGCCAAAGCGGCATCCAAGTCGACAGCCAAGTCTGCTACGGCGAAAAAGACCGCCGCGAACCGAACCTCTGCCAACAGAACCACCACCCAGTCCGGCACAGCGAAAGCCAACGCGCCGGTTCAAGTCGCTTCAGACAGTGCCCTGTCAGCGGCACGGGCCCGGGCGGCCCTCGCCACAGGGTCGCTTCCGGCCGGGGCGACATCCGGTCTTTTCATCGCCGAGCGCACGCTCGCCATTGATCCGGCCGATCTGACACCGGTCGGTGGCCCTCCAAAACTCGATATCCCGGACAGTGCGTTGCCCGTCCACTTGCGCCCCGACGCGTCAGAGTACGCCTATATCGTGGGGGTCAGCCGGATTAAGGTCGCGATGCCAGACGCGAAGATCACCGCCAGCGTGACGAATGACCTGCAGGCCAGTGTCTACCATCTGCCGCGGATCACCTTCAATTTCGACGATTTCGATTTTCAGGCGCCAGGAGATGACAACCAGAAGATAGCAAGCCTGATCTATGCATTCGATGATGCGGTCGCAGGGCAAGTGGCGAGTCGGCACTGGCTGGGCCATGTGCTGATAGCCGGACAGCCAATGGAGCGCATGACACCCATGTTGGACATGCTGCGCGAGGGTCGGCCAAGCTGTACCTTGAGATTTGCCTCGGACGGGGACGAGATCGAATTGCTGAGCAGTGAACTGGAAGTCGGCATCTCGTTCGACTAGGGCTGCCGGACCGCCCGCTCAGATTTTCTCTCCCTTTTTCAGCAGGCGATCGATCAGTTCGCGGTGCAGCTGATTGCTGTCCCCACCGCCATAGGTCAGTCCGCCCGACGTGTAGGTGGTCCCATAGGTCAGGGCCAGGTTCACGGTCTGGCCAATTCCGGACAGGAAATCTTCCTTGCTCAGGCTGCCCAGCGGATGAATGAAGACCGCGATCAGCCGATTCTGCGCGATCGCATACCGGGCATCCAGTGCGCTGTCGAAATTTGCCTGCATGATGCGGTACATCTCGTCCGGGCTCAGCCCGGTCGCCGACCGGACCATCACCATGACCCGCATCCGGTTGTGCACCTGGTCCGAGACAACCGATACCGGGACGTCCTCCACGACAAAGCGCAGCACGTTTCCGGATTTTTCGACCGCCGGATCAAGCGCCTCGGCGATCTCGGCCAGACGATCCTGCGTCATCTCAGCTTGGGCGGGCAGGGCAAATGCCGCCAGGGCGGCAATCAGGGTCAGAACTCTCAACATCGGGCACCTCCTCTCGCGACGCTACGCAAAACCAGCTGGCGCTGCAAAGACACGTTTCGGTGCAAACACAACTTTCAGGTCAGCGCCGCCGCCCGATGACGCTCAGTCCGCCAGCCGCCGTGCCTTGCCTTGGCCCAATCGCGCCGCCGCCTCGGCAAGGCTGCGGCGGTCGTGCAAGCCAGAGGTCGTGTCCACCACGCCCACAGCCGCCGCCGCATTGCACGCAGCCTCCGTCAGCGCCGCGGGCGGGGCGACCCCCTCGGCCAGCGCCGCGGTCAGGGTCGAACAGAACGCATCCCCCGCCCCGGCAGAGCCG
>JBCCMP010000376.1:0-4759 GCA_039026295.1 Pseudomonadota bacterium | reverse complement strand
TGCAGCTGCTGATCGCGGCCTGCAACAGCGCGCGCAAGCGCGGTCTGGAAACCAGTATGCCCCCGGCAACCATCGCTGTTCTGAGCAGCGCCGGTGTAGCGGATCTTTAGAGCGAGAGAGTGAGATGACGGCGTCGGAAAAAACCATCCTTACGGTAGATGACTCGAAAAGTATCCGCGAGGCGGTGCGGTTTGCCCTTGAGCCGCTCGGCTACGGCATTGTCGAAGCGGAAGACGGTGTCGAAGGGCTGGAGCGGCTCAGCGAACACTCCGTCGATATGGTCATCACCGACCTGAACATGCCCAATCTCGATGGGTTGGAATTCATCGAAGAAGTCCGCAAGCGCGACGAACACACTGGCCTGCCGCTGGTTATGCTCACCACGGAAGGGCAGGCTGAAAAGATGCGCCGCGGCAAGCAGGCAGGCGCATCTGGTTGGATCGTGAAGCCGTTCAATGAACTGCAGCTAGAGCTGACCGTCAAAAAGTTTATCGGGTAAAGAAAGGGTACCAAAGCCATGCAGGACAAAGCATTCTCGGATGACGAACTGCTCGCCCGTCTGCATCTCGGGCTGGATAACGACTACATTGCGCCATGGTTTCAGCCTGTTATGGATCCGACGGGCACCGTGATGCATTCGGCTGAAGCGCTTCCGCGTTTCATCGATCCGGAATACGGCGTCATCGCCCCGGCGACCTTCATCGATCTGGCCAACAAGAACGATCTTCTCGGTCCAATTGGCCAGGTCTTGCTGCAGAAGACCTGCGAGGCGCATGCAATCTGGTCTGAAAAGGGCATTGCGCCGGATCTGGTTACAATCAACCTCAGCACCATGGAGTTGCAGGATCCCGGAACGCTCGACCGCATCAAGGCATCGCTCGACGCGGCCGGCATCAAGCCATCAAACCTTGGGATCGAAGTTGCAGAAAGCGCCGCCTACGAGCCGGGCTGGGAAAAGGCTCTGGATGCTATCGAAAAAAGCACGGAAATGGGCGTGAAGGTCATCGTTGACGATCTCGGTGCAGGCACCGTCGATCCGGAGAACCTCAAGAAGCTGCGCGCCTCGTGTGCCAAGATTGACCGGATGACGGTCAGTCTTCTTGGTGAGGATGATCACGCATTCAAACGTGTCAGCGAATTGTCGAAGATTACGAAGGAGCTGGGCATCCCTCTGATCGCCAAGGGGGTCGAAACCCGCATTCAAATCGACATGCTGGTCGAAACCGGTTGCGAGGGGCAGCAAGGCTTCGCGATTGCCCGCCCGATGCCGCTGGACAGCTTCACCGAGTGGCTGGACCTCAATACCGGTTGGGACACGGGCGCAACAGACGCCGCCTGAAAGGCAGTTCCTCCGAATGTGGGTTGAAGCCGCGGTAGCAGGCGGCTGCCCGACCCACCTGACAATCCAATCGCTGCCGACCATGCCGGCAGCGGTTTTTCTACTTACTTCGGCGACCAAGGCCTTTGTTATCAGCGTCTCATTGACTGGGACGTAATCCGTCACAGCCCCAAAACATCCCAAACTCAGTCACCTTTAGGGTTCGCTGCCGACCGACTATGGCTTCTCGGCTCTCGAATTCGGCGAAATGTAGAGATGCGTCTCCCGCTCGTCATCATGCCGTGGGCATGGCTATTCTCTGGCCTCGCGATTGCACGGGGGAACATGATCGAAGGCCCAGATGCTCAAATAGATCGAGATCACAATCAGTAAATCGATGCTCTGACGCGGGCCGCCGCGTGACATTTCTGATCTGTCCGACACCAGTTTCCGCTTCGCCATTTACCCGACTGGCTTCGTGCTGGGATTTCTCCGTATGCGGTACGAAATACGGGGGCGTCGGTTGCTCAAACCATGGTTCGGCTCGGGCATGTTCACATGGGCGGCAATCATCTCTGTCACGTTGTTCCCACGCATGATCGGGTATTTCCTGGGCGGACATATGGTGGACCGATTGCCAGTTACGCGCCTTCTCGGGTTTCTTGTTCTGGTGGTTGCAGTGTCGAAGGCCAATGTCGCCTCACCGCTAGGCATGGACGAGATCGGGTGGCGTCTTCATCTGGGTCACGAACTTCCTGTGATCATTCGGGACACCCTAGGTGCGCGCGCAATCGGCGCGACCGTGGCGACCCTTGCTTTTCAGATTATGCCCGTCACAATGATCGCGTGCTTTTCGCAGCTTGCCTTGCGGCGGCTGCTGGTTTCAACAGGTGCCATTGGCCACCAGACCGCGGGAGTCTAAGGCGTCTCGACCTTTCGCAACATCGTGGGCACATCGGCGACATCATTCTGGTTGATCCGCAGCATCAGATCTGTTGCGATCGCTTCAACCTTTTCAATCGTGACCGCAAATTGCGGTGTGCATCCGCTGCAAATAGGTTTTGCGCGTCGCCGGAGTTGAACCATGCGCCTTTTGCTCGCCGCTGCCCTCGCCTGCATTGCTGCTTTGCCAGCATCGGCTCAACACGCCTGGACAGCAAACTATCCCGAAGGCCCGCTCTGGTTGGACGCTCGCCTTTACTGGGCCGAGATGACATCGGATGCAGTCATGGCCTGGGATGGCGACGCCCCCGTCAAAGTATTCGAACGCAAGGGTTGCGGGCCCACCAGCATTGCGCGCTATCGTGAGACCGAAGTCATCGTTCTTTGCCATCTTGAAGGTGCCCTGGCCCGTCTCGACGCTGAATTCAAACTGCTGGGCAT
Organism: Pseudomonadota bacterium; assembly: GCA_039026295.1. GTDB lineage: Bacteria > Pseudomonadota > Alphaproteobacteria > Rhodobacterales > Rhodobacteraceae > Thermohalobaculum. The sequence continues at coordinate 2,058 of JBCCMP010000376.1, read as the reverse complement.
GATCCGCGTCGCATCGGATGGCACCGCTCTACGTGACCCTAACGACTCGGTCGCAGATGGGAGAGGTGGCGTCTGGTTCACAGATCCCGGCCGTTTCAGCAGCGATGCGGGGCCAGAAGGTGCACTCTATCATCTGGGACCGGACGGCGACGTCACGCGCCACGCGGACGGCCTCTTCTATGGAAACGGCGTCTGGATCGATCAGTCGCAGAACCGGTTGCTGGTATCCGAGCATCTCGCCCGCCGCGTGCTTGCCTACCCTATCGTGCCGGGCGGCCTCGGCCCTGCCGAAGTTCTGTTCAGCCTCGATGACTTTGGCCTGAACGCACCGCGCTATGACCAATCAGGACCGGATGGATTGGAAATAGGCCCCGGCGGTGTCCTTTGGATCGCCGAGTACGGAACCGGTCGATTGCTGGGTTGGCGTCCCGACGATGGACTTGTCGCTGCGCTTGCCGTGGATGCGCAGTTCATCACCAATATAGCATTCGGACCGGACGGGCAGGTTGCGGTTACAGGGGCGAAGGACAACAGGACCTGGCCTCTTCCTGGGGCCGTCTGGGTTTTTGAGCGGGAGATCCTCGATCGTATGATCAGGGAGTAACGGCCTGTCATATCGATCCAGCGCAGTAAGAGAAGGAAGGGCGACGTCATGACAACTGCAGAAAGCCGCGTCATCATGATTTCCGGGGCAAACCGCGGCATCGGGCTTGCAACCGCGCGTCGCCTGGCAAGCGATGGACATCGGCTCAGCCTCGGTGCACGGTCGCCGGACAAAATCCCCGCGGATACCATCCCCGGCGGGCCGCACATCGCCCCTTGGACTGCCGAAGACAAGACAACCTCGACCGCCTGGGTCGAAGAAGCGTTGTCGCGCTATGGCCGGATCGACGGGCTGGTGATGAATGCCGGTGTCGTGCTCGGCGGCGATCTTGAAACCGGCGACGAGGAAGACTTTGACCGGATGTGGGAGGTCAACTTCAAAGGCCCCCTACGTCTGGTCCGAGCTGCCCTGCCTGCGCTGCGCAAGTCGAGCCACGGGCGGGTCGTCACGGTCGTCTCGCTTGCCGGCAAACGTGTTCTGAGCAAAGAGATCCTCGGCTACTCTGCATCGAAATTCGCGGCGCTTTCGCTCAGCCACGCGATCCGGCGCGCCGGTTGGAACGATGGCGTGCGCGCCACAGCGGTCTGTCCGGGGTTGGTGGACACCGACATGGTAGCAGACGTCACCGCGCCCGAAGGCCAGTTCAAGATCGCGCCCGAGACGATCGCCGACACGGTGGCCTATGCACTTGGTCTGCCGAATGAGGCATCGGTCGCGGAGATTCTGGTGAACAGCCGGTTCGAGGCGACACTCTGACGCCGATCAGGCAGCAACCCGTGCACGCCGCAGATAGGCCAGCGCCCATTTCAGAAAATTCGCGCCGTCCACCGGTGCGCCGAAGCTTTTCTTGGCCGCGTCGACCCGCGGCTGGGTCAACAGGTCCGCGCCGCGCAGATCAACCAACGCTTCGGCAAAATCACGGTCGAACTCTGGATGCGGCTGGATCGAGATTGCGTCCGGTGCCTCGGGATCGCCATAGCTGACCATGGCGTTTTTGCAGAACGGACTGGTCGCGAGACGCGTTGCGTCATCGGGCAGGGCGACAACCTGATCCTGATGCATTGCATGCATGGTGAAGGACCCGCCCTCAACCGCCATCCACCCCGGCTTCTGCGTGACGTCGTAATCGTGAACGCCGCAGCCCCAGCCCTTGTCTGACTTCACCGCCCTGCCACCGAATGCTTCGGCCATGATCTGATGACCAAAACAGATCCCGATGATCGGCACGCCAGCCGCACGCGCATCGCGCAGAAACTGCTTCAGCGGTTCAATCCAGGGAACATCATCATAAACGCCATACTTCGATCCGGTGACCAGCCAGGCGTCGCAGACATCGGGTGCTTGCGGCAGTTCCCCATCCACCACCGCGAACCCCGTCGCCGTGACGGTCGGATCAGCCGACGCAAAATACTTCCCGAACATCTCCGGATATTCATCGAAGCGCTGGTTCAGCT
>JBCCMP010000375.1:0-4781 GCA_039026295.1 Pseudomonadota bacterium | reverse complement strand
TTGACCGGCGCGCCTCGATCGTCTGATGCGATGCGCAACCAGTTAACTTGGCGGCTTGCAGATTGCTTCCCCGGCTTTGCGGGCATCCCGCTGGACTACTTCTGGAACGGCCCGATTTGTGCAACGGCCAGCTATACTCCTTCGGTCGGGCCCCTGCCCGACGATCCAACAGTCTACAGCTGCTTCGGTTGGCACGGATCGGGCGTGAACGCGGCCAATCTGGCCGGGCGCTTGCTGTCCAAAGTGATTGCCGGCGCGCCAGACGCGACCATCCCTGCACCGATGCGCGGCCTGCCGCGTCGGTTACCGCTGCCGGGGCTGCGCCCGGTATATGTGGGGTTGGCGCTGGCACAACAGCGGATCGCAGATTTCATATCGTAATCCGTAAGGTCAGCTTTTTCCGTCAACAATCTGTGCAAAGCCACTGAGCGTTCCACCACATGTTGCGTTAACCCCTGAGAACCTGCCATAGTGCAGGATCGAAGCAACAATTGAGTCAGGAGCGAAGAGCACATGAGTGCCAGCGACCTGTTTGAGTCCAACGAGGCCGAAAAAGCCTATGACGCCAGTGCGATCGAGGTGCTGGAGGGGCTGGAACCTGTGCGCAAGCGTCCGGGAATGTATGTAGGCGGCACCGACGAGCGCGCGCTGCATCATCTGGTCGCCGAAGTGTTAGACAACTCTATGGATGAGGCGGTCGCAGGACATGCATCGCGCATCGAAGTAGAGTTGTCCGAGGACGGGTCCTGTACGATCACAGACAATGGTCGCGGCATTCCGGTAGACCCGCACCCCAAGCATCCCGCGAAGTCGGCTCTAGAGGTGATCCTGACCACGCTACATGCTGGTGGCAAGTTTTCGGGCGATGCTTACCAGACCTCCGGCGGTCTCCATGGCGTCGGTGTCTCCGTTGTAAACGCGCTTTCCGACCACCTGAGGGTCGAGGTGGCACGTGGCAAGCAGCTCTATGCTCAGGAATTCTCTCGCGGCGTCCCTCAGGGCAAGCTTGAGAACCTCGGCCCGACCCAGAACCGCAGGGGCACGCAAGTCACCTTCCATCCGGATGCTCAGATCTTTGGTGAGCATGCGGCCCTAAAACCTGCGCGGCTATACAAGATGGCCCGGTCGAAGGCGTACCTGTTCCGTGGCGTCGAAATCCGCTGGAAATGCGCAGCGGCGCTGATCGGCGACAAAGATGAAACCCCGACCGAGGACACCTTCCGCTTTCCCGGCGGCCTGAGCGATTATCTGGTTCATACCCTGAACGGCACTGATTTTTTTGGCGAGGCTCCGTTCTCTGGCAAGGTCGATTTCAAAGAGCGCTTTCAGAACGGCGCGGTTGGATCGGTCGAATGGGCCCTCGTCTGGACGCCGGCACGGGATGCCGCCGTTTCCAGCTATTGCAACACGATTCCGACCCCGGAAGGCGGGACCCACGAAGCCGGGTTCTGGGCTGCCGTGACCAAGGGCGTCCGCGCACACGGTGAACTGGTCGGAACCAAGAAAGCCGCCCAGATCACGCGGGACGACGTGCAGGGCACTGCGGCGGCGATGATCTCGGCTTTCATCCGCGACCCCGAGTTCGTTGGGCAGACCAAGGACCGGCTGGCCACGGTCGAAGCGCAGAAACTGGTCGAAGCGTCGGTCCGTGATCGCATCGACACATGGCTGGCAGGCGACCCGAAGACCGCCCACGCGATTCTGGACTACCTGATCGAACGGGCCGAAGACCGGATGCGGCGCCGGTCAGAGAAAGAAGCCCAGCGCAAATCTGCCACGAAAAAGCTGCGCCTTCCCGGAAAGCTTGCTGATTGCTCTGATGCGACACGCGCAGGGTCTGAAATTTTCCTCGTGGAGGGCGACTCGGCCGGCGGTTCCGCCAAACAGGCACGAGACAGAAAAACTCAGGCTATCCTGCCGCTTCGTGGCAAGATCCTGAATGTGCTTGGCGCGGCTTCTTCGAAGCTGTCGCAGAACACTGAACTGAATGACCTGATGCAGGCTTTGGGCGTTCGCCCGGGCAGCGCCTATCGCGATGACGATCTTCGCTATGAAAAGATCATCATCATGACTGATGCGGATGTCGACGGTGCCCACATCGCCAGTCTTCTCATGACATTTTTTTACACTCAGATGCGTCCGTTGATCGATTCCGGTCATTTATATCTTGCTGCACCACCGCTCTATCGGCTGACGCAAGGAACAAAGTCGATCTATGTGCAGGACGATGCCGAAAAGGACCGTCTGGTCGCATCTGGTCTGGGCGGAAAGGGCAAGGTTTCTGTCGGCAGGTTCAAAGGCCTGGGCGAAATGATGCCGAAAGAACTTAAAGAAACGACGATGCATCCCGACACACGCCGCTTGATCCGTGTGTCTATTTCCGATGACCAGGGTGACACTGGCGATCTGGTCGAACGACTGATGGGCAAGAAGGCCGAGATGAGGTTTCAATACATTCAGGAAAATGCGAGATTCGCCGAAGCGCTTGACGTCTAACGCCCTTTCCCGCTCCGATTTTCCGTGAAACAACTCGGGATGCTTGCACTCCCCAACACGCCCCGCGTCGGAATGCTGATCATGATGATCGCCATGTTGATCGCGCCAGGCATGGACGTTTTCTCGAAGCTTTTGACCCAGACACTGTCACCTGGCCTGGTTACCTTCGGCCGGTTCGCCGCTCAGACCATCCTGATGCTTCCTCTGGTTCTGTTGGCCGGACAGTTAGTGCGGCCGGAACGCGGGCATCTCTTGGCGGGCTTTTTCCTTGCGATCGCCTTGCTGACGATCAACGCTGCGCTGCAGGTAATGCCGATCCTGAATGCGATCGCCATTTTCTTCGTCGAGCCACTGATACTTACTGTGCTTTCAGCGATCTTTCTGGGTGAAAAAATCGGTTGGCGCCGGGTTGTTGCCGTATTGATCGGATTGCTGGGCGCAATGATCGTGATCCGTCCAAATTGGGAGGCGTTCGGTCCATCCGCGATCCTGCCGCTTGGCACTGCGATTTCCTTTGCCTGTTACATGCTGGTCACAAAATCCATGGCCGCCGGACGAAACAAACTTGCGTTGCAGTTCTGGACCGGCGTTGTTGCCGGAGCGATCCTGGCGGTGGCTGTAGTGATCGGTGGAAATGTCCAGATTGGCTTTCTTGCGCCATCAATACCCAACAAATACGAAATCACGCTCTTCTTCTGTACTGGCGTACTCGCAGTCATTTCGCACCAGATGATCGTCCATGCATTGGCGCGGGTCGACGCCTCTGCCGCAGCGCCGATGCAGTACATCGAGGTCGTCTCTGCCACCTTGTTCGGATGGTGGATATTTGGCGATTTCGCCGACGCATTGACGTGGACAGGCGCGGCGATCATCATCTGTTCGGGCCTTTATGTCTTTCACCGGGAGCGGCAGGCGGGAGCGGGATGAGAATTGCACGAGCATTGACGCTGGGCCTTCTGGTCGCGGCCTGCGATGAACCGACGGTCATCAGCCTGGTTGATCGCATCCCGAACATGAAGGTCAAGGATCTGTGGCAGATGCAAGACAGTCGCGGTATCCCAGTAGAGATCCATGGCTCACCCTTCAACAGGATTTCAGACCGCGAGATCGCAGAGGCTTTGCGCGCGCCTGCTGCAGCCGGAGATGGAATCAAGTTCTACTCGGCCCCAGCAGGCAACTGGCAGGGCGGGCACGCATGGCGCCTTGTGTTGCATTTTCAACCGCAAGGCGGACCGAATTCGACCTATGATTGCAGCCTGACGGAAGAAGCGCGAACCAACGCGCGTCCCGAAGGGGGGTTCACCGTCCATGCGACGTTCTGCAAAGAAGATCTCTGGCAAGCGCACGGTTATCTTCAGGCATTGAAAATCGAAGAGAACGACATGGAAGCCTTCGCCGACATGATGCAGGCGCTTCTCTTCGAGATTTTTCACGAAGCACCCGATCCCTGAACCGCGCTCAGCCACTTGAAACCCTCTTATGTGTGCGCTAAATGCCACCATCTCGGGTGTATAGCTCAGTTGGTAGAGCAGCTGACTCTTAATCAGCGGGTCCTAGGTTCGAGCCCTAGTACACCCACCAATAAAATCAACACGTTACTTGTCTTCGCACTTCGTGGACAACGCCGCAGGACACAAATAGGGCACATGATGACTGTGAGGCGTAGCTGCTCTTGGTAGCTTTCGGGAAATGATGGCAATCTTTTACGAGAAATGCAGATCGTGCGAATTACTAAATCCAAAATCGATGTTAGCCAACTTATAAATTTAAGGCTGTTAACCAATACGCCTTGCATTCACAATGCAACGGCTTTGCGATGTGCTTCGACAGAAAGTTGGTCCAAAGAGTTCAGCAAACGATTAAACAATCTGTCCCGAAGAAATCTAACCTTATCAACCACAACGCCGTCGCCCGTGACGCGATAAGCATCATTGTCCATTGGAGGTAGCAAGAATCTGTCGTCCAGCCCCATCAGCCTAGCACATTCTCTCGGAGTGGCGAGACGCGTTCTTATTCGACCCTCATCTACCTGCAACACCGTCAGTTTACTAGAACCGCCTCGTGGAACACGAAGGCAGCCCGCCAACCCATCGAAGCGGACTTCGGCTCGTTGAACACTTTTGCCTGCTCCGTCTTTTCTCATGCGTCGAAAGAGCGTCCCGTGCATACGACCACCATCAGCAACGGCATTTGCGATTTTTGAAGCGTTGTTCTCATCCATTAGAGAGAGGACATGTTTGGTTTTGCAGTCCGAGTCCCAATTAACCTCTTGATCTGCCTCCAGA
>JBCCMP010000374.1:0-4827 GCA_039026295.1 Pseudomonadota bacterium | reverse complement strand
GTGTTCGGATGCTTCAGAAAGTAACCGCTCATGGTACGCGCCTTTCGGTGTTTGGCTCGACCGCGTCGTCAAGCAGAGGCCTTGGCTGCAATCGCCGCATGGCGTTCAGCGATCGGGGCCGACAAAGGTCGGGATCAGCGGCTGATCGAAACGGTCGTCCCGTCACGGTCGCGACACGCCTGCAGAAGATCGGCAAACGGCAGTGGCTCGTTCCGACCCGACGACCGGTTGAGCGCGCCGATTTCAGCGCCGAATGCCTCCAACGGTCCGCCTGGGATCGGGCGAAGATCCAGCGCTGCGCCATCCGGGCACTCGACTGCCTCGCAAGGATCTATCCCCAATAATGGGGACGGCCCCGGGACCGCATCCGGATAGACAAAGCCGGACCCCAGATGACCGATCCCGGCCATGACGTTGCCCGCGTACATGCCGACATCCAGGCCGACATTCTCGATACCGCGCGTCACGTAGAAGGACGGAATCACATCGACGGGTCGGGTCGTCTGGTTCTCGACAACCAGGTGCATACGCCAGGTCTCGGCACCCAGATCGGTCAGGGTTGCCGCGACAATGCGAAGGTCCGAAAATTCATTGATCATGGACAGGGACGGCGGTGTGGCTGGCCACGACACCCGCAACTCTGCCGCCCCGTGACGACCGGCGTCCAGAACCAGTGCGCTGGTCAGCGACGTCGGTTGCGCGACAATGATCGAAAAGCCAACGCGCGCCCCTGCAGGAACGTTCGGGATCTCCGGTGCCTGAAACCGCGAAAACGCATTCAGTTTGTTCCCGACCCGTTGCAGCGGGACATTGAACGGCCCGGGCACGGTGTCCAGCGGATCGACCGTTGCGCCCCGCACAGTCCAAGTAGCATCCGAAAAATCGTCAGGAACAGGCACGCTGTTGACCTGATCCGACGCAAGATCGCCTGCACAGCAAAGCCCTGAACCGAACGCCTGCCGGAACCCAAAACAGTAGGACCACGCGACGCTGTTCCCCGAGCCCTCGCATGAAATGCCGGTTCCCGTCGCCAGATCCTGCGCCGGTTTTGCCACCGTGCAGCCGCTGGCTGATCCACCGCCGGTCAGCAAGACGCCATCGCCGCTACCCCGCTGCACGACAACAGAATTGGTGATCGAGCCAGACCCGATGGATGCGGCAGGCGCATGATCGCGGGCGTCCAGAATGCATTGGTCTACCGATACACAAACAGCCGCACCGTCTTCGGATATCGCCGGACCTCGGCGGCTGCGGATCTGCAGGCCGCTTACCTTGATGCGTGTGCCCGCACCCGCGACGCAGATCGCGTCCGCCGCGACGGCGTCGATTCCGGCACCCAGCCCGGGCGTGAAGGCCAGCGGGTCCGTTTCGGCGTCCATAAGGTCCGTGAAACCCTGACCGGTCGCCGCGCGCAACACTATTCGCCGCGTCGCATCGCAGACCGCTTCAAACACCGCGCCGCCGGGGTCGTCCACGTCGGCGTAAAGCTCGGCGACCCAGGTCTGATCGGCCGCGACCAGATCAGCGGGCAAGGCCCGTGCGAAGGACGCCAGATCGATAAAGTCCCGCCCAGGGCCGATCGAACGAACGACAGTCTCCGTCATCACCGCCTCCTCGGGCAATTGTCCGCAGCACAGCGGACCGCTAAATCAGAGCAGACCTCGGCCGAGGCCTGAAATAGGCCGGCAGCCATTGGGCCGCCGGCCTGTTTCGTCATGAAAAGAGCCGGGCGCATGAACCCGGCCCCGCTGCGACCCAGAGCAGCGTTTGAAATTTCTTCAGCCCTTCAAAGAGCCTTGGATCAGGAAGGCAGCCTTACGAGACGCCGAACTTCAGCGTCTTGATCGCCGCATAGTCGGTCACGTCGCCGCCAACCCGCTTGGTGGCGTAGAACATGACATTCGGCTTGGCGGTGTAGGGGTCGCGCATGATGCGCAGGTCAGGACGCTCCGCGATGGTGTAACCCTTGCGGAAGTTGCCGAACGAGACCGCATGCTCGTCCGCCGCGATGTCCGGCATCGCCTCGACGATCAGCACAGGATATCCCGACAGCAGCGGCGGCTGCGCAGCTTGCAGACCGTCCATCCACAGGAACCGGCCGTGGCCATCCTTCATCTTGCGGATCTCGCCAGCGGTCTTCGAGTTCATCACGAATGCGGCACCTTCGCGGTACTCGGCATCCAGCGAATAGACCAGATCGATCAGCGCGTCGCCGGGGCTGTTCGGATCGAAATCGCCCGACGTGCCGGTGGTGACATAGCCGATCTCGCCCCAGGCCCAGGACCCGTTCGGGACCAGTGCCTTCTCCAGGAAACCGCTCGGCTGATCGTTGCCGTCGCCATTCACGAAGGCATCGGACTCGGCTCGCAGGAAACGGTCCGCGATGCGATCCGCCAGCCATTCCTCGACGTCGAAGGCCGAGTCATCCAGAATGCGCTGCGAAGAGGTCGGGCTTGCCGACAGCTCGTGCAGCGGGATTGAAATGCGGTCGACCGTCGGCGCAGACGTCTCGGCAACCGATCCGGTTTCCGAGGCCCAGCCCGCGCCAATCTCGTTATGGTCGATCAGCACGTCATAAGTGCCGCTTTCAACCTGCACCACATTCGACAGGGCGCGCAGCGACGCGCCATTGCGCAGAACGCTCTCGATGCGGTCCGCCGTCTTGGGATCCACCAGATACCCGCCCTCGGCATTGACCGCCGTGTTCAGGCCCTTTTCTTCCAGGCCCAAAGACCGCAATTCGGTCTCTTCACCGCGGCGCAGATAGGCACCAATGGCCTTGCTGTGCGGCAGATCCTGCTCGGCGGCAACTGAAAGGGCCGGACGGCGCAGGTCCGAGCTCTTGCGGTCGATCGCGTCGATCAACGTGCTCATATCGCTCATACGCTTGCTCATATCTTCCTTGAAGGTATTGAAATTCGACAGAAATTCCGTCGCAGCAGATTTTGCCTCGGTCGAAATGACCGGGGCGGTGTCCGTCTCACTCATGTCGGTGTCCTGTATTCCAGATCACAAAGTCAGGTGGCGCGGCCCGTTTTGCGGCGGCAAGGCCCGCGCCGTGGCAAGGTGGTCAGCCCACCAACGCCTCGGCCAGGGCCGCCGCAAGATCGTCATCGGACGGGCCGTTGAATTCGGGCCCGTCCGCCAGGATTGCCTCCGCCAGATCAGGCGCGGCCTTGCGGATCGGGCGATCCGCCTCGGCCCGCGCCGTCGGCAGCATCGGGAAGGTCACCAGCGACACCTCCCAGAGATCGATTTCCAGAAGGGTCCGTCCGCCGGTCTCCCGGTTCTTCTCGGCGCGCACCACGCGGTAACCGATGGACAGGCCATCGATTGCACCGGCAGCCATCAGCACGGCGGCGTCCTTGCCCAGCGGCAGGTCCGTCAGGACCTCGCCCGAAACCCACAGCCCGGTCTTGTTCTCCATCACTTCCTGCCAGACCCCAATGGGCCGGGTCGGATCATGCTGCCAAAGAAACTTCACCGACCGGCCAGCGGCCTTCAGCGTCTCCAGCGATGTGGCAAACGCCCCGGGGGCAACCACATCGCCCGCCTGATCCGGCTCTCCGAAGCGCGAGGCATAGCCCTGCAGCCGCCCGACCTCTCCGGTCTCGGTCAATGCACTCAGGGCAGTGTATTTCATCTCAAGCCCCTCCACCGGGGCCGGTTGGTCAAAATGCATCTTGTCCTCAAAAATCTCAGGCAATCGGTGCAACATTCAGCCCCGAGGCGGCAGGCCCAACATCAGGCGCTTCTCCGCCTCGTCCAGGAAATCGGCGTCCGAGACACGCTTCCACAGCGCCTCGCGCTCCGGTGCCAGCGCGGGAACCGCATCCAGATCAGCGGCCAGATGAACATCCAGCCCGGGCGCATCGTTCAGCCACCCGGCCAGCGCCGATGCTGTTTTCTGCACCAATGGCACAACGGTCTGGCGATAGAATGCCCGGTTCGCCTCCTGATAGTTGGCGTATGTATTGTCTCCGGGCAGGCCTAGAATCATCGGCGGCACACCACAGGCCAGCGCGATCTCCCGCGCCGCGGCGTTCTTGGTCTGCAGGAACTCCATGTCCGAGGGGCTGAACCCCATGGGACGCCAGTCCAGACCACCCTCCAGCAGCATGGGCCGACCGGCATTCACCGCGCCCGCGTGGTTCTCTTCGATCTCGCGGGTTAGCCGGTCGTACTGTTCCTCGGTCATGGTACCGCCATCGCCCCCGGCGAAGACGATCGCGCCGGACGGCCGTGCCGCATTGTCCAGCAGCGCCTTCGACCAGCGCCCCGCGGCGTTATGGATGTCCACCGCGTGCGCCGCTGCCTCCAGCGGGCTCATCCCGTAATGGTCATCCTGCGGGTGGAAACCCTTCAGATGAAGGATCGGGCGAACCTCGCTCTCCATCGACCAGCGATGCTTCTTGCCGCCAACCGCGTATTCATAGGCCATCGGCCAGCCGTCTGGCCCCGGCACCACGCGCATCCGGTCGGGGCGCAAGACGTGCAACTCGTGGGGCATGCCCAGCGAGCCGACCGCCGCTGCTTCGACATAGGCGTTTCCGCTCAGCAACAGATGACCATAGAGTGCTTCCAACAGCGTGCGACCGTCCTGTCCGGGGTTCGGCTGATCCAGCAGGCGCAGCACCGGATGCTCGGTCAGGCGCGCGCCGTTCTCCGACAGGATCAGCGGGATCGCTGCCGCCGCCTCGGCCACCATGCGCACGGCCCGGAAACCGATGGCGTTCTCCTCGTAACCGGTCCGCGCAAGCGTCCGCTGATCACGCGACGACCAGACGGCCCGTCCGGTTCCGTGAAACGCCATCACAGGCGCCGCGG
>JBCCMP010000373.1:0-4828 GCA_039026295.1 Pseudomonadota bacterium | reverse complement strand
CAAAGATGCGGCGGAGTTGCCTATGTCATGCCATAGCACATGCTGACAAACACCTTGAATCCCAAGGTGCCTCTGATACAGTTGACAAGACAAGGTCCTTACTCCATGAAATTTAGCGGATCATCGGTCAAAAATGTCGGGGGTTTCCGGCAAATTGCTGACTGCAGCGGGCAACTCTGTTGGGACGGAATTACCCGATAGCTATCATCGGCTGCATCAGAGCCGGTATGTGTTGGCCCAGCCGCCCGGACAGGCTGGTCTAGCGACCCGGCGGCAGGGCTGTCCTGTGCGGACCCTAGTGCACCTGTTGCGAGAGGCGGGAAATCTCTTCCTTCACCTGCAGCTTCTTGCGCTTCATCGCGGCAATCTCCAGGTGATCCACCCCGGGTCGTCGTTCCTCTTCCTTGATCTTCGTTTTCAGGGCTTCGTGCTTCGAACGGAGTTGATCAAGGTGGGAAGAAAGATTCATCCGGCGTCTCCTGTTGTTACCAAGATTGGTACCCTCACAGGTAAGCACCCTTTGCCCCAAATGTCACCAAAGCGTTAACACGAAACCGCGACCGTGATTTCCAGCCACTTTTTTAATGCCGTTTACTTGGCGGGCAGGGCCATTTCGACCAGTTTTGTCCAGTAAGCCACGCCATAAGGCGCTACCTCGTCGTTGAAATCGTAAGTCGCAGTGTGCAGGTCAGACGAACCTCCATTGCCGATGAACACGAAACAACCGGGCCGGGCATTGGACATGAAGGCGAAATCCTCACCGCCCATGGTCAATGGATGATCACGATCGACGTTCTGCGGCCCGACAACAACATCCAGCACCAGGCCCGCAAATTCCGCCTCTGCCGCGTCATTGATCGTCGCCGGATAGGGTTGGCTTTCATGCGACAGGGAAACCTCGACCCCCATGCCCGCAGCGATGTTCTCGCAGATCCGCTGCATTTCGGTATTGATGATGTCCTGCACTTCCGGCTCGAAACTGCGGGTGGTGCCGCTGATCCGCGCTTCGTCGGCGATGATGTTGCAGGCCGACCCGGCGTGGAATTCGGTGACCGAAACCACGGCCGATTTCAGCGGATCAACCTTGCGCGAGACAATCGTCTGCAGCGCCGTGACCAGATGGGCCCCCGCGATCAGCGGGTCCGACGTCGTTTGAGGTTGCGCCGCGTGCCCGCCCTGACCACGGATCGTTATGAGGAACTCGTCCGAGGCCGCCATTACAGGGCCGGGCCGCACAGCAAACGTGCCTGCGGGCACACCCGGCCAGTTGTGCATCCCATAGACCGCGCGTGCGGGATACCGGTCCAGCATGCCTTCCTTCAGCATGATCTGAGCCCCGGCCCCGCCTTCTTCTGCGGGCTGAAAGCAGAAATATACCGTACCCTCGAAGTTCCGCGTCTCTGCCAGATGCTTGGCCGCGCCGAGCAACATGGTGGTATGCCCGTCATGTCCGCAAGCGTGCATCGTTCCGGCATTGACCGAAGCATGAGGTGCCCCTGTTTCCTCGACAATCGGCAGGGCGTCCATGTCAGCCCGCAGAAGAATCGCTTCTCCGGGACCGGACCTCCCGTGCAGGACGCCCACGACACCCGTTGTGGCGATGCCGGTTTCCACCGCGTCGAACCCCCAAGCCCGCAGTTTGTCGGCGACAATCCCTGCGGTGCGGGTTTCCTTGAAACCAAGCTCGGGGTGCTTGTGTAGATCCTGACGCCATTCGGCCAGCTCTGGTACCATCGCGGCGATGGAATTCGGAATGGGGTGCATGTGGGCTCCGGCTAACGTCAAGGTGAGACTTCAGAAATCCAGCGCCGCTCCATCCCGCAACACGGCGGACGCGGCGGCTGAATAGTCGTCACCGTCACGATCATGCGACGCGCCGTCGTGCAGTACAAGCGGCGCAGCAAGGCGAAACGGACCGCGAGAGGATTTGCGGGCCTTGACGATGACCCGCTTTGCCGGCCTATCGCTCCGCGCTGCCAGCGGAAGGACGGAAATATCGCCGGCCCGTGTCGACAGTGCCGCGAGGATCTCGGGCAGGCTCTCGGCGCGCTGGATGACGACGATCCACCCCCCCTGCCGCGTCCGGGTCATGGCAGCAGACATCCAGATGGCCAGATCCATCTCCAGACGGTTGGCCCGGTCACGACCGGGATTCGGAGACCCCATGGCCTCTGGTTCATGCCATGGCGGGTTCAGGATGACCGCATCAAAGCTGCGATGACGAAGATCGAGCGGCATGGCGCAGATATCCGCATCGTACACGGTCAGCGGCAGATTGTTGCCCTCGGCGTTCGCGCGCGCCAGGGCGGCATAGTCGCGCTGAACCTCGACCCCGTGCAGGTCCAGATCGCGCACCCGGTGTGCCAGGCACAAGGATGCGGTTCCGACCCCGCAACCAAGGTCCAGCACCGCATCACCCGGCCCTGCGGGGGTTGCTGCCGCCAAAAGCACCGGATCAGTCGCCGCGCGATAACCATGCCTGGGTTGGCGCAGGATCAGCCGTCCGTCCAGAAACCTGTCCTCGACGATCGGCCCGAAGCTCACAGCCAGCTCTCTCGCTCGTAAGGCTCGACACCGTTATCGCGCAGGATGATCCGCGCCCGGTGCAGATCTTCGCGGTGCACCATCAGGCGGCGCGGCAATACGCCAATCGACCCCTCGAGCACAGACATGTTTATGTCCAGCGCGAAACAGTCGATATCCTCGGCCTTCAACAAGGCCGTGGCGAAGGGGATCAAGGTAGGATCGGTGGTACGCAGAAGCTCTTCCATAGTATTGGTGATAGGTCAGTCGCACATGCACGTCGAGGGGGCGGCAGAATGAGCGGGCCATTTGAACGCCTGTCCGGGATGGTTGCGGACGATCTGCTGGCGGTGAACGCAGTTATCAACGAACGGATGTCGTCGGAGCACGCGCCGCGGATCCCAGCAATCTCTGCCCATCTCATCGAAGCGGGCGGCAAAAGACTGCGCCCGATCCTGACGCTGGCGGCCAGCCACCTGTGCGGCTATGCGGGCGGCGACCATGTCAAACTGGCAGCCACGGTCGAGTTCATCCACACAGCGACCCTGCTGCACGACGATGTGGTCGATGAAAGCGCCAAGCGGCGGGGCCGCGCCACCGCAAACATCCTGTGGGACAACAAGTCCAGCGTTCTGGTCGGGGACTTTCTGTTCAGCCGGGCCTTCCAGTTGATGGTCGAAACAGAATCGCTGCGCGTGCTCGACATCCTCTCGACCGCCTCTGCCGTGATCGCAGAAGGCGAAGTGCTGCAACTTTCGACGGCGCACGATCTCGGCACCGACCGCGCCAAGTATGAACAGGTGGTCTACGGAAAAACAGCGGCCCTGTTCGAAGCGGCGGCCGAAGTCGGCGGCGTGATTGCCGATGTGGATGAGGAGCGCATTAAGGCGCTTGCCAGATTCGGGAGCGGTCTGGGCATGGCATTCCAGCTCTCTGACGACTGGCTGGACTATGGCGGATCGTCCGAGGCACTCGGCAAGAACACCGGTGACGATTTTCGCGAAGGCAAGGTCACCCTGCCGGTCATAATGGCGATGGAGCATGCCGACCACGAGGCCGAGGCATTTTGGCGCCGCTGCATTGAAAACGGCGATCTGAGGAACGGCGATGTTGATGTCGCCCTGCGCCGTGTCAGCGAGACGGGTGCCCTGAAAGACACGCGGGCGCGGGCGCAAGAGCACGCCGATGCGGCAATTTCCGCACTGGATGCATTCGAGGATTGCGCAATGCGCACCGCGCTCATCGACATAGCGCATTTCGTCGTGACGCGGGACCACTGAACCGGTCGGCCCCCGCCATCTGGCGAAAGGCCGGAGCAGACATTCCACGCATTCTGCTTGATCCATCGCACCGCTTGGATACACCTCTGACAACCCACGCAGCGCAATGACGGGGACACGGGGTGCTTGAGACAACAGGGCGGCAGGCGATCAAGTCCGGATGTGCTCTGCCACGTCTTTTCGTCCTAATATTGCTCGGCCTTGTGGCGGCCTGCACTCCGAAGGCGAAACTGCCGGATCTGCGCGCGATTTATGAAAAGACGACTGCCGCCGCGAACGGGCAGGAGAGGCCGCCGCTGATCACGATCCCCGGCATCCTTGGATCACGGCTCGTGGACACGGCAAGTGACAAGGTGATCTGGGGCGGCGGATCACGCGGTATCTCTGCAGACCCGGAAAAGCCTGAGGATTTTATAGCTCTTGCGCTGCCGATCGGACCTGCGGACGTGCCGCTGTCGCGCCTCCGCGACCGGGTGCGCGCCGATGGCATTCTGGATACCGCAAGCGTCGACATCCTGGGCGTCGAGGTCGTCATCGACGTCTATCGCGGTGCCGCTCAGACGCTGAGTGCAGGTGGCTTTCGTGTCTCTGCCCAAAGTTCTTTCGACGGGCCGGGCGCACCACGATCCGTCAGCTTCCCGCTCGCGACGCCTGCTCCGGAAGAGCAGCCCGACGAAACAGCGACATCCGACTTCAACGCATTCAGGTTTGATTATGACTGGCGACGGGATCTGATCGAGACGGCCCACGCCTTCGGCCGATTCCTGCGTCGTCGACAGATCGAGGTTGCAGCTCAGCGCGGCGTCGCACCGGATGAAGTGAAATTCGATCTGATCGCCCATTCTATGGGCGGCCTTGTGTCGCGTTACTTCCTGAAATACGGCTTTGCCGAGCCCGACGAGGACGGCAGCCTGCCCGACATCACATGGAATGGTGCGGAATTTTTCAGCCGCGTGATCTTTGTCGCCCCGCCGAACGGCGGATCGATCACGGCGCTGGAGAACATGGTCAACGGCAAGTCGCTT
>JBCCMP010000372.1:0-4887 GCA_039026295.1 Pseudomonadota bacterium | reverse complement strand
GCACGAACGCGGCACCATCCCAATGCGGACGGATGGCCATCTTGTTGACGCCCAGTATCGCGACTTCGGGGTGATTGATGATCGGCGTTGTGGCGATCGCGCCGAGCGGGCCCAGCGACGTGATCGTGATCGTTGACCCCGAAAGTTCTTCTCGTGTGGCGCTGCCATCTCTTGCGGCTTCGGCCAACCTGCCGATCTCGCGCGCAGTATCAAAGAGGCTCAGGCTTTCAGCGTGGCGGAGAACCGGGACGACGAGTCCAGCCTGGGTCGCTGTCGCAACGCCGATGTGAACGGGGCCGTGCCGGATGATGACCCCGGCCTCATCATCATAATGCGCATTCATTTCAGGGTGGTCTGCGACAGCCTTGCACAGCGCAGCTGACAGGATTGGCAAAAGCGTCAGCTTCGGTTTGTCGCTGCGATCCGCATTCAGCTTTTCCCGCAGGTCCTCCAAGGCCGTTACGTCGATCTCTTCAACAACGGTGATGTGCGGGATCTGAGTGTTGGCCAGGGCCATCCGCTCAGCAATCTTGCGTCGCATGCCGACGACTTTGATTTCTTCGGCGCCATGGCGCTTGGTACGCCCCGGCGCGGCTGCGACTGCTGGTGCCGCCGGGCCACGGGCGAAGAAGGCGTCGACATCGGCATCGGTGATCCGCCCGGCTGGACCAGAGCCCGGGACAAGGCGCAGGTCAATCCCGGCCTCCCGTGCGCGCCTCCGAACAGCAGGCGAGGCGAGGATCGCCGCGCCCTCGGGGCGAGGGGGACGGTGGAGGACAGTGCTTGTTGATTGCGTTGGCTCGGGTTCAGGTGGTGTGGTCGTTGGTGTGGCTGGCACCCTGGGTTCAGGGGCAAATGTCGGCGCGGGCGATGTTTCTGGTGCAGGTGCCGCCTTGCCCTCGGCCGCAGTCTCCACCAGCACCAGATCTGTGCCGATGGCCAATATGTCGCCAACCTCGCCCGTGCGTTCGACGATTTTCCCATCGTAAAGCGACGGGATTTCGACGGTTGCTTTGTCGGTCATCACGGCGGCTATGATATCGTCTTCGCGGATTAAGTCGCCGACCTCGACATGCCATTCGACCAGCTCGGCCTCGGTCACGCCTTCGCCCACATCCGGCAGCTTGATGGGAAGGATGTTCACTCAGTCCTCCATCGCTTTGGCAAGGGCTCGGGCCAAGCGGTCAGGTCCGGGGAAGTAGTCCCATTCGGCAGCATGGGGGTATGGAGCATCCCATCCCGTGACCCGCTGGATCGGAGAGCGCAGATGCCAGAAGCAGGCCTCTTGAACCTCTGCCACAAGTTCTGCGCCGAAGCCACTGGTCCGCGTTGCCTCGTGCACGACCACGCAGCGCCCGGTCTTTTCGACCGAGCTTTGGATTGTTGCCAGATCCAGCGGCAACAGACTGCGCAGATCGATGATCTCGGCATCCAGGCCAGATTGCTGCAAGGCGGCTTCGGCCACGTAGACCATTGTGCCGTACGCCAGAATCGTCAGGTCATTGCCATCGCGCCGGATATCGGCCTTGCCGATAGGAACGGAATAATGGCCTTCGGGGACATCCCCAGCCGCGTGCTGCGACCAGCTAACCGCCTTGGCTTCGTGATCCCCATAGAACGGACCATTGTAGAGCCGCTTAGGCTCCAGAAAGATCACGGGGTCCGGATCTTCGATGGCGGCGATCAGCAGGCCCTTCGCGTCATAAGGCGTCGAGGGCAGCACGGTTTTCAGCCCCGCCACATGGGTGAACAGCGCCTCCGGGCTTTGGCTATGGGTCTGCCCGCCGAAGATCCCGCCCCCAGTCGGCATGCGCACGACCATCGGGCAGGTAAACTGCCCATTGGACCGATGCCGCATGCGCGCGGCCTCCTGGGTTAGCTGGTCGTAGGCTGGATAGACATAGTCGGCGAACTGCACCTCGACGCAGGGGCGCATGCCGTGGGTCGCCATACCGATGGCCGTACCCGCGATCGCACTTTCATTGATCGGCGTGTCGAAGACGCGGTTCTGGCCGTGCTTGGCCTGTAACCCGGCGGTACAGCGGAAGACACCGCCAAAGTAACCTACGTCTTCACCAAAAATCACGACGGATGGATCCTCGGATAGTTTGACGTCCATGGCGTCGCGTAGCGCCTCGATCATAGTCATGGATGGCATATCAGACGCCCATTTCCTGCCGCTGCCGACGGAGGTGCTCGGGCATCTCGGCATAGACCCCGTCGAAGATCAGCGAGGGCGACATGGGTTTAGGGTTCACGAAGGTGCCGGCCTCTTCGACGGTTTTTTGAACGGTTGTGACCTCAGCCAGAAGTTCCGCATCGGCTTGCACATGCCGCTCTTCGGACCACTCGCCTTTGCCGATCAGGTGATCCTTCAGGCGCTCGATGGGATCGCCCAATGGCCAGGCCTTCGCTTCGTCCTTGGGGCGGTAAGCTGATGGATCGTCCGAGGTGGAATGCGCCGCTGCACGATAGGTAAACCATTCGACGGCGACCGGGCCGTACCCTTCGCGGGCGCGCCGTATCGCCCAGCGGGACACGGCAGCGACAGCCAGATAGTCGTTGCCATCGACCCGAAGGGCCGGGATGCCATAACCCCGGGCGCGAGCGGCATATGTGCGGGACTTGCCGCTGGCAACGCCCGTGTAGGTCGAAATGGCCCATTGGTTGTTGACGATGTTCAGAACCACAGGCGGCTCGTATACCGACGCACAGAGCAACGCTGAATGGAAGTCGTTCGACGCCGTCGCCCCGTCGCCGATCCATCCCGCCGCGATCTTGCCGTCTCCGGTCAGCGCATTGGCCATGGCCCAGCCGACGGCCTGCACATATTGCGTTCCCAGATTGCCCGAGATCGTGAAGAACCCATGGTCGCGAGACGAATGCAGCACCGGCAATTGCTTGCCCTGCATGGGGTCGTAGGTATTGGAGTAGAGCTGACCTAGTAGAGACTCCAACGGATAATCCGCCGCGACCAACAACGTCTGCTGCCGATACGTCGGAAAGTTCATGTCACCTTTTTCAAGCTGGCGCTGAAAGCCGCAGCCGATGGCCTCTTCCCCCGTGCACTGCAGATAGAACGACGTCTTGCCTTGCCGTTGCGCGTTCAGCATCCGCCGGTCGATCGCGCGCATTTTCATCATGTCGCGCAGGCCTTGGCGTAACGCGCTGGCATCCTGGTCTGCTATCAGTTCCACCCAAGGGCCTACCGCCTTGCCGTCATGATCCATCACCCGGATAAGGCCGTTCGCATAGACCCGAGAGTCCCTGGCTTGGATGTCAAACGGCGGGACGCCAATCTCGCCGGCCACCCCGGTGTCGATCTCGGAAAAATCGGGGCTTTCATTGGGACGTGCAGGCGGTTGCGGGAAGGTGAGTTTCGGGGCTTTGCTCATGGGCATGCGTCCTTCCAGCGACCTCAATCCAACAGGCTCCAGTGAAAGGATGCTACCTCAGAAGCAAAACAAGCGTGGCCTGAAATTGGCAGATCGAGCAGAATGCGTGCATAGTCTAGACCCTGATCCTGCTGAATTTGGTGATACCATGCACAACACAGATGATCTCGACCTCAGAATCCTCCGGGCGATGCAAAGCGACGGATCGCTTTCAGTGTCGCAAATCGCCGAGCAGGTCGGCCTATCACAGTCCCCGTGTTCTCGCCGCATCAGCAGGCTGCAAGAGGCGGGCTATATCCGGGGGAAAAGCGTCGAACTCGACCGTCGAAGATTGGGGTTCAATGCGGTGGTCGTCGCACGGGTGAAACTCGACAAGCACGACAAGCAGGCGCTTGATGCCTTCAAGTCCGAAATCCGCGCGATCCCTGAAATTCAGTACGCCGTCTTGCTGATGGGAGCGTTCGATTATGACCTGCACATCGTCGTTCGTGACATCGATCATTACCAAACGTTGATGCATCAGCGGCTGGTCTCTCTCCCCGGCGTCAAAGAAATGGAAAGCTCGGTTGTTCTGGATGTTGTGAAGAAATCAAATGCCCTGCCGATTTAGGACTGGCAACGTGCGTGGCGTCCCTCTGTAGCTCTCGAGGGGAAAGGCTGACCAGAATTTACCGCAGTCGCTTTGGTTCGACGGATTGGCAAAATTAGATCGCTGCGACAGAGGCGGTCGGGCATCTACCAGATGCGCCGCCCGGTCGTCGTGCCGATCCATGGACCGGCAGGCAGTTTTGCGATCAGTTTTTTGAATGCCGTTGTGCATCCAGGAAAGAACTAAGGATATTTCGGAGAGCCATCGGCGCTCATCTGATCGCCTGGGAAGGCTCTCAATACTGGAAAAGGGCCGGGCCCTGCCATTACAACCCCGGCGACCCCCTACCGTGTCCTTATATGTCAGGTCGCAGGAAGAACAATGCGCAGCGATATCCTCATAATCGGCGGCGGCATCGTCGGATCCGCGATCGCCTACTTTTTGTCGAGATCTGGAAAGGTCGGCAGCATCGCCGTCATCGAGCCGGACCCGACATACGAATTCGCAGCAACTCCGTATGCCAATGGTGGCATCCGCCAGTTGTTCAGCCTGCCGGAAAACATCTTGATGGCGCAATTCGGGCTGGAGTTCTTCGGAGACTTTTCAACGCTGATGTCCACCGGGGAACTCGATCCGGACATCGGGTTTCGCCGCCGCGGGTACCTCTTCCTCTCAGACGCAGGTGATCATGCGACGATGGAGCAGAACTATAGCCTCCAATCATCGATGGGAGCTCGTGTGGATCTGCTCGACAAAGGCGCACTAGAAGATCGGTTTCCGTCAATCAACACCGGTGGCATAGATCTTGCCGTCCACTCGCCAGATGATGCGTGGATCAATCCCCACGCCGCCTTGATGGGGTTTCGCGACAAAGCGAGGTCACTGGGCGTAAGCTACATAAAG
>JBCCMP010000371.1:0-4893 GCA_039026295.1 Pseudomonadota bacterium | reverse complement strand
TGCGCCGTCGAGATCGTGATGCCGCGCGCCTTTTCTTCCGGCGCCGCGTCGATCTGGTCATAGTCCTTGAACTCGCCGAACTGCTTGGTGATCGCCGCCGTCAGCGTCGTCTTGCCGTGATCGACGTGACCGATCGTGCCCACATTGCAGTGCGGCTTGTTGCGCTCAAACTTTTCCTTCGCCATCGTGGCCTCCTTCGGCGCTGGCCTGACGCGCCCGGATAGCCGGGGCGCGGATTCTGGCCGTTCGCGGGGGCGCTTAAATCCAAATGCAAAGGGTTGCAAGCCCGCATGTCATGCGGGCCAGTCTCGGACCGGTGATGTGACTTCAGATCAGTACTTGGCAGATCAGTACTTGGCAGATCAATACTTGGACAGCCACGTGCTTATGCCGTCCGCGATGCCTTCACGGATGCGCGTGTCCTGATCGCGACCGGCGGCCACGGCAATCAGGCCGGGAATGCCGCCCAGCGCGATACGGCCCAGATAGACCCCGTCTTCCGAGGCAAGCACCGCGTTTGATCCGGCATCGGTCACCGCCAGATTTGCGTATATCTTGTGCTGGCCACAGCACCAGAGGCGCGATTCATCCGTCAGGGCATGGAAATAGGTGACCTCGATGTTCATCACGACGGGCGTCGAGCCGTTCAACGTGGTCTGCGCGACGTCGGACATCGCCGATTTGAAAAGGCCGACGACCTGCTTCTTCCGGTTGCCGCCGGAATACCCGTCCCAGACAAAGGCCGACCCGTATTCTGTGCCTTTGTCGGTCCGGCCGATGTCGCCGCCAAAACGGACTTTCACATCCTGAAGCCCCCAGCCGTTCGCGCTGGTGCCCGTTTCAACCGCGCCGCCGCCACAGGCCGCAAGGACCGCCAAACAGGCCACGGCTGCTATGCGTGCAAACATCGTCATGGAACCCCCTTCAGCGCTTCTGCCCCAGCCGCATCTGGCTTTTGCCCCGGCGCGTCTGCGCCCAAACCTCTGATTAACTGCATTCCTAGGGGGACTGCCGCGGCCATGCAACATCAATTGCGCGGCGGCATGGCACAGGGCCTGCGTCCGGCGCGGCGATCGGCAAGCGACATTGAAGGTTCTGGAGCGGGCGGCGGGAATCGAACCCGCATCACTAGCTTGGAAGGCTAGGGTCTTACCATTACACAACGCCCGCGCACGCGGAGCACCTAGTGAAAATGCATCGGGACGTCAACTTGTTCGGCGAGTGGGCGGATGGACCAAGCCGCTCGCGCGGCAATGGCACTCGTCGCGGATTGATTGAATTACTCCCTGCGGCCGGCACTTTGCAGTCTTTCTGACCTGGCTGATGATCGGGCCCTCTCAATCGACAGGCAGGAGTCATCCATGACAGAGGAGAGAAAGGCCCCGCCGCGGCAGCGGATGACCGATGATATCGGCATTCGCGCTTTGGGCCGGAAGACCCGGAGCACAGAGATTCGAAACGTCGAGCATTTCGCGACCTTTGTCGGCCGTTCGCCAGATACGGCGACGCCACAGGAGCTGCGACAGTACCGAAAGAAGATGTCCGAGATTGGTACATCCGCGAGTACGTTCAACGTTCGCATTATCTCGCTACGGTTCGTTTTCGGCATCACCTGTGGCCGCGAAGATATGAAGGGGCACATGCGGTTTCATCGCAAACCCTGCGAAACGCCGATCGTGCTCAGCGTCGGGGAGGTCGCTTAGGTTTTGGCCGCCGTGCCGGGCCCCGCGCTCAAGTCTCATGCGGCTCTCGGGACCAGCCTTTGCGTCCGGCTGGGCGCGTCCTTGGTGAGCAATCTCAAGGTGATGGTGCGTCGAGCATCAACCTGTACAAATGCCATGAGGCAAAACCCAGCAAGGGGAAGATCAGGATCATGCCCAAAAAGAGCGGCAGCATGCCGACGAGGGTTGCGGAAGCGATGATTAGCCCCCAGCAGATCATCGGCTTTGCGTTCTCGATCGTGGCCTGGACGCTTGAGATCATCGCTGTGACGACGTCTATGTCACGGTCCAGCAGAAGCGGCACGCCGACCACTGAAACAGAAAAAAGCAGGCTGGCCAAAGCCGCACCTGCAACGGTCCCAAGCACGAGCATCGTTATGCCGGGGGCCGTCAAAAAGACGTCGAAAGAGGTCATGATGTTGGTGACCGGACTGGTGCCGAACGAGATCGCAAAGATCACTCGCGCCAAGACAATCCAGACCAGAAACACAAAGACCGAGAACACAGCAAACATCGGCAACTGCGAGTTGCGGTGACGGAGCCCGGCCAGAAGCACTGCCCGCATGGATAGTGCCTCGCCCGCCTCGAGCCGCCGCGAAATCTCGTAGAGGCCGACTGCCGCGAACGGACCGATCAGAGGAAAGCCCGCCGCAATCGGGAACACCCAGTAGCCTGCATTGCCGCTGTACAGCGCGCCGGTGATTGCTATCCCGGTCAGCGAAAATACCAGCCCGAAAAACAGGGCATAAACCGGTGCGCGCTGAAAGTCGTTCAGGCCCTTTCGCAAGGCAGTCCGGATGTCTTCGCCGGATATTGAACGCACTCGTGGCGTAGATTGCGCCTCTTCAACCGCTGTCATCTGGGCATCCCCTGCGTTTGCTCGCGTCCAAAGTATCCGATAGCAATGTTACGGCGCGGTGGCTTTGACTCAGGTCAATCCATCGAGCCACGAGCCAAGATCTGTTGACGGCAGGTCCATCATAAGCTTTTCTGCGCTTGATCTGATCGGGTGGCCAGAACCGTGCAGAACACAACGCCAGAATTTGTATATCAGCCGCATTGCTGTGCCGATTGCGCGATCAGGCATAGGGCGGTGTGCAGCTATTCGACCCCGTCCGAGCTGGAAGTTCTGGAAAAGACCAAGTTTTACCAGACATTTGACCCGGGCCAGGACATCGTCAGCGAAGGCGAAAACACCGCGACTTTAGGGTCGATCATAGACGGCGTCGTCGCCTTGCAGAAAACGCTCGAGGACGGGCGGCGGCAAATGGTGGGGTTGTTGTTCCCGTCGGACTTCATCGGTCGGCCGCTGCGTCCTGTCGCGCCCTATGACGCGGTCGCGGTCACTCCTGTCCGCATGTGCCTTTTCCACCGGACTAAGTTCGAGGCGTTGCTGTCCCAGAACGTCAATCTGGAGCGTCGTCTTTTGGAAATGACGCTTAATGAGCTGGACGCCGCGCGGGAATGGATGCTGCTGTTGGGTCGCAAGACAGCCGCCGAGAAACTGGCGAGCTTCATCATGATCCTGGCGCGCCGGGCGTCTGCCCTGCAAAACGCCACGGTAAAGAATGGTCTTGAGGTTCCGATCCCGCTGACGCGGGAGGCGATCGCGGAATTTCTTGGCCTGACCATTGAAACAGTCAGCCGGCAATTCACGGGGCTGCGCAAGCAGGGTTTCATCGAATTGTCAGGGACCAGGTCGTTGGTCTTGACCGATGTCGGTGCCGTGGCGGCCCTGGCGGGTGTCGTTCAGGAAGACGCCTTGACGGATCTGACCGCCTGAACTTGATCAGTCAGACTTGGCCTTTGGCTCTGATCGACTGACCATCAACTTCGATCCGCTTGAGCTGTTCTCTGGAGCGCTGATCGCACCAAAGACGCAATCGAAGACAGGCGTGGGTCTGATGCCCGCTACGATTGATGGTACGGCAAGGTAATGAGGCACTGAAGCTGACGCAGCGTAGACGCAACGTGCGGCGGGCGACGAGCAACGGCTCGGAAAGTGCGACAAGGGGTGGCCACCCCTGATTATACCGCCTTCGTCATCTTCGGCGTCATTACCTGCGACCGCCGGGCGCAGGAGCATTTGATCCAGATCAAGGCTGAGCCCGGTCGGGCCGTGCACGTTTCCTTCGAGTTCGGAGGAAAGTGCATGACACTACCGTTAAAACTGGCCTTCTTCGCCCTTGTGACCTTGATCGGTGCCATGGCGGCGAACTGGGGCCATGATCTAGCGTTCCGTGTGAACGCTTTGGTGGTGATGGCCGCTGCCGCTACCGCATTCTTCTGGACGATGACGCGGGAACCCGCGGCGATGCCAGCGGACGCGTCGACCAGCTACATGGATGACGTGATCCGTGCTGGCGTGGTGGCGACGGCGCTGTGGGGCGTGGTCGGGTTTCTGGTCGGTGTGGTCATTGCCTTCCAGCTCGCGATCCCGGCGCTGAACTTTGATTTGCCTTGGACATCTTTCGGACGCCTGCGTCCGCTGCACACGTCGGCAGTCATCTTTGCTTTTGGCGGGAATGCGCTGCTGTGTACCTCGCTCTACATCGTGCAGCGCACCTGCGCCGCGCGGCTCTGGGGTGGGAACCTGGCCTGGTGGGTCTTCTGGGGCTACCAGCTTGTCATCGTTCTGGCCGCGACATCCTATGTCTTCGGCGGATCCGAGGGCAAGGAATACGCCGAGCTTGCCTGGCACATCGACCTGCTGCTGACCGTTGTCTGGGTCGGATATCTGGCTGTGTTCCTCGGCACCCTGATCAACCGCAAAGAGCCGCATATCTACGTCGCCAACTGGTTCTTTCTGGGCTTCATCGTCACGGTCGCCATGCTGCACGTGGTGCGAAACCTCAGCATGCCGGTGTCGATCCTGGGCTCGACCAGCTATTCCGCCTTTTCCGGCGTGCAGGATGCCATGCTGCAATGGTGGTACGGCCACAACGCGGTCGGCTTCTTCCTGACCGCCGGTTTCCTGGGCATGATGTACTATTTCGTGCCGAAGCAGGCCGAAAGGCCCGTCTATTCCTACAAGCTCAGCATCATCCACTTCTGGGCGCTGATCTTCCTTTATATCTGGGCGGGTCCGCACCACCTGCACTACACGGCGCTGCCAGACTGGGCGCAGACGTTGGGGATGGTGTTCTCGGTGATCCTGTGGATGCCGTCCTGG
>JBCCMP010000370.1:0-4932 GCA_039026295.1 Pseudomonadota bacterium | reverse complement strand
GTCCGGACTGCCTGCGGGGGTACAGGTCTTCTCGCTTTTCACCGCGAACCTGCAGCTTCTCTCGCTGATCGTCGAGATTTGCGCTGCGGCTCCGCGTCTAGCCGCCTATCTCGGCCGACGCGCGCAGGTGCTGGACGCGCTGCTCGACCGCGACTTTTGGGAACCGTTGGCGGGCGAGGCCGCGCTGCACAGCGATTTGCAGGACAGATTGAAGCAAGGGCAGGATTACGAGGCGCGCCTCGACATCGCCCGCCGCTGGGCGCGGGAGCTTTGGTTCCGCACCGGTGTGCAGGTTCTTCGCGGTATCGCCGATGCCGCCGAAGCCGGGCGAGCTTTCACGGCCATCGCGACGGCGTCGATCGGGGCACTGCTGCCAGAGGTCACGGCCAATTTCGCGGAACGCCATGGTCCACCCCCTGGACATGATCTTGCGGTGCTTGCTCTCGGAAAACTCGGCTCCGCCGAGATGACGGCGGGCTCCGATCTCGATCTCATCATCATCTACGACGCCGAGGGAGCAGAGGAATCCGATGGTCCGAAGCCGCTGGCGGCATCAGTCTACTATCCGCGTCTCACGCAGGCGCTGATTGCAGCGCTGACCGCGCCAACCGCTGAAGGGGCCATGTACGAAGTGGACATGCGCCTCCGCCCCTCCGGCCGGCAGGGTCCGGTCGCAGTCTCGCTGCGGTCGTTTCAGAAATACCAGACCGAGGAAGCGTGGGTGTGGGAGCACATGGCCCTGTCGCGGGCCCGGGTGATTGCAGGGCCCGACGCGCTGCAAGACCGGATCAGGAAGGTTCGGACCGGGGCACTGGCAGCGCGCAAGGGCAGCGAAGCTGTCATGAGCGAAGCGCGGGAGATGCGCGGCCGCCTGATCGAGGCGAATGCCAGGTCGCGCTCTGATAACTGGTCGCTGAAGCACGCTGCAGGCGGGCTGATGGAGATTGAATTCCTGACCCAGACCGGGGCGTTGTGTTTTGGCCTTTCCCAGACCCGGGCCGCGGCAGAAGCCCTGCCTGCGCTGACCGAAAACAGGTGGCTGTCCGAAGAAGACGCGGCGTCACTCGACGACGCGCTCACGCTGCAATCAACCCTGCAACAGATTGAACGGGTCGCACTCGATGCGCCCCTTGACCCCGAGACCATAGGCCCGGCGCTATCGGCAGTCATGGTCCGTGCAGCAGGGTGTGCGGACTTCCCCGAGCTTTCGGATCGCCTCGCGTCGGTGCAGTCCACTGCCGCAGAAATCGTGCAGCGGATCTATGCCGATGACTGAATTTTCCCGGTTAACTCGGATTTTAATCAAATTTTAAGAAGCCGTGCGTATCTCTTGCCCCGCTTCGAAGCAAAACGATTCCCCCTCGGCCGGTCGCGCCGTTGAGGGGGCGGGGATATGCGACTGGCCAGTCGCCCCTGCCGTTTTCGGCAGGCCCGAAACAACCGGAAAGACCGCTTTCCCACCCCAGACGCTGCCAGACGATGGCAGGAACGGGGTGGCACCAAGAGCCTCCCAAACATTAGCCGCAGATCCCGTCATGCGCCAATTTTGGCGTGCCGTGTGGACGGCGATGTCCGTCAGGCTTTTCCAGCTACAGACTATTCGGAACGAGATCTCTGCCGCCGAATGGCACTCACGCACGGGGAACCTCTTCCGCAATGTCGATGACCAAATTGTCGCGGCACGCCCATGCTGTGGGGTTCGGCACATCCAGAAGCCCGGTCCGATCTGACAATTACCGCCACACTTGGATTGCTTCGAACATTTCAAACCGACCGCTTTTTGAAGGCCCTGTTATGGCGAAGAACCGCGCGAAAAAGACCGTCTGGAAAAACTTCAAAGTCGATCTCTCCAAGGTCAAGCTCGACCTCAGCTACATGGCCCAGGACTTTCTGTTCGAATCCGGCAAGTTTACGATCCATGCACCGGTAGGCGACGACGGCACAGACGCGACGGTCAGGAACAATCCCAGAGACGTCTACGCCGTTCAGACGGCACTGGCAGAGCTTGACCGGCACCTGCCAAAGCAGGTGCACACGGTCAATGGCGCCACGACGTCTCTCTCGGTTTATCCCGGCTCGGCTTCCGGCTCGGTGACCGCCCGCACGCTGCTCGCCATCAAAAATCTGCAGCAATGGTTTCTGCCGAGAAGCGTGAAGCCAAACGGTGTTCTTGCGCCGATGCACGGACAACATCTGACGGTGCATAGACTTGGTGCGGACAGGTATGGGGCATCACACCCGTCTCAATACGCGTTTGAATGCATGCGCCACATTCTGCAGGTTACCTCGGTGATCAAGACCGGCGGGTTGCCGCCCGTTCAGCCCGGGGCCGACGCCTTCGTCAGATTGCTGCAATCAAAGATGGGCCAGCCCTACATTTTCGGGGCACGGGTCCCAAAGGATATCCGGGAATGGCTGGGTCCGTGGGACTGCGCCGAGTTTATCGCGTGGGGACTGTTCCAATCCCTCGGCAATCGATTTTGGCACCTGCTGCCGCATCGGGTCATGCTGGGGACCACATACAATTCCAAGACGTACAGCAATTTTTCAAAGGCAGAGAACAACGTCCGTTTCCGTGACGCGTTGGCGGCTCAGATTGCCACGCATCTCAGAAGGTTGCAGTCAAACCCGGCGATCGTCTCGCGGGTCAGGGACGCAGAGATGATCAGTCGAACGCCCGGCCTGATCGGCGTCGACTGGTCCGGCAGGCATGTGCTTGCAACAGCCGGGAATGGCAGAACCATCGAAGCAGTCAATCCGCCCCATGGCAATGCCGTCAGCTCCCGCAGCATCGATGCAAAGGTGATCAAGAGATACCGTTTCTGGATGATCCGGGACCTCTATCGGAACCAGCCGGTGCGTCCCTAGACGGTCTTCGCCAAGATTTACGTCTCCGATGCGCGCTGCGGGCGAAGATTTCCGGATTTCCTCCTGCCCGTTCCCCAATTGGGTAATTCGCCGCCGAACCGCCTTTGTCATGGTGGCGTCAGATACAATTTCAGGAGCTCATGATGACATCGAAGATTTTCGCCGCCGCGCTTTTCGCCGCTGCTGTCACGTCCGCGACCGAGACGCGGGCAGATCATTACCTCGCCACCGCGGACCCGCAGGTCGTTCAGGCGATAAACGAGCTGATGTACGCCTATGGCGGGGCCTGCCAGATGGGCAACCCGCAGGCCTGCAATCTGGTCAACCTGATGCAGCAGGAAGCAGGCAACATGCTGAGTGCAGGCTACGAATGCCAGACCGCCGGCAACCAGCAGGCCTGTCAGTACTATCAGTCCGCCTACCAGCAACTCTCGCAGGTCTACAACTACACCCAGCAGGCGCTTGCGGCCGGGCAGATGCAGCAGGCACCGTCCTACAATCAGTCAACGCACGCACAGCGGATGCAGCAGATCCACAACTGGGGTCAGCAGCGCCTGCAATACGGGCGCCAGTCGATGCAGCTGATGGAGCAGCGCCAGAAGCAGTTTCTCCAGAACCTCAACAATTAAAGGGTTTGTTCACGGCACCGGTCCCCATGGCGCGTTGAACATCAGCTTGTTGTGCTGGCTCAGCAGCAGCGGTCGGAACTTGGCGGCGAACTCCATGAAGGGCCCGTCGCCATAAACGCTGGCCCAGAAGGCGCGCCGGTCGGCATCGTCTTCGAACCGCCAGATGTGGATGATCTGGTTCATCGCGCCGATGTCGCCGGTGAAATAGCCGACCAGACGCCCGTCCGACAGCCGCTCCAGCGCGGGCCAGGCGAGCGTTTTGTAAAGCTCGATGGCCTCCGCCATCTTGCCGACCTGCAAGGTATAGGTGCGAAGCTCGTAAAGGGGCATTGGGGTCTCCTCTCCGTGTGTTTGCACCCACTCTAGGGGCGACAACCGGATGAGACCAAGCGTTCAGCCAGCGTAGGCCGGGCTTCAGCCCGGCATTCGTCGCCGGGGCCGGGCTGCAGCCCGGGCCTGCCCGGTGATCACTCCGCGGCCTGCGCCAGAGGATTCGCCGCCAGGAACCGCTCTGCCTCCAATGCGGCCATGCAGCCCATTCCGGCAGAGGTCACGGCCTGACGGTAGATGTGATCCGTTATGTCCCCCGCAGCAAAGACGCCGGGGATCTTGGTCGCGGTCGAATCCGGGTCGGTGACCACGTAACCGCCCATATGCGTGTCCAACTGGTCCGCCACGAGTTCAGACGACGGCGCATGCCCGATGGCAATGAAGACCCCGTCACAGGCAAGCTCGGTCTCCGCCCCGGTCTGCGCGTGCTTCAGCCGTGCCCCCGTAACCCCGGCGCCGTCGGAGCCCAGCACCTCCTCCAGCGTGTGATGCCACAGGGTCTCGATCTTCGGGTTGTCCATCAGCCGCTTCTGCAGGATCGCCTCGGCCCTGAGCTCGTCCCGGCGGTGCACCAGCGTCACCTTGGACGCCAGGTTGGCCAGATACAGTGCCTCTTCCACCGCCGTGTTGCCGCCGCCGATCACCAGCACTTCCTTGCCGCGGTAAAAGAACCCGTCGCAGGTCGCACAGGCGCTGACGCCAAAGCCCTTGAACTTCTCTTCCGACGGCAGACCCAGCCACTTCGCCTGTGCACCCGTTGCCAGAATGACCGTGTCAGCCTTCCAGATCGTCCCGCTGTCGCATTCCGCCGTGAACGGCCGGGCCGACAGGTCCAGGCTCATGACGTGGTCCGCTATGATCTCCGTCCCGACGGCGCGGGCGTGTTCCTCGAACTGGATCATCAGGTCCGGTCCCTGCGTCTCGATCACCGACGGCCAGTTCTCGACCTCTGTCGTGATCGTCAGCTGCCCGCCCGGCTGGATGCCCTGGATCAGCACCGGCTCGATCAGTGCGCGCGAGGCGTAAACGGCAGCGGTATATCCGGCGGGGCCGGAGCCGATGATCAGGCAACGGGTGTGGCGGATTTCAGCCACGCGAGATTCGG
>JBCCMP010000369.1:0-4946 GCA_039026295.1 Pseudomonadota bacterium | reverse complement strand
GCCGATCACCAGGATCACGAGCAGGATCACGGGGATCAGGAACCGCGAGTTCCAGAGCTTTTCGCCGAAGGTCATCCCGCCCTCGGGCGTCGGGCGCTCGCCGGGTCGAAGGTAGTACCAGCAGACGATGTAAACCATGAACATCCCGGCCAGCACGAGACCGGGGATGACGCCTGCCATGAAGAGCTGGGTGATCGATTCGTTGATCGTCACGCCGTAGACGATCAGCGTCAGCGACGGCGGGATCATCAGGCCCAGCGTGGCAGCACCGCAAAGGGTGCCGATGGTCATGAACTCCGGGTATTCGCGCTTGCGCAGTTCCGGGATCGACATCTTGCCGACGGTGGTCAGTGTGGCCGCCGAAGAGCCGGAGACCGCGGCGAAGATCGTGCAGCCGACCACGTTGGTGTGCAGAAGACCGCCCGGCAGCCGCGCCATCCATGGGGCGAGGCCACGGAACATGTCCTCGCTGAGGCGGGTGCGATAGAGGATTTCCCCCATCCAGATGAAAAGCGGCAGGGCCGTGAGCGTCCAGGATGACGAGGATGTCCAGATCACGGTCAGCATGGCATCGCCTGCCGGGCGGGAGGTGAAGAGCTCCATCCCCACATAGGCAACGCCCATCAGGGCGAGGCCGACCCAGACGCCGGAGCCGAGCAGCAGGAACAGGACGAACAGGAAGACGAGCGTAAGGGCGAGTTGTTCCATCAGTCAGGCCTCTTCAATCCCTTGCCTCGGTCAGGTCGGGCTGCTCGACGCCCATGTGGTCGGTGAAGAGGATGCGGTAGAGGTGATCCCACAACGCGACGGCCAGCAGAACCGCACCGATCGACATGGCAATCTGCGGGATCCAGAGCGGCGTTGCATCCTGGCCCTTGCTGATATCGTTCAGCTTCTCCGACCAGTAATTGGTCTTCATGGCATAGCGGGCGAAGAAGGTCGCGGTCAGGGCGGCAATGCCGTAGCACCAGATCTCGCCCCAGCGGCGAAAGCGGCCCATGCGTCCCAGGAAGAGGCTGACCCGGATGTGCGCGCCATGGTTCAAAGCATAGGCGAGTGCGAAGAATGAAGCACCGGCCATACAGTAGCCTGCATAATTGGTCGCGCCCGGGAACGGGATGCCGAACCACCGCGCGCCCATGTTCATGACGATGATTGTCAGAATGGCGATCATGAACAGCGCGGCGATGTAGCCCGCGATCGTGTAGATCACGTCCAGCACGGCGGG
The DNA here is from genome assembly GCA_039026295.1 of Pseudomonadota bacterium. GTDB lineage: Bacteria > Pseudomonadota > Alphaproteobacteria > Rhodobacterales > Rhodobacteraceae > Thermohalobaculum. The sequence goes on along the minus strand of JBCCMP010000369.1, from coordinate 3,718 downwards.
GACCATGATGCGCAGCGCAATTGCAGCCACCACAATGACTGCACCGATGGCGTAGATTTGCCCGGCTTTCGGCACCTGGCCGAACAGGCTGACCACCGTTTCGATCATGCGCCCCCCGCAGACTTCGGCAGGATCAGAGCGGCGGCCGGGCCGCCGCCCTGATCCTGTTACTGGCCCTTGTAGGCGTCGACGAGTGCAGCGCCGTCTGCGCCGGCAGCTTCAGCCCATTCGGCCGCCATCGTGGCGCCGATTTCAGCCAGATCTGACTTCAGACCGTCACCCGGGGCCTCGACCGTCATGCCGTTTGCCGCCAGTTGCGAGACGTACCAGTCGGCCAGCTGATGGGCACGGGCGGTGCCCGCTTCCTGGGCCAGCATGGCGGACGAGCGCAGGCAGTTCTGCTCGGCCTCGGACAGGGCGTCGAACGCGTCCTTGTTGGCGAAGACATAATTGCGCGGCAGCCAGGCCTGGGTGTCGTAGAAGTGGGTCAGATGCTCCCAGACCTTACGGTCATAGCCGGTGGAGCCTGAAGACACGAACGCCTCGGCCACGCCGGTCGACAGCGCCTGCACCAGTTCGGCCGCTTCAACCTGCACCGGCAGCATGCCCATCAGTTCGGCCAGCCGGGCTGTTGCCGCGTTATAGGCGCGGAACTTGACGCCCTGGGTGTCGCCGGTGCCGTTCACCTCTTTCTTGAAGTAGAGGCCCTGCGGCGGCCACGGCACCGAATAGAGCAACACCAGGTTCTGATCGGCCAGAATTGCGCCCATTTTTTCCTTGGATGCGTTCCACAACTTGTCGCTGTCGGCGAAGGACGAGGCCAGGAAGGGCACCGAGTCGATGCCGAAGATCGGGTTCTCGTTCTGGTGGGCGCTGAGCAGCCGCTCGCCGATCGGGGCCTGGCCTGTTTGCACGGCGCGCTTGATGTCGCCGCCACCGAAGAGCGAGCCACCCGCGTGCACGGTGATGTTCAGCGATCCGCCGGTGCAGACGCCAACTGCCTGGGCAAAGAGCTTGCCGTTCTGGCTGTGATAATTCGAATCCGCATAGGCCATGGGCATGTCCCAATCGGCTGCATTTGCGGCCCCGACCGAGACTGCGGCACCAAGCGCCGCGGCAATCAGTGATCTCATGATATCTCCCTCCTGCTGACGGGTCGGGCTGGTGGGATGCGCATTGCCCGACGACTGCAGAAATCCTTCAACGCGGCCGGGCATCAGATCAAATACTAAATCTTGTCAAAGGCATCAGAAAAAATGATGTTGATGCCATGGCGATGCGATTTCGGCAGCTTCAGGCGCTTCACTCGGTGATGACCACGGGCACAGTGACCGGGGCCGCGAGATCGATGGGCGTCTCGCAACCGGCCATCTCGAACCTTTTGAGCCAGCTGGAGACGCAAACCGGTCTTGCCCTGTTTCGCAAGGTGAAGGGGCGGCTGACGCCGACGCCTGAGGCGAATGTGCTGTTTCGCGAAGTCGATACGGTCGTGCGGGGGCTGGACCAGGTTTCGTCCACTGTCACTGATCTTCAGAACCAGCGGGCCGGGCAGTTGCAGATCGCCGCAACCCATGCCGTGTCCAGCGGGCTGCTGCCCCGGCTGATCTCGAACTTTGTGGCGGATCAGCCGGACATCATGATCTCGCTGCAGACCCGGTATTCTCGCAACATACAGGAATGGGTCGGGGCGCATCTTTTCGAGATCGGGATCACCGAACTACCCATCGACCGCGAAGGGCTGGAGGCAGAGGTCTTCAGTTTCGAATGCCGCTGCGCCATTCCAGACGAACATGACTTCACCCAGGGACCGGTAACGCCAACGGATCTGGACAACATCCCGATGGTCGTCATGGGGGCGGAACACATGACGCATCACCGCACGCGCGAGGCATTTCAGCAGGCGGGCGCAAGGCTGCGCATCCGCGCAGAAACCCATCTGTTCCGCAGCACGCTGGACTTCGTCAAACAGGGCATTGGTGCAGCACTGGTCGACCCGTTCACCCTGGCCTCGGATGCCGGGGGCAGCTATTCGGTTCATGAATTTCGTCCGGCAATTCACGTGGAGATGGCGCTGATCCGGTCGCGTGAGAAACCGATGTCGCACCTTGGCACGCGGTTCTATGACCTTTTGCGCGCTGCCCTGGCAGAGATGTCGACCGAGGAGAGCGCGGAATGATAGCCACTGGCGGACAGCCCATTTACGGCGTGGATGTCGGCATTCTGATGCTGGATGCGCGGTTCCCCCGCATCCCCGGCGACATGGGCAATGCGCTGACGTGGCCGTTTCCGGTCCGATACAAGATCGTGCGTGGTGCCTCGCCGGATCTGGTCGTGCGGCGCGGTGCGGAGGGAACGCTGGACGATTTCATCCTGGCCGGTCGCGAGCTGATCGCTGACGGGTGCAGGCTTATCACGACGAATTGCGGGTTTCTCGCCAAGTTCCAGCAGGAGATGACCAAGGCTTTGTCCGTGCCGGTGGCCACGTCCGCCCTGTTGCAGGCGGCTTCGGTTCAGGCCTGTCTGCCCACGGGGCGGAAAGTCGGGATCCTGACGATATCGGCAGAGACTTTGAAGGATGAACATCTGTGCGGAGCAGGCGTTCCGGCGGGGACGCCGGTGGCGGGGGTCGCGGAGGATTGTGAGTTTCAGCGGGTCATTCTGAACAATGAAGATGCGCTGGATGTGGCGCGGGCGCAGCAGGACGTCGTGAATGCGGCACTGGCGTTTCAGGCAGCCGAGCCGTCGCTTGGAGCGATCCTGCTGGAGTGCACGAACATGCCGCCCTACGAGCGGGCGGTCGGTGCAGCGACAGGCCTGCCGGTCTTTTCGATCAGGACCCTTGTTTTGTCGATGGCTGCAAGCCTGCCTGCATTCCAGTCAAGCGATTGGGGCGCGGGTGGGTTCCGTGTTTGACGGATAAACCTATCAATCGAATGCACTTTCTGTCCCTTGGCCCAGGAATGACAGTCGCAGGCGGCTGGAATTTCGGCGCGGCGACGTAGGCGTGAGTAAATGATCGGTGCGCATCGCGCCACGAGGTCGATTGGGGTGGGAGGCTGGGTTTCGAAACCCGCCGCGCGCGGTGATGCCGTGTTCGACTTGGTGAGTTTCATATGTATACTGTATTCAACGTGCAGCGAGTGCACCGGGCAGATCCGCCAAACATAGGCGCGACAGGCGAAACCGAGGTATATTATTTGGGATTGAGAAGCATCAAAGCCGACCGTCGCCGTCTGGCGGACGAGGTCTATACGCAGTTAATGGACGCGATCATCGGCGGTGAGATCGGGCCGGATGACCGGCTGGTTCAGGAGCGGCTGGCCGCGGAGATGGAAATCTCGCGGACCCCCGTCCGGGAGGCGCTGCTGCGCCTGGAGCAGGAGGGGATGCTGGTCAACTCCCCGCGCGGCGGCTTTGTGCTCTACCGCATGACCGAGGGCGAAATTCGCGAGCTTTATCAGGCACGTGCGGCGGTCGAGAGCCAGGCCGCGCGCATTCTGGCCGCGCAGAGAGACGGGTTCAAGAACCGGGAATTGCGGGCGACGATCGAGCGGGAGGAGAACATCTCCAACCCCTCGGTTGCGGCTTATTTCGAGGCGAACCGGACCATTCACAGGCGCTTTGTCGAACTGGTGGAGAACCGGTATCTGCTGGAGATGTTCGACAATATCTGGAACCGGGGCACGGCGTTCCAGCTTTTTGCGGCGATCGAAAAGGT
>JBCCMP010000368.1:0-4948 GCA_039026295.1 Pseudomonadota bacterium | reverse complement strand
CGTGGCCGTGTGCCGCGCGGTTGCCGCCGCTGTGCTGGGCGACCCGACCGCTGTCGAGTTCGTGCCAACAACTGGCAAGACACGCTTTACCGCGCTCGCTTCGGGCGAGATCGACATGCTTGCACGGAACACCACCTGGACGTTCTCGCGCGACGTTGACCTCAAGTTCGAATTCACTGGCGTGAACTATTACGACGGTCAGGGCTTCATGGCCTCCAAGGACCTTGGCGTGACCTCGGCAAAAGACCTCGACGGCGCGACGATCTGCATTCAGACCGGGACCACGACCGAGCTGAACCTTGCGGACTACTTCCGCTCGAACGGCATCAGCTACGAGCCGGTTCCGATCGAAACCAACGCTGAAGCGCAGCAGAAGTATCTGGCTGGTGCCTGCGACGTCTACACCACCGACGCATCGGGCCTTGCAGCAACCCGCTCGACCTTCGAAAATCCGGCTGATCATGTCGTCCTGCCGGAAATCATCTCGAAAGAGCCGCTCGGCCCGCTGGTCCGTCACGGCGACCATGACTGGGGCGACGTTGTTCGCTGGACCCTGAACTCGCTGATCATCGCAGAAGAGCTGGGCATCACCGGGGCCAATGTCGGCGAAATGGCAGGTGGCACCAACAACCCGGAAATCAACCGGATGATGGGCACCGAAGGTGAGTACGGCGCCATGCTGGGCCTTGAAAAAGACTGGGTCCAGAAGGTGGTCGCAGCCGAAGGCAACTACGGCGAGATCTTCGAAAAGTACATCGGCACCAATACGCCGATCGGTCTGGCCCGCGGCCAGAACGCGCTCTACACGGATGGTGGCATCCTCTACGCTCCGCCGTTCCGTTAATCTGACCTCAAAGGGCGCGTCTCAAGTCGGGACGCGCCCTTTTTGTATCAAATTAATGACTTGACGCGCGTGCTGCGGTGCACAACGGTATCTGTAGCCGGGGGGTAAGCTAATGAGCGTTCAAACAATCCCACCTAAAGACGCATTCCGCATCGACATGTTGTGGAACGACAGCAGGTACCGGTCCTCCTTCCTGCAAATCGTGGCGTTGTTTGTGACCCTGATTGTGCTGCTCTACTTGATCAATAATGTCAGCGAGAACCTCGCGGCATTGGGCAAAGAGCTCGGCTTCAGCTTCATGTCGACGCCTGCCTCTTACGACATCAACCAGCGCCCGCTCGAGTACACGTCGCGCGACAGCCATGCGCGCGCATCCGTAATCGGAATGCTCAACACGCTGATTGTCGCCGTTGTGGGCTGCTTCCTGGCGACCATCATCGGCGTTCTCGCCGGTGTCGGCCGGCTTTCGAGGAACTGGATCATTCGTCAGTTGATGGCGGTTTACATCGAAGTTGTCCGGAATATACCAGTTCTGATCCAGATCCTGCTTGTCGCAGCGGTGATAAACGAGACGCTCCCGCAGCCGAGGGACTTCAGGGGCGAAGACCCTGCCGCGAGCATGCTTTTATGGGACTCGGTCGCGGCCACTAATCGCGGGATCTACGTTCCCGGCCCGATATGGGGTGACGGATCCATTTGGGTCATTGCCGCGCTGATCATCGGCATAATAGCGGCAGTCGTATTTGGCCGCTGGGCACAGCGCCGCCAGCAACTGACGGGACAGATCATTCCGGTCTTGCCGGTCAAAGCGGGATTTATCGTCCTCACTCCTCTGATCGTCTTCTTCATTGCCGGAATGCCGATTGGCTTGGAATATCCCGAACTGAAGGGCTTCAATTTCAGGGGCGGAATAAACATGCGCGACAGTTACGTCGCGCTGACGCTGGCGCTTGCCATCTACACAGGCGCCTTCATTGCCGAGAACGTGCGCGCTGGCATCCAGGCGGTCTCGAAGGGGCAGACCGAAGCCGCGTACGCGCTGGGTCTGCAACCCGGACGGACCATGAGCCTTGTGATCCTGCCGCAAGCACTCCGGATCATCATCCCGCCGATGATTTCGCAGTATCTGAACCTGACCAAGAACTCCTCGCTTGCGCTTCTGGTTGGGTACATGGACGCGACCGGCACCCTGGGCGGCATCACGCTGAACCAGACCGGCAAAGAGTTCGAGACCATCTTCCTGCTGATGGCCTTCTATCTCTCGGTGTCGCTGTCGATCTCCGCAGTCATGAACCTCTACAACGAGAACTCCAAACTCATCGAGCGCACATCCGTCACCGGCGGTGGGTTCAGTTTCTTGAACTTCTTCGAAAGCATGAACGGTCAGTGGGAAATGCTGAAAAAGGGCGATGCCAAGATGCGCCCGACCTACGGCATCCGGGGTGTCCTCAACCTGTTCGTGCTGTTCTACGCCATCGTCTGGGTCTTGCTGCTGAACTACGTCTTCATCGAAAAAGCCTCGGACATCAGGCCCAGCTACTTCACATGGTCCTACACGGTGCAGATCGCCGCCCTCGCGATGGTGATGGCCTCCTTCGGTGCTCTGATCACCTGCATCTTCAAGAGCCCGCGCTTCATCGACATGGCAGTGCTGGAGCTGATTGTTTTCGTTCTGGCCGTGCTGTTCGGCTTCCAGTTCAGCCAACTGACTGACAGCCTCAGCGCGCTGATTATCATCGGCGGAGGCCTGATCATCCGCATCGGCATCATTGGCTACACGGTCTTCGGGGCGCAGCCCAACCTCACATTCTTCAACCGAGAGCGGAGGGCCTGATATGTCTGACAAGCAAGTCGCCTTCGTTGCCGACGGTCAGATTCCGGAACGAGCGCCCCCGCCCTCGACCACAGGTGTCTTGGGCTGGCTTCGCGAGAACATGTTCTCGTCGATCACCAACTCGATCCTGACGATCCTGTCCATTCTGTTTCTGGCATGGATGATCCCGGGAATGGTCCAGTGGGCCTTCATTGATGGTGTCTGGTCTGCTGCCAGCCTGAAAGAATGCCGGGCGGTGGCAAATGTTCCAGCACTGCAGGCAATCGCCCAGACACTGGGGATGTCAATCGATGGTGCCGCCTTCAGCGCGGCAGGCGGCCTGGTCGAGCAAGAGGCGTTTCTGAGAAATGCACTCGGCGAGGAAGCGGGCAGGCTCGACCTCCATCACGGTGCCTGTTGGGCTGTGATCGTCGAGCGGTTCGACCAGTTCATCTACGGGTTCTATCCGCACGAGGAACGCTGGAGGCCAAACCTCGCTTTCGTCTTGTTGCTGGTGGCAATAGTCCCGGCACTGTTCGATAATGTGCCGTACCGTGGCTTCGGCCTGATGTTCTCGGCAAGCTATCCAATCGTCGCCTACTGGCTGATCTGGGGCGGGTCATTCTGGGGAATCGTCGCATTCATCGCCGCCTTCGCCGTTGCTTACGGCGTGTTCCGGGTCGTCACTGAAGTCATGCAGGGCGAGGGCGCGACTGTTGCTGCCTGCCTGGGCTTGGTCGCAGCGGTGGCATGGATGCTGTTCGCCATCGATCCGGTGACCGATGCGATCGACAGCATCATTCCACTGGGGTTGGAAAAGGTCGCGAGCAATAAGCTTGGTGGGTTTCTGCTGGCCACGATCCTTGGTGTTGCGGGGATCGTGCTGTCCCTGCCGATCGGCATCCTGCTGGCCCTCGGGCGCCGGTCGGGGATGATCTTCATACGCAGCATTTGCGTTGTCTTCATCGAGTTCATCCGTGGGGTGCCGCTGATCACCCTTCTGTTCGTGGCGAACGTGGTCCTGAACTACTTCTTCCCGCCGGGCACGGCGGCCGACATCATCCTGCGCGTCGTGATCATGATCACCATCTTCGCGTCAGCCTACATGGCCGAGGTGATCCGGGGTGGTCTGGCTGCCTTGCCGCAGGGGCAGTACGAAGCCGCGGACAGCCTGGGCCTCGACTACTGGAAATCCATGCGGCTGATCATCATGCCGCAGGCCTTGAAGGTCTCGATTCCGAACATCGTCTCCAGCTTCATCGGCCTCTTCAAAGACACCACCCTCGTGGTTGTGATTGGCCTGTTGGACCCGGTTGGTCTGATAGGGACAACCCGTGCGGACAGCGCCTGGAACGGTATCATCTGGGAGTTCTACGTCTTCGTGGGTCTCTTCTTCTTCATCGTCTGCTTCGGGATGTCGCGCTACTCGATGTATCTCGAACGCAAGCTGAAAACCGACCGATAGGGAGGTCGCCATGTCTGAAGCAGTGAACATCCTGGACCAGGAAATCGACCGCTCGAAAATGACGGTCTCTGACGAGGTCGCGATTCAGATTGCAGGGATGAACAAGTGGTACGGCGAATTCCACGTCCTGCGCGAGATCGACCTGACCGTCTATCGCGGAGAGCGGATCGTTGTGTGCGGCCCATCAGGATCGGGCAAGTCCACGCTGATCCGGTGCATCAACAAGCTTGAAGAGCATCAGGTCGGCGACATCGTCGTCGATGGAATCGAGCTGAACTCCGACCTGAAGAACATAGACAAAGTCCGGGCCGAGGTCGGGATGGTGTTCCAGCACTTCAACCTATTCCCGCATCTGACAATTCTGGAGAACTGCACGCTTGCCCCGATCTGGGTGCGCAAAACGCCGAAGCGCGAGGCCGAAGAGACCGCCATGCACTTCCTTGAAAGGGTCAAGATCCCGGAGCAGGCGAACAAGTACCCGGGCCAGCTTTCCGGGGGGCAGCAGCAGCGCGTGGCAATTGCCCGGTCACTCTGCATGAACCCCCGCATCATGCTGTTTGACGAGCCGACTTCAGCGCTTGATCCTGAAATGATCTCGGAAGTGCTCGACACCATGATCTCCCTCGCTGAAGAGGGTATGACCATGATCTGTGTCACGCACGAGATGGGCTTTGCGCGCAAAGTTGCGAACCGCGTGATCTTCATGGACCAGGGCCAGATCGTCGAGCAGAACGAACCGGAAGAGTTCTTCACCAATCCGAAATCCGAACGGACCCAGCTCTTCCTCAGCCAGATCCTCGGGCACTGACTGGGGAGATCATCTCCG
>JBCCMP010000367.1:0-4956 GCA_039026295.1 Pseudomonadota bacterium | reverse complement strand
CTGCAGACGGACTGGGACGAGGACGCTGCCGAATGGGTGGTTCGGGTTGAAAGCGCGGCCGGTGTCGAAGAGGTCCGCGGCTGGGCGCTGATTTCTGCCATCGGGCCGTTGTCGCTGCCGCGTTTCCCGGACTTTCCGGGGGCAGGGGACTTTCAGGGCCGGGTCTTCCATTCCAACCGGTGGCCGTCTGATCTGGATCTGACGGAAAAACGGGTGGCCGTGATCGGGACGGGCGCGTCCTCGATGCAGATCGTGCCCTCGATCGTCGATCGGGTGGGCGCGCTGCACGTCTACCAGCGGACGCCGCAATGGGTGCGCCACATCCCCCGCTTCAAGGATGCGATGACAGATGGCGCGCGCTGGCTGCTGCAGAACGTGCCATTCTACGCCGAATGGTTCCGGTTCACGATGCTCTGGCGCTATGGCGACGGCTTGCACCGGACGCTGAAGCGCGACCCGGACTGGCCGCATCCCGAGAGGTCGATGAACCGGATGAACGATCGCCACCGGGTGCAGATGGCCGAGTTCATCGAGGCAGAGCTTGAAGGCCGCCCGGACCTCGTGGCCAAGTGCCTGCCGTCCTATCCGCCCTATGCCAAGCGCATCCTGCTGGACAACGGCTGGTATCAGGCGCTTCGGAAACCCCAGACGGATCTCATCACCGAGAGCATTGAGCGAATAACCGCTGAGGGCGTGCGGACAGAGGCCGCCGATCGACCCTATGACGTCATCGTCCTCGCCACCGGCTTTCGCGTCTTCTCAAACGCTGCGCGCCTTAATGTGACGGGGCGAGGCGGCGTGAAGATGGCCGATGAATGGGCCGGGGACGATCCCAAGGCGCATCTGGGCATCACCGCGCCTGGGTTTCCGAACATGTTCTTCATTCAGGGCCCGAACACTGTGCTCGCCCATGGCGGAAGCGCGATCTTCACGTCGGAATGCCAGTCCCGCTATGCGGTCGGCGCGCTGGTGCGGATGCTGGAGGAGGGGTTGTCATCCGTCGATGTCCGGCGCGAGGTGCACGATGCCTACATGGACCGAGTCGATGCCGAGCACCGCGATCTGGTCTGGGCCCATCCCGGGATGACGCCGTGGTACCGCAATAAGGCGGGCAGGGTGGCAGCGGCCCTGCCATGGAAGCTGATTGACTACTACCAGATGACCTACGAGCCGGATTTCGGAGAATACGAGGTGAGAAAAACCGGCTGATTTCCTGTATTTGCCAGCCTGAGGCTCAACGATGCGCCGCCGCTTGGGCCATCACCTGAGCGCTTCCGGCAGGTGTCCGGACCGTGGCCGCATCGGACCTTGAAGCTTCCAAAGAGCACGAGGGTCCGGCCTGATCATTGTTCATGATCGGTCTTCGACTGTTTTTACCGGGGCTAATTCCGCTCGCTGGTGGACTTTTCCCAGCCCCGTCGTTCGGCCCGGAGCGCCGCGGCGAGGTGGTCTGCAAAGGCATGAACGCGCCGCGGCTGCTGTCGATGCGGCGGAAAAAGCATCTGAAACGACGTGTCGGAGGGTCGGTAATCCTGAAGCAGCGGCACAAGGCGTCCCGCGCGAATGTGCTCTGACGTGTCGAGTTCCGATTTCAGCGCGATCCCGACGCCTTCAAGGCACCATTGGCGCACGAGGGCACCGTCATTGGAAACCCTGACACCCGGTACGACAACGGTTCGCCGCTCTGCGCCGACCCGAAAGGCCCACTGATTGTCGAGCAGGTCACCGAACCGCATCAGAATGCAATCGTGATCCAGCAGGTCTTCGGGTTTCGCCGGGGCTCCCTTTCGGGCCAGATACTCAGGTGCTGCACAGATCGTTCGCGGCCAGTCGCCAAGCGAGCGCGATCTCAGCGAACTGTCGGCGATCGGTCCGAAGCGCAAGGCCATATCAAACCCCTCGCCCACGATGTCCGCATAGCCATCGGACAGGTGCAATTCGAACCGCACCATGGGATTGTCCTTCTGAAACCGGTCGATCTCTCTGGACACGATCCGCCGGCCCAGATCGCTGGGTGCGCTGATGCGGATCAGCCCCGACAGCATCGCCGCGCCATGGCGGATCAGTGTCTCGAGGTTCGCTGTCTCCTCCAGGACCACATCGGCACCCTCCCAAAGCATTCTGCCCGCCTCGGTCAGGCTGAGCGAACGCGTCGTGCGGTTGAGGAGGCTCACGCCCAGCTTCGTCTCCAGCGATGTCAGACGTTCGGACACCGTGGTCGGCGAAATGCCGGCCTCTCGGGCGGCTGCAGCCAGGCTGCCCAGTTCCACTATGCGCTGGAACAGACGGACATGGTCGAGGTTCATTAAACGGGAATCCCGGATATTAAATTCGTCATCGACCAGTTTATCCGCATGCGCCGCCGAGGTAAATTCCGGATCAGCAACACAGGAGATTAGGATGGCAAAGCTCACCATCACAGGAAACGTGCTCGTCAAAGAGGGCCACGTCGATTTTGTCCGTGCAGAACTTGAAAAACTGATCCCGACGACCCGCGCCGAAGCGGGGTGCATTCAGTACGACCTGCATCAGGACAACGAGGACCCGCGGTACTTCATGTTCTACGAGAATTGGGAGAGCCGCGAGCTGTGGCAGACCCACATGCAGAACGATCATCTGAAAGCCTACATGGAAGCGACTGACGGCATGGTGGAGAAGTTCTGGCTGCACGAACTGACCCACATCGCCTGACCACCCAGACGCATGCACGACCGCAAATGGGGGCATCCTCCAACAGGTGATGGGTGCTCCTGCGCGGATTTTTGCGGAAGACGCGAAGGGCATGACCCGCGAGATATCGAGCGAGGCCACTGAAGTCGTGGCCGGTGCCGACCTGCCGATGCCAACGTTCGTTCTTCACAGTGTTTCTGCCACCGTCGCGGCCGTGTCGATCAACGCGGCTTCGGCAACTGTCGGGCGCAGTGTCTGGGGCGCGATTGCAGGTCCGGCCCGCATTCTGGGTGGCTGAAACGCGGGGTTTTCAGCGCGACAAGAGAAAAAGACTCGGGAGGAATTCTATGCAACTCAAACCCGTCACCGCGGCCACGCCAGAGGGGCGTCTTCACGAACTCGGCCTTGCGCTGCCGCCGGCACCGCAGGCCGTTGCCGACTATGTCACCCATACCCGGATCGGCAACGTCATCTACACTTCCGGGATGCTGCCGTGGATCGGTGGGAGGCTGCAATTTACCGGCAGAATGGGCGACAACCTGACCGTTGAACAGGGATACCAGGCGTTTCAGCTCTCTGCGCTGAACGGCATATCGCTGTTGAAATCGGTCATGGGCGACCTGTCGAAGGTCGTTCGCATCCACCGCATCGAAGGAACCGGTGCCTCAACGGATGACTTCACAGACATGCCCTTGGCGTTGAACGGCGCGTCCCATCTGGTGAACACCGTGTTCGGGGCGCGCGGCGGGCATTCGCGGATGATTTACTCGAACCCGTCGATGCCGATTGACTGCGCGACGCTGGTTGTCTTCTGGGCGGAGGTTTCGGAATGACCGACCTTGCGCAAGAATTCATCGACCGGGCAGAGAACGGCGAGGTCGGCGATCGTCTGGTGTCTGAAACCGACTCCCTGAGGGTCTGGCACATTCACGCCAGACCCGGTGATCGGCTGAAGGTCCATACGCATGTGCTGGACTATTTCTGGACGATCCACACCGCGGGGCGGGCGCGCAATTATCAATCCGACGGCAGCTTCTTCGACGTCGACTATCAGCCGGGCGACACAAAGCATCTGACCTTCGCGGCGGGCGAAAGGATCACGCACAGCCTGGAGAACATCGGCGACACGGATCTGATCTTCACAACGGTCGAGTTCAAATCGTCGGCGAATGCGCCGTTGTCCCTGGATGACGTGGACAGGCCCGCTGCAGGCTGACGGACATGACAGACGCCTTGAACCCAGACGCTTTGATCATCGGCCAGATAAGCCTCAGTTTTCATGGGGCGGCGACGGCGCTGATTTCCGAGATCCTGACAGATCTTGGTCATTCCGTGGAGATCCGCGAGGCACCGCACGAAGAGATGTTCCGGATGCAGGGCAGGGGAGAGGTCGATCTTCTGTGCTCTGCATGGCTGCCTTCATCGCACCAAGTCTATCTGACCCCCTATCAAAGCGAGGTTCTGACGCTGGGTGTCATCTATACGCCGTACTGCCTTTGGGGCGTTCCGACCGATGCACCGGGCGAGATCAGATCTGTCGAGGACCTGGCAAGGCCAGAGATCGCAAGGCGGTTCCGCAAACGCATTCAAGGCATAAATCCGGGCGCGGGGATCAGCCGCTTCTCTCGTCAGATGGTGGACGACTATGGACTGGCGGCGCAGGGGTTCCACTTTGAAAACGGGACGCTCGACGACTGCACCGGGGCTTATCTCGACGCGCTTGCGGCCGGTGAACTCGCGGTCATTCCCCTGTGGCGGCCGCAATGGTTGCATCTGGAGACGGACCTGCGCGAACTGACCGACCCGAAAGGTCTTCTGGGCGGTCAAGATGAAGCCACCCTTGTTCTGCGCCGCGATGCCAAGGCAAAACTGAGCGACGAAGGCCTGAGATTCCTGCAGAAGGTTTCACCGGGAAATGCGGTGATATCAGCGATCGATCACGCGATGTGCCGACAGGGTCTGGCACCGCGGGAGGCGGCAAGAGCCTGGATCGACGCCCATGGCGACGTCGTTCGTCGGTGGCTGGACTGATCCGCAATCGCTGACCTGAATCGTCGAACTGGATTTCTGTCATGCTTCTTTGCTGATACCTGCCGCCTTTCGCGGCAGGTATCATTTTTGACGCCAGGGGCACTTCACCGATGCGTCGTGATCCGCCCGAAGGTGCTTTTCGTGCCCCAGATCCCCCGGCGCAAACACTCAAGCTGCACGATCTGGGAGTGGTCCACGAAGAGGTTCACGTCGATCCCGTAGTTCTTGATGTACCACGAGAATACCTCCGGGTCG
>JBCCMP010000366.1:0-4961 GCA_039026295.1 Pseudomonadota bacterium | reverse complement strand
TTGAGTCTTTGCTCGGGCCTTCACTCGGGCCTTCACTCGGGCCTTCACTCGGGCCTTCACTCGGGCCTTCACTCGGGCCTTCACTCGGGCCTTCACTCGGGCCGTCGCTCGACAGCACGGATTGCGCCTCTTTCAGTATCCAGTCACGAAATGCTGCCACGCCCTGGTGGGAAGCAGTGCGTTTTGCGGTCAGCAAATGGTATGCGAACGACAGCGGGGCGCTCAGCCCCGGCCCGAACGGCTGGACCAGCCTTCCTGACGCAATGTGATCCGCGACCAGCCGATCGCCGACCAGGGCGACGCCCTGTCCCTGCAGCGCGGCCTCGACCGCCATGGCCTCCTGGCCAAAGCGCGGCCCGCTTGCGGCATCCACCCCGGTGACACCGGCAGCCAGCAACCACATGCGCCAGCTTGCCTCCATATCCTTCCACGCGATGTGCAGAAGCGTGTGATTTTTCAGATCACCTGGAAGGCGTAGCGGATTCGGTTCGTCGATCAGATCCGGATGGCAAACGGGCGTGTTGGTCTGCCCGAACAGTCGATCGACCCTGACACCGGCATACCCGCCGGGCCCATAGCGGATCGCGACATCTGCGTCCCCGGCGCGCACATCAACGCGCCGGTCCGTGCCGTCAATGCGCACGTCGATCTCCGGATGAAGGCTTCGGAACGACTCCAGCCGCGGAACCAGCCAGATGGCACCGAAAGACGGGCTGACGCTGATCGTCAGCTCGTTCTTTGTCTGGCCTTTGCGAATGTCCTCGACCCCCGCCTGCAGCAGATCGAAGCCCTGGGTCAACAGAGGCAGCGCCGCTTGTCCCGCTTCCGTGAGGCGAAGGGCCCGGGTCAACCGGTGAAACAGCCGGGCATCCAGAAACGCTTCAAGGCTTTTGATCTGTTGACTGATCGCCGCCGGAGTCACGCCCAGCTCACCTGCCGCACGGGCAAAGCTCATATGCCGGGCGGCGGCTTCGAAAGCGCGCAAAGCGTTGAGTGGTGGCAGGGAGCGGGCCATGCCAATAAATAAGAAAAACTAATTTATAAATCCAGACAATCTCGTTTGTCAGGTCCGCTTTTTCAGGGGATTGCTAGGGAAATCAACTATCTCTCGCCTTGCCCAATGCCAATGAAAACTTATCTTACAGGACTGAAGTCCACCGCTGACGGTGGCGCACAGCGCAAAGATCACGCCATAGGCGTCATGCTGGTTGTGATCGCTGCAATCACCTACAGTTCGGCCGGTCTCTTCACAAAAGGTGTGGCCGCAGGATCGTGGGAGGTGATCTTCTGGCGGGGCGTGTTCGCGGCAGGGTTCACAACCGTCTGGACGTACTGGCTGGGGGCTATGCGCCGGAATTTCATCGGGATCGGACAAAGCGGCTGGGCGGTCGCGATCATCGGTGCACTCGGCAGCGCCGCGTTCATCCCGGCCTTCAAGCTGACCTCGATTGCCAACGTCTCGCTCATCTATGCGGTTGCGCCCCTGTTCGCGTCGCTCCTCGCATGGTGGTTCATCGCAGAGCGTCTTTCGGCCAGAACGGCGCTTGGATGCCTCGGCGCGCTGTTCGGCGTGGGCGTGATCGTATCGGGATCGATCCGGGACATCAGTCTCTATGGTGACCTCCTGGCCGTCGGAATGACGGTTGCGATGGCCTCGATCATGGTGATCTACCGGGCGCGTCCGCAGACACCCGCCGCAGGTCCGGCCGCCCTGCAATCCATATTGCTGCTTCCGGTCGCTCTGATGCTTGGCAGCCCGTTCGCGATCCCATGGGGCGAGATCGCGGTTCTGGCAGCTTTCGGACTGCTGTTCGCGATCGCATCCGTGACTCTGGCCGAAGGGGCCAAACGCATCCCGTCAGGTCAGACCGCCCTGCTCAGCGCGCTGGAAACCCCGCTCGCGCCGACCCTCGCCTTTGTTCTGCTCGCTGAAATCCCGAACGGGGCGACGCTGGTCGGCGGCGCCATCGTGGCCGTCGCCGTCCTGTCGGCAATCCGCGATCGGCCCTCTACCGACTGACCTCTGCGGCCGTGACGCCCCAGATAGCCGCCTTTGGAACCCAGCCCTCGTGGCCCTCTGCCTCGACCTCGCACCAGTTCTCGACGCACTGGCCCAGCCGTGCGACGACCCCGGATTCGGCCTGGGCGGTCGCGGCGGCGGTTTCGGTCGGGTCCTCGCGGAAAAAGACCGTGTCGGCGGTGATCAGAACGGTGCGCCGCCCGGTGATCATTGCGTGATAGACCCAGCCGCCCGCCTCGTCCTTGTCGACTATCCGGCGCCAGTCGCCGTATTCCTCGATTACCTGCACGGGCAGCCCGGCGCGCCGGTAGACCCAGTCCTTGCGGTAATCCAGACCGGGTCCGCGGCGCACGTTGATCTCGGACGATCTCAACGAGACATAGCGGGGGATCGGAAGGTTGGTGACGGGGCCGACTTCGTCAGCACGTGCCATCGGTGCGGGCACGGCCAAAAGCGCCAACCCCAGAAGGGTCGTCATTGCGATGCGGATCATCGCCTGCCTCTTTTCTTTCCGGCGGTCCGGCCTGCGCCGCGATTGCGGAACATGCCATTGCGCCCACTGCTCTGCCGCTTTGCGCGGTCTGATGCCTGAAGGGATGGTTCCGGTAGATTGATCCGGTCTTCGATTTGGTCTTCCCCGCAGGCCAGCGGCACTCTATCACGGCGCGCGAGAACACGGAAGGACCCACCAAATGGCCGCCAACATGGCTCCTCAGCGCCCGAAAGTCGTTGTCACCCGCCGCCTGCCGGAGCCTGTGGAAACGCGGATGCGCGAGCTTTTCGAGGTGACGCTGAACGAGACGGACGAGCCGATGGCGCAGGCCGATCTGCGCGAGGCGATCAAGACCGCCGATGTTCTGGTGCCGACCCTCGGTGACAAGATCGACGGCCCGCTGCTGGGCCATGCAGGCCCGAACCTCAAGCTGATCGCCAGTTACGGCGCCGGCGTCGATCACATCGATGTCGAGACCGCCCGGTCCCGCGGCATCCTGGTGTCGAACACCCCCGGCGTTCTGTCCGAGGATACAGCCGACATGACCATGGCGCTGATCCTGGCCGTGCCGCGCCGCCTGCCGGAGGGGCTGGAGGCGATGAGGTCGGGCGACTGGTCCGGCTGGTCGCCCACGGGTCTGACCGGCCACCGGATCTGGGGCAAGCGGCTGGGCATCGTCGGCATGGGCCGCGTCGGGCAGGCGGTCGCCCGCCGGGCCCGGGCGTTCGGGCTGCAGATCCACTATCACAACCGCCGCCGCCTGCACGAGGACATCGAGGCAGAGACCGAGGCGACACATTGGGAAAGCCTCGACCAGATGCTGGCGCGGGTCGACATCGTCAGCGTCAACTGCCCTCACACGCCCGCGACCTATCATCTTTTGTCGGCGCGGCGGCTGAAGCTGCTGAAGCCCTCGGCCTACATCGTCAACACGGCGCGGGGCGAGATCATCGACGAGAACGCGCTGACCCGCATGCTGGCGGCGGGCGAGATTGCCGGTGCGGGCCTCGATGTCTTCGAACACGAGCCCGGCGTGAACCCCCGCCTTCTGGGCCTTCCCAATGTCGTGCTGCTGCCGCACATGGCCTCGGCCACCGAGGAAGGACGGCTGGAGATGGGCGAAAAGGTCATCATCAATATAAAGACTTTCGCCGATGGCCACCGCCCTCCGGATCAGGTCGTGCCGTCGATGCTTTAGGGCACGCATGCTCGCGGGTCGGACCTCTGGAAACGCCGCATCCGGAAATGCGTGACCGCCAGCCCGCAAGCCCGGTATAACCGGGTGGTGATCATGGATTGGCCGAGGGGTAGGGTGTGAGCACCCATCAGCCACTGTCTCAGGTTCTCGAAGCCTGCAAGGGTGCGCAGCAGATCTTCTGGTCTGCGGCGGGCGCTGCCCCGGCTGGCCCCGATCACGAGATCTTTCTGGGCGCGGACTGGCCCGAGATCGATCCTGCGACGCCGGGCAGCCCGTGGGCGGATGCCGCTGCAACGGCGCAGGTTTTCCAGAGACTGAACACGAGTACATGGCTTCGCATTGCGCGGGATTTCGAGCTTTGGCGCAGCTCTCTGGGCGAGGCGCGGGCGGACGTGCCCTGGCAGACCATCCGCGCCCGCTGGTTCGCCATCGCCGAGGCAGAGTTCCGGCGCACTCAACGCTCGGACGACTTTCTGGCCGCTGTGGCCAGGGCGGTGCGGGTCGCCGCCGATCACCTGGCAGCGATGACCCCGGAACAGCGCGGGCAGTTTCGCGGTTTGTTGCAGGCAACCGCGCGGGCGCGCCGGGCGGTGGTTGGCGCAGCGCTGACAGTGGTCGAGATCGCGGCGACGCCCAAACAGCAGATCTGGCGGCTGGGCGAGATCACGGTGTCGCGCTACGCGCCGTTGACGCGCGGGCCCAACCCGGCGCTGGGACCGGTTCTGATCTGCCACGGCCTGATCGGACGGCAGACAATGACCGATCTGCTGCCGGAGCGATCCATGGTGCGGCAGCTTCTGACATCGGGTGTGGACGTTTTCGTTCTGGACTGGGGCGGGGCGGGCCAAGATCGGCAGGGACCGGATCTGGATGCGATCGCACGGTTTGTACTCCCCGCCGCCCTCGACCGGGTCATCGCCGAAAGCGGTGCTGCACGGGCGATCCTGATGGGCATATGCCAGGGCGGGACGCTGGCCGCAGTTGCCGCCACACTGTCGCAACAGAAACTCGCAGGCCTGATCACGGCCGTTGCGCCGTTCGACTTTCATGCCGACACCGAAGACACGGACCCCTCGCACGGTCTGATGCATCTTTGGACCCGCGCCCCGGCGCTGGAGGATCTGGAGAGATTGCTCGATCTGTCCGGCGACCTGCCCGGGGCGCGGGTCCAAAGATGCATCAGACCGTGCGAGGGGTCCGGGTCTTCGGTGTCGGCATGAAAGTCGAACGGCGCAACGGCCGTGATCAGG
>JBCCMP010000365.1:0-5043 GCA_039026295.1 Pseudomonadota bacterium | reverse complement strand
TTGGGGTTTCCTCCTCGTAGGGCTGTTATATGGAGCCACCAGACAATTGTTTTGCTGTTTCGCTGGCTGAGCGTGAAACACGGTCGGAGCACTCGCTGTAAGATGCATCGCGGGGCGTGCGGGGTGATGATAGTCGGCGCAACCGAATTAGTGGCGTATCTGTTCAGATCTGAAACAGTTCACTGACCCTAATTTTCGATGCCAAGTTCCCTCATGTGCCGGTAAAGCGTCGTCCTGCCCATGCCAAGCTGACGTGCCGCGGCCGATACATTGCCAGCGGACCGTGTCAGCGCGCGCCGGATCGCGGAGCGTTGGATCGCAGCGATATCGCGTGCCACATGGCGTTGCCCGAGTAAGTCAGTGGCAGGCTTCGGTTGAAACGCAGTCCCTGTCGCGAACCCAAAGGCCACGCGTGCCGCGCGCGTTGCGCCGACCACGATGTCATCGGCATCGACCGCTAAGAGCGCCGCGCCCTGTGACCCGTCCAAGTCGGCAACCACAATACGTGCATCAGGGTGGGCCAGGCGGAAAAACGCGCCCTCGATCCGGCGCGTACACTGCAGCAGCGCGTCGGCCATCAACAGATTGGTGCTGCGCGTCTGGTCCGCCCGCGCGGTGCTTATGTCAAGCGCGGCCAGCACCTCGCCATCAGCACCGAAGACCGGCGCGGCAATGCACGTGAAGGCAGTGTGATGCGCACGGAAATGCTCGTCCCTGTGCACGATGACCGGCCGCTCTTCAGCCAGGCATGTGCCCATGCCGTTCGTGCCCTCTGCCGCCTCGCTACAGTTCGCTCCTGGTTCCAGCCCAAGTTGCCGGAACTGCTCGGCATCAGCGTCCTTGCATCGGTGGTCCAGCACAATTCCGCTACGGTCCGTGAGGTAGAGACCACATCCTGCATCTCCAACCAGCCGGAACAGCCGATCCAGCTCCGAACTCGCCGCATTCAGCAAAGCATCCAATTGGTCGCGTGACGCCGAAAGTGACGCGGCACCGACATGGTTGATCTTTTGCGTATTGGTCGGGTCCAGCCCGAACCTGACCAGCGACCGATGCCAGGATGAGGCGATCGCAGAACGTGCGGCAGCAGAGCCCGAATAGACGGCAGACTGCACGATCTCGCTATGGGCAAGTTGGTGGCGCATTGCGGATGCCTCCTGCCGTCGAACCTGCAAGGAACCGTGATTTTGGTCAAGTTTGACGAAACCTGCTGGCGAGACCATAGGCGAACGGCGGGGTGGACGTCGTTTGTTGTAGGTGACCCTGCCGGGTGAAACGGTGAGGCACACGATAATGAGCGGCCACACGAAGACATCCCATACGATGTTCATCTTGCGAAGACCTCGAAGGGTCGTCCTGAAAGAGAGAGGTCGCGCTAGCTCTTCCCTGAAACTGCGCGGCTGAGATGCCCTTCCAGTAATCTGTTAAACGTCTCAACATGTTCCAGGGACGCCAGATGCCGCGCCGGATGCAGCCATTCTAGCGTTGCACCCGGAATGCTGGAGGCAAGACGCTTGCTGACCTCTCGGGGCACGCCGGGATCATCCGGCGCGGCGACAACCAGTGTCGGAACGCGGATGCTGCCCAACTGCTCCAATGTATCCAGCTCGCACATGGCCGCAGTGACCGATACAAAGCTGCGTCGGTCAAATCTGCGAATGACATCCGCGATATAACGGGCACCATTGTGATCATTGCTCAAAGCCTCGTCCGTGAACCAGCGGCGCATCAGGTCGCCGTGGATCGGCTCGATCCCATTCCACAGAACACCTTCTGCCCGGTCCCGCCATTGGGTGCGTTGAGCTTCTGAATACCGGGGGGTGGTGTTCACCAGCGCCAGCGAAAGCAGTCGATCCGGATGCGCGATGGCCAGGGTCTGACCTATCATTCCGCCCATGGACACGCCGACATAGTGCGCCTTCTCCTGGCCCAGATGATCCATCAGTTTCAAAACATCCCCAGCCATTTGCGACAAACTGTAGGGACCATCGCTCCGACCGGATGCACCATGGCCTCGCGTGTCAAACCGGATTGCACGGAACGGTCGCAGAGCAGGAAGGTGGAAGTCCCAGAAGCGGTGATCAGCGCAAAAGCAATGCCCCAAAAGAACCGGTGGTCCATCTTCTGGATCATCATCTACATAGGCGATTTCGATGTCGCCCGCCGGCGCGAGTCTGGTCGTCACGGAATGCTTCCTGTTTAGTTCTTACGACCTCGGACAATCGAACCCATGCTGCCACAGATCAACCGACGCTTTACGCTCAAGACCCGGCCAAAGACCTTGCCCGGTCCAGAGAACTTCCAGATCGAAGATGCGCCGCATCCCGTCCTGCAACCAGGAGAGGTACGGATAAAAGCCCTTTATCACGCGCTGTCTCCGTGGCAGGGGCAGCGTGTGAAGGACTTTGAAAACTACGCCAAGCCATTCGAGATCGGCGAGCTTATCGACGGCGATGTACTTGGCGAGGTGGTAGAAACTACCGACGGCTCCGGTCCGCAACCCGGCAATCTGATCACCGCACGCCTGGGCTGGCAGGAATACGCGGTGGTCCAAGGCGATGCTCTGACCCAGATCTCGGCGGAGTTTGACCCCACGCTTTGGCTGACCGCACTCAGTTCTCCGGGGCTTACAGCCTACACCGCACTGGATCTCTTTGGCAGATGCATGCCGGGGCAAAGCATGGTCGTCACCTCCGCGGCGGGCTCAGTCGGAAGCTATGCCGTGCAACTTGGCAAGCTGGCTGGGATGCATGTTATCGGGGTCGCCGGAGGGCCGGAAAAATGTCGAAATGTCACCGAAACCCTTGGCGCTGATGCATGCTTCGATCACCGATCCCCGGACTTTGCCGAGGTGTTGGCAAAGGCTTTGCCCGACGGCGTGCACCAGGTCTTCGACACGACCGGCGGACCGATCGCGGACACGGTCTTTGGCAATGTTGCGAAATACGCACGTGTCCTGATCGTCGGCCGAACTGCCTCGAACACCTCCAATCGCCCGGATCTGGACCCTGTGAACATGCGCCTTCTTTGGGCGCGTGAGGCAACCGTTCACGGCTTTTCGCGCTATTCCTATCCGGAACGCTGGGACTTTGCCCGCGAACGCATGGCGACGCTTTGCCGTGAAGGTCGTCTGATAGCCAGCCACAACACAGTTGAGGGGTTCGAACGCCTGCCATCGGCCTTGCATGACATGCTCGCAGGAAAGTTCACCGGAAAGGTGCTGGTCAAAACTGCGGACCCGTCACCATGACGACCCTGATAGCGCAAGTCGGAGATATCGACATCGCCTACCGATGGGATGGGCGGGAGGACGGGCCTGTGCTGATGATGGCGCATGCCATGGGGACAAGCCACCGGATCTGGGACCTGCAGATCGAGGCGCTGGCACCAAGCTATCGCATCCTGCGCTATGACTGGCGCGGACATGGCGACACTGACGCGCCAGAAGGTCCCTACAAGCTAAGCCAGTTCGAGGCCGATGCAGTTGGACTGATGGACGCGTTAGGGCTGGCGCGCGTCAACTGGGTCGGTATCTCGACCGGCGGGATGATCGGCCAGGGCCTCGCGATCAACAATCCCAGGCGGATCGCTACGTTGTCCCTGTGCAACACCACCTCGCAATCCAGCCCATGGTATCGTGATTGGGTGGCAGAGCGGCAGGCAGTCGTGCGCCGCGATGGGATGATACCCGTCTGGGAGATGACCAAACGCCTTTGGTTCAATGATGATTTCGTAGAGGCAGGATCGCCCGCCTACAACGCTGTCCGTGAAGTTTTCGTCGCGACGAAAGTTCCAGGCTATCTCGGCGGCACATCCGCAGTCGCCGATCTGGCCTATCTGGAAAACCTGCATCGGATAATGTGCCCAACCCGGATCATCGCTGCCGGGGCAGACCCCGTCACTCCGGTCACTGACGCCGAAGCGATCCGCAACCGGATCAACGGCGCGACGTTGAATGTGATCGAACATCAACGCCATTTCTCAAACGTTGAAGTACCGGCCGAGTTCAACAGCGTGCTGCTTCGGGGCCTGTCTGAAATGGTCGGCAGCGACAGTGAGCGCGCGTGATACTGACGATTGTTCGGCTTCCATCCTCTCATCTCTTGACTGGCGCTGCGTGCGCCACCTGACAGTCTGAAAACAGCCCGGGAAGTCTGAGCCTGTAAGGCAGAACAATTGGCTTCTAACGCACCCACCGCGCAGCCAATTAAATCAACATTTTCAAGCCAGAAATAAATGTATTGTATAAACTACTGGCGGAGAGAGCGGGATTCGAACCCGCGATAGAGTTGCCCCTATACACGCTTTCCAGGCGTGCGCCTTCGACCACTCGGCCACCTCTCCGTGCGGGCGGAACCTATGCGCGCCAAGACGCAAGAGCAAGTCTGCAATTGCCGTTACTGATTGGCGAACTTGGGTGCAAGCTGGTGCCAAAGGAAGGCCCGGCCATCGGGGTATACCGCCAGCATCCGGTCGATGCCGTCTGCCTCGGTCGGACCCAGCGCATAGGCCGCGGCCCTCCCCGCGTCGATGGCACGGCTCAGGGATTTGGCGTCGAAGCATTCGAACCAGCGCGGGGCGACCAGCGGCTCGGCGTCCGATGCGAACTCAAGCCCCGAAACATCGGCGGGATCAAGGGTCATACATGCCCGAAGCTTCAAGGGGCTGGATGACGCCTGAATACCCGAGAACCCGGCCACGGCGATCGCACCTGCCGGTGTCTGGATGATCTCGGTCTCGGGGATTTCCTCGTAAAATGCTCGTGTCTGAAACCACCACAGCGCCGTGGTGAAGGCGATCAGAACGACGAGACCGCCGATCATCAGACCGCGCCCGCTCACGCGGCGGCTCCGCCGGCCTCGGTCGTGATGAACGCATCGGCGCAGGCCTTGGCCAAGGCACGGACCCGGCCGATATAGGCCTGCCGTTCGGTGACCGAGATCACCCCGCGGGCATCGAGCAGGTTGAACAAATGGGACGCCTTGATGCACTGGTCATAGGCGGGATGCGCCATGCAGATCTCGCGCCCGGTCTTCGGATCTG
>JBCCMP010000364.1:0-5111 GCA_039026295.1 Pseudomonadota bacterium | reverse complement strand
TCGCGTGCGAAGATCATGTGAGATGTATCGACCCATCCATGCTGGCCTCCTGATCCAGTCACAACGATGAATCAGATAAAACGCTCACAGGGAATCCCCAAAGATTCAGATCGCTCGGAAAATGCTCTAGCGCAGGATCGATCGCCCGGCGTAGACCGCCTCTGCCCCCAGTTCCTCTTCGATCCGGATCAACTGGTTGTATTTGGCCAACCGGTCGGACCGGGCGAGCGACCCGGTTTTGATTTGTCCGCAGTTCGTCGCAACGGCGAGGTCGGCAATCGTGGCATCCTCGGTCTCGCCCGACCGGTGGGACATGACGGCAGTGAAGCTGGCCTTGTGGGCCATGTTCACGGCGTCCAGTGTTTCCGAAAGGGTGCCGATCTGGTTGACCTTGACCAGGATCGAGTTCGCTGCGCCCTGTTTGATACCGTCCGAGAGACGCGCGGGGTTGGTGACGAAGAGATCGTCACCGACCAGCTGGCACTTATCGCCGACCTTGTCGGTCAGGTCCTTCCAGCCAGCCCAGTCGTCTTCGGCCATGCCGTCCTCGATCGAGATAATCGGGTAGTCCGCGACCAGCGCCGCCAGATAGTCGGCCATTTCCGTCGACGAGAGAACCTTGTTTTCCCCGGCCAGGTCGTACTTGCCGTCCTTGAAGAATTCGGTCGAGGCCGCATCAAGTGCCAGCATCACGTCGTCGCCGGGTTTGAACCCCGCCTTCTCGACCGAGCGCACGATGAAGTTCAGCGCTTCACGGGTCGACGCAATGTCTGGGGCGAACCCGCCTTCATCGCCGACATTGGTGTTGAGACCGGCCGATTTCAGTTCGGCGCGAAGTGTATGGAAAATCTCGGACCCCATGCGGACAGCTTCTGACATCGTTTCCGCGCCGACCGGCATCACCATGAATTCCTGGATATCGATCGGATTGTCCGCGTGTTCCCCGCCGTTGATGATGTTCATCATGGGAACAGGCAGCGTCCGCGCGGCGACGCCGCCGACATACCGGTAGAGCGGCAGGGTTGCCGCCTCTGCCGCGGCCTTCGCGGCGGCCAGACTTACGCCAAGAATGGCATTCGCGCCGATGCGGCCTTTGTTGGGTGTGCCGTCAAGGTCGATCATGACCTCGTCTATGGCCCGCTGCTGGGTGGCATCGACGCCGGACAGCGCTTCGGCGATCTCGCCGTTCACAGCGGCAACGGCCTTTTGCACCCCTTTGCCCTTGTAGCGATCACCGCCGTCGCGCAGTTCCACCGCCTCGTGCGCGCCGGTCGACGCGCCCGAGGGGACGGCAGCACGGCCCATCGAGCCGTCTTCGAGGACCACGTCCACCTCGACCGTCGGATTGCCCCGGCTGTCCAGGATCTCTCGCCCTGTAATGTCGATGATGGTGGTCATGGTCCGTCCTCGCTTCTGCCTGGGATGCCGCGCTGCTTAAGCGGGAACCGCGCGATGGGAAATGCGCCCCACCGACGCGGTCGTTCTGCGAACCGCTCGAATGGCGGGGCCTCGCGTCCCCTAATGCTGATCCGAGAGATGCCGGGCCACTTTCTGGACATCCTCGACATTCAGCGGCTTGCTGATGAACTCTTTCACCGCGTCGTAAGCGAGTGACCGCGCCTGATCCTTCGGGTTTATGGAGGTTGTCAGCATTGCAACGACGACATTTTCGAAGCGAGACCCAAGCTCTTGGAGAGCTTTATCCAGAAACTCGAACCCGTCCATCCGCGGCATGTTGATATCGAGGAAAATCACGTCGACACCGGCGTCGGGATTGGCGCGGAGGTGATCCAGCGCCTCATCGGCGTAGGTGAAGGTCTGGAGCTGCTGCACGAGGCCGGAGCGATCAATCATTCGGGCGTAGAACACCTGATCGACCTCTTGGTCTTCGATCAGAAAAGCAAGCTTAATCGGCTGTGACATCCCAAACCTTCCTGAAGGTTAGGGTGAAGGCCGTGCCATTCTCCAAACCGGGGCCTGCTGTGATGGTTCCGCCATGGGTGGCCATGATGCGGCGACATATGGTCAAGCCCAGCCCTGTGCCTTCGTATTCGGATTGCGCATGCAGCCGCTGGAACAGGCCGAACACGCGTTCGCGAAAATCCTCGGCAATGCCAATGCCGTTGTCGGCAATGATCAGCTCGACGGTGTCCTCGTGGGTACGGCTGCTGATTTCAATGCGGGGCGCGCGGTCCGTAGCTCGGAACTTTACGGCATTGCCGATGAGGTTCTGCAAGAGGATCGCGATCTGTGTCCGCAATGCCGGGATCGTCGGTAGCTTTTGACAGACAATGTCGGCCCCGGCGGCCGCAATGTCCGCTGCAAGATCGGCCCGCACGTCGTCGACGACTGCGTTCAGATCAACATCATCTGGGACCGGACTTTCATCCACCACCCGCGAATAGGTGAGCACGTCGTCGACCAACCGGCGCATACGCTGGTTTGTGGATGACATGGCGGCCAGAACCTCTGCAACCTGGGCGTCACCGCCCTGCCGTTGCTTCAGTTCGTCGATCAGCATTGCGATCGTCGTCGACGGCGACTTGAGATCGTGCGAGACGGCGTAGGTGAATTCGGCCTGCTCGCGATTTGTCAGTTCGAGATCCCTGATCAAAGCCTCGAGGTGGTTGGCGTAGTTCTCTGTCGCTGTCCTCTGCACCGTGACGTCCTTGCGGATGGCAAGTTGTCCACCGTCTTCCAGCGCGTATGCTGTCCGCTCGAAGATCCGCCCGTCTTTCATTCTGAGATCGGTCGTGGTCCCCGTGGGCGCCGGGGGGGTCCTCAGCCTTTGCATCACGTAGTCTGCCGAGTGGACGCTTTCGTCGAGGTAGGCCTGTTCCTTTGCCTGCGTGTCTTCGATGCTGCCCCCGATCCGGACCAGATCACTTAATTCCGGATGCAGATTCCGGTGCGCCGTGTTGAAGAATGTGTACCTGTTTTTCCGGTCAACGATCGTCACTGCGATGTCTGCCTTGTCGAGTACATCGATCACGAACTGTCTTTGGTGCCAGCGCTGCAAAATCAGATATGTCAGCAGTCCCAGAACGATCAGGACGGCAATCGCGGCCGCCACGTACAGGCGGGTCTCGGTCCAAAGGACGGGACGGCCGAAGTATTTCTGCCGCAGCGCCGCATATTCATCCGAGATCAGATAACCCGGGATAACGGCGTTCATCCGCTCGCGAATTTCAGCGAGGCCGAGACGCAGGGCCGGCGCACGTTCGACGATGCGGAACGGCGGCATGACCGGGATGATTGCGTCGCCAAGACCTGCCTGATCGATGTCCTGCTGCATCGTCTCGAGCGGATACAGAAAGGCGTCGATCTTTCCGTCCCGCAGTTCCTGAAGCATCTGGATGCGTTCGTCAAAGACGCGAACGTCGAGACCACCGTGATTGTCCGCCATCCGCTCTGCAAGATTTCCGACGACCACACCGACCGTGCGATCGCCAAGGGTGTCGAGGCCGCTGACGCCTGTGCCTTCCCCGGCGCGGGTGAAGATCGCGAATTCAAAGCGTTCCAACGGCAACGTGAAATCCATCTTTTCCCGCCGCGCGGCACTGATGCCCGCCTGGGGGAGCATGTCGTAGCCTGTGCCTGACGGGCCGTCGCCAAATTCAACCATGGAGATCGGCTGAAATCTGACTTCAAACCCCGCCAGTCGGGCCAGGTCACGGGTGGTTTCAATGCCGAACCCGGTAAAGGTGCCGTCGCTGTTGCGAATGTTATAGGGGGGGAAGTCCGCAACCCCCACGGTCAGAATATCGGGCGGAGCAGTCGGTGCCTCTGCACCAAAGATCTGGCGTAGATGCGCCAGGGTGCCGTCGGCTTCCAGATCGGCAATCGCCGCGTTTATGGCAGGCATCAGGTCCGCATGCGCGCGGTCGACAGCAACGACACGGTCAAATGACCGCAGAGGCGCGCCGACGGCAGCGATGCGGTGGTCAAGGCGTAGCTGCCGTGCATCGGCGAGTGTGACGGTGTCGCTGGCAACGACCCCATCGACCGATCCCCGCAGAAGTTCGGTCAACGAGTGGGTGCCAACCGGGATCGAAATCGGAGTATTGCGCGCGAGGAAATTCTCGCCTTCGGTCCCAAGTGACACCGCCGGGATCGCTATGCGATGCCCGCGCATCATTTCTGGATCCAGGCGCGACGTATCTTCGGCGCGAATGAATATTCGAATGTTTGTCTGAGCTATCGGGGCGGAGAATTCATTTCGCTCGCTCAGCAGGGGCAGCGCGGCGATGGCGGGAAGAAGATCGGTTTCGCCGGCCGCCTGCGCGCGGATCATCTGCTCTGGTCGATCAAATCTTCTGAATCTGATTTCAAGGCCAGCCTTTTCCGCGATCTGGCGCATGATCTCGGCACCGAACCCTGCCGCTGCGCCGGAGTTGTCTGCGTAAAAGAGCGGTCGAACCTCTGACCAACCAACAATCAGTGGCTCTTTATCCTGCGCAATTGATTGCGCGGCCGTTTGGAACACAAAGAGAAACACAACGAAAACCGGCCAGATGGCGGTCTTGATGCACTGTTTCAGGACTTGAACTGTGTACACGATTTAAAAAGGGTCCACTCAGGTCTTTAGATCGGTCTAAGTGAAAACTGCTGTGCAATCCAGAGGAGAAATCTAGGAAGTGGGATCGCGACATTGGAGTGCGATGTCCGAAACAGATTTTCGGCCCTTCGGTGCGATGCACGTCCCGCGTCAACCGATCACTGGGACCTGCACGACGACGGCTACCTGAAATCTGTTAAGCCAACATTTCTCAGGCGCGCGGATGCGGACTGCGTCTACAGTTCGGTGCCCACAGGTAGCGGCGAAACCTCAATGCTGGGCCTTCTGGAAATGGTTCGTGTTCCAAATCCCGATCCTTACCGGCGCGCGTTCGAGGAATTTCCAACGAAGGGGTGCTGACAACGCCCAGCACTTGGTCAGGAGCAAACGACCACGGCACTGGCGGCTTATCTAGAGCGTCTTGCGTCAGCCCGGATTCGAGATTCCGAATTTGTGCGATCTGTGATTCCTTGCTTTGAAACAAACAAGGGCAGGCATCATGGGCAAACCTCATCCATTTGAACTTCGTCAGCGTGTTGTCTCGCATGTGGAG
>JBCCMP010000363.1:0-5188 GCA_039026295.1 Pseudomonadota bacterium | reverse complement strand
GTTTCGGTCATCTCAGTCATTTTCATGCACCCTGTAGTGGTAGGATCCCGCCTCCACCATCCCCATTTTTTCGTACAGCGCCCGCGCGCCGGCATTGGCCTGCGTCACCGCAAGCGCCATCCATCTGGCGCTGTGATCCGTGGCAAAACGGGCTCCGGCTTCCATCAATAGCCGGGCAGCCCCATTGCGCCGATATCTGATCATCACCTCGATCGCGTGGATCATCGCGATATCGCCGTCAATGGCCAGGAACGCCCCGGCGCAGGGCCGGTCACCCACGCGGGACATCAGATAAACACTGGGCCCGGATGCCCGTGCCATCACGGCCCGCCGATTGGCACCGATGCCGCCCGCATCCCATACGCCTTCAAGAATCGCAGGAACAAAGGTCGCGCGATAGGCCGCAGCAATGTGCTGTTCCGCCCCCGTCAATGGCTCTGAGGGCGCAACGTAGAGAACCGTAGGATCGCCAATCCGATAGCCGCGGGCGCACAGGATCGCGTCGACCTCCTGCTGCTCTGATATCTGAAACAGTGGCCTTTGACCCCAGCCGCGCATCACGGCTTCTGCGGCATCAATCGCCTCTGACGAAGGCGAGCCGTCCCCGGTCCACGTGGCTGCTGACACGCGCTGCCCGCCGCCATCGCCGCGGCGCAGCCGCCAGCCTGCGGCCTCTTGCACCTCTGCCGGGGGCCATGTTGCCTCCAGCACCTCCATCAGGCGTTGTTCAGAAGGCTGATTTTCGGGCTGGGACATAAGGACCGCCATTGCGTTCGAGTGATCGAAAGCTATGCTCTTCGATGCCGGTCAGCAACCGATGATCGGCAACGTTCTCAGGGCGGGGTGGAAGTCCCCACCGGCGGTAACGGATCGCGATCCGAAGCCCGCGAGCGCCTCTGTCGTCAGAGGGTCAGCAGATCTGGTGCAACTCCAGAGCCGACGGTCAAAGTCCGGATGAAAGAGAACGGCGAATTCCGTGCATGCGCGCGCATGCGCGCCTTTCGTCAGCCCTGAGGGTCATGGGTGATTGATGAAAGGAGAGACATATGTCCAACCAAGCCCAAGCCCTCACCGACCAGCGCATCGCATTGGTGCAGGCCCGTTGGCATGCCGATATCGTCGACCAGGCCCGGATCGGCCTGTTGGAGGCGCTGCCACCCGGCCTTGCCGTCGATGTTGTCGATGTGCCAGGCGCGCTGGAGATCCCCCTGACCGCACAGCGCCTGGCAAGGACCGGTCGCTATGCGGCAGTGATCGGCGCGGCGTTCGTCGTCGACGGCGGGATCTACCGGCACGATTTCGTGGCAGGCACCGTCGTCGATGCGTTGGTTCGCGTCGGCCTCGACACGGACACGCCCGTCCTCTCAGTCGTGCTGACCCCGCATCAGTATCAGGAAACCGAGCAGCACACCGGGTTCTTCCACGACCATTTCCGCATCAAGGGCCGCGAGGCGGCGCATGCCTGCCTGACCATGATGGCATCGGTGCAGATCCAGGAACTGGCGGCCTAGGTTCCCCGCGCTGCCCCGCACGCGCCGGGCAGCGCATTTTCCTTGCAGGCGCTACCGGCCGATCAAAGTATTGTTCAGCTTGGCGTCAGCTTCTTTCAGGTAAGAATTAACGAGTGTCGAGGGGGGTGCGGCCGCCAGCGTCCGGGTCACGCGGGCGGCCGAGCTGCGAGGAGACTGAAATGAAACGCAATTTGATCATCGCCGCCGGATTAGGCGTTCTGGCAATCGCCGTTGCCTGCCACCCCCACGGCCCACGCGGGCACGCGCATTCCCGCGGGCAGGCTCAGGCAGCCACGCAACTCGGCGGCGGCGGAAGCGGCGAGGTCCAGATCACGCGTCAGGGTGACGAGATCTGCGTGCGGTCGAACGGATTGCCGAACCACGCGACCGGCCGGTTCCCGAATTCCGGCAACCCGCACACCATGCGGGCCCAGCGGACCAGTGTCTGCGTCGATGCGACCCCGTCGAAAGGCGCGACCGCGCGCGAACTTCGCGGCACGATCGGCGTCGCCGTGAACGGGGTGCTGATCCGGCCGGGCACCGCCGACTACTACGACCCCGGCTCCCGGCGCGGCTTCAGCCGTGACCGGTCTTCTGGCTGGAACCTCGAAGGCATGGGATCGGCGCAGTTGCTGGGCCTCGATCAGAACAATGCCCATGTCGATCAGCGCGGTCTATACCACTATCACGGAGAGCCATCGGGCCTTCTGGCCAAACTCGACGGCAGCCAGATGGGCTGGGCGGCTGACGGTTTCGAGATTCACATCGCACCGGCGGGCGTCACATCCAGCTGGCAACTGAAGCCCGGCACGCGGCCATCGGCACCGGGCGGTCGCTACGACGGCCAATACGTCCAGGATTGGCAGTATGTGGCAGGCTCGGGCAGCCTGGACGAATGCAATGGCGGCATGCTGAACGGCCAGTACGTTTACTTCGCCACCAAGACCTTTCCGTTCTATCCGCGCTGCGTCTGGGGCACGCCCAGCCGGGATTTCGGGCGGCCCTGACGGCTGCCGGAACGGGCTGGCAGGGGTGTGGTCGCCCATGCCAGCCCGCATGACCCGATTTTACACGCCGCGTTCGGAGTTTGTTCATCAATAGCGGCGACACAGACCCGCATGAGAACAGCATATGCAGATCCCACGGTGGCGGAGGAGGCAACCTCCGACACCGCCGAAGACATCGTCAAATTCATCGCAGCTCAGATCGGCATCGTTCGCACCGCCTGCTACGAAGCCGTGATCGACGCCGCCGCCGCCGGAACATCCGGCGGCCCCTCTCTGCAACAGATCCGCGAACGCGTGGTCAGCGCGATCTCAGCGCCGGAGCGGGCGCTGACAGAAGACATGCTGCACCGATTTCGCGCCGCCGATCTGACCATGCCCGACGATCTGGACAAGCACCGCATGTCCGTCCTGGCCGCGATTGCCGAGATGCGGGACAGCCTGAACCGCATTGCCCACATGGGCAGCGACGATGCTGACCTCGCAGACGGTTTCTTCAAGCTCCGGAAAGCGTGCATGGATAAGATGCAGCCCGCGACAGCGGACTTTCTTGCCCTTCTGCGCAAGTTCGAGGGGGAAGAGATCAACCGCTCCGTGGTCGAGCGGCAGCAATACGTGCTCTCGTCGATCGGCGGAATCGAAAGCGTCGCCGCCCGGATCAACCTGATCGCCATCAACGTGGCGATCGAGGCAAGCCGTGCCGGCGAGCGCGGCGCCGCGTTTTCGGTGATCGCCAAGGAAATTCAGGATCTTGCCACCCGGGCAAAGTCGGCAACGGACGAGATTACCCGCCGCATCAAGGCCTGATCAGCCGCGTTCGCGCATCAGCCGGGCCTTGTCGCGCTGCCAGTCGCGCTTGGCCTCGGTCTGGCGCTTGTCCGGCGCCTTTTTGCCCTTGGCCAGACCCAGCAGCAGCTTGGCCCGCCCCTTTTCGTTGAAATACAGCTTCAGCGGCACCAGCGTCATGCCCTGCCGCCCGATGGCCTGCCAGAGCTTGGCAACCTCGCGCTGATGGGCCAGCAGCTTGCGGCGGCGGCGTTCCTCGTGGCTGAACGCGTCCGATTTCGCATGGCTGAACGGCGGAATGTAGGCATTGATCAGCCAAAGCTCGCCGTCTTCGACATTGGCATAGCTTTCCGTGATGTTCGCCGTCCCCTCGCGCAGGGCCTTGACCTCGGACCCGTGCAGCACGATCCCGACCTCGAGCGTATCCTCGATGAAATAGTCATACCGCGCCCGCCGGTTCTCGGCCGCAGGCGCATTCGACGGTTTTGCAGGTTTCCTGGCCATGACGGCGGCAGATGGGGGATAGGGTCGTTAAAGTCAACCTATGGTGTGAGCTTCTACACTGCACACATTGTCAGTCCTCTATAGCGTTGAAGGACCGTCCCGCCCGGTGGGCACCACCGGGCTGCGCCCGCCATCTTGGTCCGGCGCAGGCCGGCCTCAACCCACCAACCCTCACGGCATCCCCGGCTTGTTGATCAGCGCCAGCAGCGTATCAAACCAGATCTCCCCCGCCGGGATATTGGCCATGGCAAAGGCGCGCAGGACCTTTTCGTTGTCGCGCACGAAACCGATCATGTAGTCACCCTTGATCGGGTCGTCGCTGCCTTCCCGCCGGGCACGGCTGACCTCCTGAATGATGTCCCCGATGGCGATCTCGAAATTGTGTGCCAAATCCAGCAGAGTCTGCCCCGCCGCGACGCCTGCCTGCGTTTCGTGATCCGACAACCGCACCAATATTCGCGCCATGGCCACGGCGGTCTGATCGACCCGGGCATCGCCGTCCATGGCATCAATGACAGAGATGGCCTTGTCCGCATCGGGCCGCTTCCCACCCTCCAGCGCCAGCATCTCCTTTTCCGCCTCCGCGCCGCCGGGCAGGGTGCGCAGCAAGGTGCGCAGGGCATGGAACAGCGTCTCCAACTGCCGCAGCGACCGCTCCGCCACCACCACATTGCTGCGCGGCTGACCCGCCGGAGGGGTCTGCCCCAACAACTGATCGCGCAGCCGCAGATACAGGGTCGAAACCGTCCCCACCCGCACCCGCGCCGGGGCGCGGTCCAGATGGGTCCGGCATGCCTCCACCGCCGCTTTCAGATCATCCGCCGGGGCATCATCTGCGGCAAGGCTATCCGCCAGCGCCTCCGCCGCCGCCCGCGCAATGGCCAGGTCCTCCGCGACATCCTCCAACCCGTCCGCATCCAGATCCGGCGCATGGAAATCCAACGCCTTCGGCCCCGCCGCCCAACGCACCACATTGCCCCGCGCATCACGGGTCTTCAGCGCGGCGAGCAACGCCTCGGCCGCTTCCTCCGGCGGCAGGCCAGAGGTTTCGGTGACCTTGCTCAGCCGGTCATAGATGGGTTCGGGTGGGTAAGGCTCGATCTCCACCAGCACCAGCTTGCCCTTCTCGCTGACCGGATCGGTGACCAGCACCGCCTCCCGCTCCACCTGGCACCACGGGGCCTCGTCCGAAAAATAGAGGGGCGATGCCAGCGCCAGTGTGCGCTTGGACACCTTGAGCGCATCGTTCATCCACGTCAGAAACGACTGCCCCAAATCCACGTCCCGCGCGTGATAGTGGATGGACAATCCCGCCTCGGTCAGCCGCTGATAGATCGCCGCGGCATGGGCCGATTGAGCAGAATTGAAACTCAGAAACACATC
>JBCCMP010000362.1:0-5196 GCA_039026295.1 Pseudomonadota bacterium | reverse complement strand
TCTTTGTGTGCTTTGGTGACAAAATCAGGTTCGTGTGGCAGCAGAGTGTTCTCCGGATGAGAGAATCGCGGAACCACGCAACACCACGGACAAGTGTCAACGGAAAAAAAATCGCTTCTCATGCGAGCAGCACGCATTTCGTTTTTTCATTTTTCGTCGGCTGTCCGCGTTTCGATTTTGCTGCCGTCCCATGTCTGCTGACCGGGCTTGATCGGTGCCGTCTTGGTCGCCGCAGGCTCCCGGCAGATCACGAGGTCATCGCCGTCCGTCCACAGCATGCAGCCACCGAGGGTCTGCGCGGGCGTGTCGGCCAAAATATCGTCCATGACTTTGTCGATCGATCGCTGGCGCGGGGGATAGTCGGTGCCCGACACATCGATGATCGCGCGCTTCAGCAGCCTGAGGGATGTGTCCCTGCGCGCGGCTGCCAAATGCTCGCGCGACAGTCTGATGTCGCCAAAGGGCCCATCACGGCGGGCCGTTGCAGACAGCTGAGATGCGGCATCTTCCAGCACGAGGCGCTGCGTCGCGAGGATATCCGCTGTCCCGACCAAGCGGTCGGACGTGATGCCGAGCGGCCAGAGCGCATCCATTGCCTGCCGGACCCTGACACGGTCAAAGGACGCATCGTCGTTCGTCGGATCATCGGCCCAGCTGATCCCCTGATCAATCAACCAGGCACGCAGGTCGGCACGGGCGATAGCGAGCATGGGCCGGACCCAGGTCAGGCCGTGCGAGTGCCGAACCGCAGACATGGCCGAAAGGCCGTCGACGCCAGAGCCCCGTGCGAGGCGCAGCAGCACCGTTTCGGCCTGATCGTCACGGGTATGTCCCAGGAGGACCGTTGTCAGGTCCTGCTTCGCGGCCCATGCCGTCAGCGCGGCGTAGCGGGCCGTTCGCGCAGCCGCAGAGATATTGCCGAAGTCCGGCAGGGGCGGAATGCGGAGCGTTTGGTGCGGAATTCCAGACGAGCGGCAGAAATCTGCGACGAGGCCCGCCTCGTCCGAGGCTTCGGGACGCAGTCCGTGATCGACAGTGGCGGCACTGAGATCGAGGCCAGCCATGCTCGCGATGGCAAGAAGAGCCATCGAGTCGCCCCCGCCCGAAACCGCGACCCCCAGCCGGGTCTCAGCAGTCAGAGCTCTGATCTCAGCCGTGATCTTAGCGGCGGTCTGCTCTTTCTTCCCCATCGGGGATCAACAGGTCAGATTGTCCGCCTCGGCATCGGCCTGACCGGCAATGTTGTCCGGTGCATCAGGGAACTGGTTGCGGACTTCGCGGAGCGTCAGGCAGGCCTCGTTGATCTGACCGAGCTTACCCAGCACGCGCCCAAGCTTGTAGAGGTTGTGCGGCGCGTAAAAGCCGCGACGGTCGGAGTTATAGCCATTGAGGTAGCTGCGCGCCGCCTCGGCATCGATGCCGCGCACCGTCTGACTTTCCGCCAGCCAGTACCAGGCCTGCCCTGTGAGCGGGCTGCCGGGATAGTCGGAGAAGAAGCTGCGCAGCCGGTCCTCTGCCTGATCGAAGCGGCCCTGCTTCACGTCTGCAATCGCGCGATCGAGGTCGCCCTGTTCCGAGACTGATACGACCGGGCCTTGCGATACGGTGGGGCTAGATTGGTTGTTCTGCTGCAGCAGCGTCACCTGCCCGCCTGCATCTTCATTGCCTTCCAACTCGTTCAGGCGAAACTCGACATCACCGAGGCGACGCTCGAGTTCGGAGACCAGCTGGCGCTGGGCAATTTCGACACGCTCGAGCTGTGCTGTAAGGCGACGGATCTCGGCCTCAAGCTCTCCCGCTTCGCCGCCTGCCAGCGGCGCTGACGGGGTTTGAGCCTGTCCCGTTGCGCCACCAAGTCGCGAGCGGATATCGGCAATCTCGGCGTCGAGAATGTCGAGGCGGTAGAGCAGATCTTCGGGATTGGACGACGCGGTCCAGGCGGTCTGCGCCTGTGGCTGCGGTACCTGTGCCATCGCACAGCCTATCGCGACGGCGCATGCCCCGGCCCAAAACAGAGATTTCAAATGCTCTTGCATGGATCACCTCCCCGTACCCTTGCCCTCGACAATGGGCGAGCCCGCGCGCCCTTCCCAATGGGGAAAGGCTGACACAGGATGCGGGCTCGCACCAGCGCTTAGCTGGTGGGCGCACCGGCCACAACGCTGACGCCGCGGCGGTTCTGAGACCAGCAGCCTTCGTTGGAACAGGTCGATTCCGGACGCTCTTTCCCGAAGGTCACGGCGCGGAGGCGGTTCGCCTCTACCCCGCGCTGAACCAGATAGCGGCGCACCGAGTTCGCGCGGCGGGCCCCGAGTGCCAGGTTGTACTGGCGGGTGCCACGCTCGTCCGCGTGGCCTTCGACAGTGACCGAGGTGCCCGGGTTGGTCTGAAGCCACTGCGCCTGCGCGTCCAGGGTCGCACGGGCCTGGTTGTCGAGCCGGTGCTGATCTGTCGCGAAGAGAACGCGGTCGCCGACGACCTGATTGAAATAGGCGACGGTGTTGGGGGCCGGGCCGGTTGCCGTGCTTGTCGTCGGTGCCGGGGCCGGTGCTTCGGCTGGAGTTTCTTCGCTTGCGCAGCCGGCCAGAGCCATGGCAGCGACAATTGCGATTGCGGGGAAGAGTTTCATGACGATGGTCTCCTTGCCTGTCCGTCGATGCTGTTTTCTTTCATGCCCCCGCCCAGCGACATCCCGCGCGGAGTATCTTGGCCCGCCCCTAAATGGCAAGGGCGTCCCTGTCACGCACTGTCACAGATTGTGACAGGCTCCCTCACTTCCTTCCTCGTCATTTCCTCAACGGTGACCATGCGGGATCTGACGCCGCCCCCGGCGTCTGGACCCGGCGCAGGTTGCGGCCGCTGACATCGATACTCATCACCTGGGCGCTGCCATTCGCGCCTGGGGTTTCACGGTAGAACATCAGCATCCGGCCATTCGGAGCAAAGGTCGGGCCTTCGTCCAGAAAGCTGGTGCTGAGTAATCGTTCGTCGGAACCATCGGGGCGCATCACGCCGATATGAAAACGCCCGCTGATGATCTTGGTAAAGGCGATGAGATCGCCCTTCGGCGACCAGACCGGCGTGGAATAGGAGCCGGAGCCGTAGCTGATGCGCTGAGCCCCGCCGCCGCCTGCCCCCATGACATAGAGCTGCTGTTTGCCTGAGCGATCAGACTCGAAGACGATCTGGCTGCCATCAGGCGAGTAACTGGGGGACGTTTCGATCGACCCCGCCCGGGTAAGTCGGCGCTTGCGCCGGCTGGAGAGGTTGATCGCATAGAGGTCGGTGTTGCCATCCTGTGCGAGACTGACCACCACCTCGTTGCCCGAGGGAGAGAACTGCGGCGCAAACGTCATGCCCGGGAAGGATCCCAGCCGTTCGCGCTGATTGGTGTCGAGGTTCATCAGATAGACCTCGGGCTCGCCCGTGTCGTAGTTGATGAAGAGAATGGACTGATCATTCGGAGAGAAGCGCGGCGACAGAACCAGCCCTGATCCGCCCGGTAGAAAGCGCACGTTCGCGCCGTCCTGGTCCATGATCGCCAGGCGTTTGGTCCGGTTGGCCTTGGGACCGCTTTCGGCGATGAAAACGACACGGCTGTCAAAATAGGGGCCTTCGCCCGTGAGTTCGGAGTAAGCGCCATCGGCAATCTTGTGGCCGATGCGGCGCCAGTCGTTCGGATCGGCAAGGATCTGCAGGCCCTGCAATTGTTCTTCGGCTTCGGTATCGAAAACGCGGAACTGGGTGATCAGGCGACCATCCGAGGCCCGAGACACAAGACCCGTGACCAGCGCGCCCGCGTTGATCGTACGCCAGTCGGCATACTGCGGGACCACGTCGAAATCGGTGACCTGAGCGATATGGGCTTCTTCCGGAATGATCTGGAACAGACCGGAGCGTTCAAGGTTTGCCTCGACGATCGCCCGGATGTCATCGGCCCGCTGTAGCAGATCAGGATCGGACAGGAACTTGGCGATGGCGATGGGTTGAGGCTGAAAGTTAGGATCGTCAATGATGATCGTGGTGCCGTCATCATCCGACTGAGCATGTGCCATTGGTAGCGAGATCGCCAATACCAGCATTACGAGCATCAGATTTCGGATCACGGTCATGGCTCTTGCCTCACTTCCTGGCGGGCTGCTGCCCGCTCCTCTTGTTCATCGTCATCCCGACAGATCCAGTCGGTCAATCGTGAAGACGAAGTTGAGCCGCTTCCACCGGCCATATTTGTTTTTCGGCAAGCGTTTGAATTCGCCGGCGCGGGCGGCACGGATCAGGGCCCGCGAACCCGACTGACCCAAGGCACGCTGCGACGCCTTAGAGCCACCGCTGGCTCGCGTCACTTTGGGTTTGCTTTTGATCGTTCCGTTCTCATTCAGATCAACGCGCAACGTGACCTTGAGCGCGCGGTCAGATCGGTCACCATTATAGACGTAGTACTTCTTTACCCCCAGCCTCAGCGCATTGATCTCGCCGCGGCTCAGCTTGGGACCTTTACGCGCCGACGATCCACCGGTTTGCTGCGGTTTTGCCTGTTGCCGGGGCTGTTGCTGCGCCTGCGCGGCAGAGGCCTGCGCCTGTTCCTGGCGCTGCTTTTCCGCCAGCGCTTCAGCCTCTGCGGCAGCGGCGGCCCGGGCCGCGGCAGCCAGTTCGGCGGGTTTGGCAACGGGCAGCTTCGCCGTTTGCGGCGCCGGGCCTTCCGGGGCTTCTTCCTGCACCTCTTCCGTGGTGTCCGGAGCAGTTTCTTCCTGCTGCGGTTCCGGATCAGGCTGCGGCGGAGCCTCGGCCGCTTCATCGGGCGATGTTACCTCGGCGGTCTCGATCGGCTCCTCCGGTTCCGGCTCGGGTTCTGGCGGTTTCTGAGGGCGTTCCTGAGGGGTCGGCGGCGTGATCGACGCCAGCGGTTGCACAGGTTCCGTCGACGCAGGGCTTTCGGGCTCGGTCGACTGCCGCTCCAGCGGATCGGGCGACGGGATCTCGGCAATCGAAGGCGCCGGAGCTTCTGTCGGCACGTTCACCGGGTTCTGGAACGCAATGGCAGGCGGGTTCGGCTTCGGCTCGGGCGACGGGGCCTCGGCCAGTTCGGCGGATTCCTGAGCCGTCTCGGCGTCTTCCGGCGTCTCGACAGCGTCTGGCGGCGCAGGCTCTGACGGGTCACGGAGTGTGTCCGGGTCATCGGTCTGTACGACCGGCGCG
>JBCCMP010000361.1:0-5204 GCA_039026295.1 Pseudomonadota bacterium | reverse complement strand
TTCTGCTCGACGGTAGCAAACGTCATTAACCTTCCCAACTCGACTTCCGCCGGACAAAAAGCCATACGCTTGCCATACGCAAGCCATACAGGTTTCAGCCCCGGAAAATCGCAGCGCCAAAATGGTTAACGCCGCGGGCGAACTCGCGCTCACACCCGAAAAGCAGCCCGAAAACACCGGATTCCGGCGTTATCGGGGGATTCTTCACGAAACTCGTGACAAATTTTACCGCAATTTAACGCTCCCCGGGCAGTGTTTCTGCCTCGAAACGGGCGGCAAACCGAAACTCTGCCCGACAAAGCCGCAGGGCGGGTGCTCGACCCACCGCGGCGCAACGATGAGATGATAACCCAGCCCTGCGGGGTATCAGGCATCAACCCGCAAATGCGGCGTTCCGTCAGAGATCACGTCGATCGTCCGGCCATCCGGCCCGATCACGCCGGTGACCCGCTTGCGGCAGGTGTTCAGCCCCTCGATCGCTGCCACCTCGACCGGGGTGTCGAACGCGATTGTGACGCGCCACAGGCGCCTCTCCGGCCCGGGGGCGGTGCGCAGGACAGTCCCGGCGAACGGGCGGCCGAGGTATCGGCCTTCCACGCGCTGGCCCGGCTCGACCGGGCAGCCCTGCATCCGGGTCCGGACGGTCGCGGACAGCGTGTTCCAGTCGCGGTAGCCGCGGCCATGGGCGATCGCCTCCAGCGCGCGGCTGTGCGTCATCCGGTCCCTGCCCGTGACAAGCCGCAATCGGCGCGCCTGATGTTTCAAGGCGGCCATGGAAGGAAGTGGTTCAGTCTGAGCAGTCATCTGGTGCCTCTTACCGACACGCGATGTGCAACCGGGGCCCGCATTGCCGTGCTGCGCGTGTCTGATCAAGGCGTGCACGATGTCGTCAGAGGGGTTCACCAAAGGCGTGTGCCCGCGGACGGCCGGGCCCCTCGGCCCGGTGCGGATATGTGCGACAGGCCCTGTGATGTCAACAGCCCCGGCACGG
The DNA here is from genome assembly GCA_039026295.1 of Pseudomonadota bacterium. Classification (GTDB taxonomy): domain Bacteria; phylum Pseudomonadota; class Alphaproteobacteria; order Rhodobacterales; family Rhodobacteraceae; genus Thermohalobaculum. Next base: position 4,213 of record JBCCMP010000361.1, on the reverse strand, counting down.
CGCGGTGCTTGACCGGACCCTGGCGGCGGCAGATACCGGGCGCGGGAGGACACCATGACCGACGCCAAGACCTACGCCAAGACGTACGAATTCATAAAGCTCGACCGCCAGGACAGCGTCGCCCTTCTGACCCTGAACAGGCCCGAGCGGCTGAATGCCATGTCCCAGCCGATGCTCGACGAGATGCTGGCGGCCTGCGACGAGGTAGAGGCTGACGATGCCGTCCGCGCTCTGGTGGTCACCGGCGCAGGCAAGGCGTTCTCTGCCGGGTTCGATCTTGCGGCGCAGGCAGCCGATCCGCCACAGGGGCGCGAGGCATGGGCGCCTGTTCTGCGCAAGGATTTCGACGCGGTCATGCGATTCTGGCATCTGAAGAAACCCACAATCGCGGCGGTGCATGGCCCATGCCTGGCGGGCGCATGCGAACTGGCAATGGCCTGCGATCTGACCATCGCGGCCGAGGGCGCGCGGTTCGGCGAACCGGAGCTGCGCTTTGGTGCGGGGATAGTCGTGATGATCCTGCCCTGGCTCGTCGGGCCGAAAAAAGCCAAGGAAATCATGCTGCTGGGCATTGATGATCTAACAGCGGACGAAGCCGCGCGGCTTGGCATGATCAACCGCGTCGTCGCACCGGGCGATCTGATGTCAACAGCCCTGCGCATGGCCCGACAGATCGCCGTGATTGATCCGATGGTCGTGCGCCAGACCAAGGCGGCGGTGAACCGGACCATGGAAATCGCCGGGATGAACGAGGCGCTGGAAGCAGCCCTGCAAACCGATCTCGACATCGAAGGGGTCGGCAGCGTCGACAAAGCGACGTTCCTGCAGCACCTGCGCGACGGCGGGCTGAAGCAGGCGCTGGCCTGGCGGGAGGCCCGCTTCGATATCTAGCGTTTCCGAGAACGCAGGAGGTTGTCCGCGCCCGTCCTAACCGGTAATCTGCTGTAAACCACTGCAAACCCCACGAAAATCACGTGGAATAAAGATCACGTGGAAAAATGGCCGGGTCGCTTTCAGCAGCCCGCGCCGCGACAGAAAGGACGCCCGATGTCAGGCAAGACCTATGGCTTTGATACCCTGCAAATCCATGCCGGGGCCCGGCCCGATCCCGCGACGGGCGCGCGGCAGACGCCAATCTACCAGACGACAGCCTATTGCTTTCGCGACGCCGATCACGCGGCCGCGCTGTTCAACCTGCAGGAAGTCGGCTTCATTTATTCCCGCCTGACCAACCCGACCGTTGCCGTCCTGCAGGAACGGATCGCAACGCTGGAAGGCGGCGTCGGTGCCGTCTGCTGCTCCTCAGGTCACGCAGCTCAGATCATGGCGCTGTTCCCGCTGATGCATCCGGGGGACAATGTCGTCGTCTCGAACCGGCTCTATGGGGGTTCGGTCACGCAGTTCTCTCAGACCATCAAGAGGTTCGGGTGGGAGGCGAAATTCGTCGATATAGACGACGAGAAAGCTATCCGCGCCGCTTGTGACTTGCAGACCAAGGCGATCTTCTGCGAGTCGATCGCGAACCCGGGCGGGCACATCGCGGATATCGCGGCGGTCGCGAAAATTGCAGACTCCGAGGGTGTGCCCTTGATCGTCGACAACACCTCGGCAACGCCCTACCTCTGCCGCCCGATCGAGCATGGCGCGACGCTGGTGGTCCACTCGTTGACCAAGTACCTGACAGGGACCGGCACCGTCACCGGCGGCTGCGTCGTTGACAGCGGGAAGTTCAACTGGTCGGATTCGGACAAGTTCCCCTCGCTCAGCGAGCCGGAACCAGCCTATCACGGCATGGTCTTTCACGAGACGTTCGGGCATCTGGCGTTCACCTTCCACGGTATCGCCGTCGGCCTTCGTGATCTGGGCATGACACTCAACCCGCAGGCAGCGCATTACACCCTGATGGGGGTCGAGACACTGAGCCTGCGCATGGAGCGGCATGTCGAGAATGCCGAGAAGATCGCTGCCTGGCTGGAAGGCCACAAGGCGGTCAAAGGCGTGACTTTTGCCGGGCTAAAGTCGTCTCCCTACTTCAAGCGGGTCAAGAAGATCTGCCCGAACGGGGCCGGAGCGTTGTTTACGATCCGGCTTAAGGGCGGCTACGATGCCTGCATGAAGTTTGTCGACAGTCTGGAAATCTTCTCCCACGTGGCCAACCTTGGTGACGCCCGTTCGCTGGTGATCCATTCGGCCTCGACCACGCACCGACAGTTGACGCCCGAACAGCGCGAAGCAGCCGGAGCGGGGGATGATGTGGTCCGGATTTCAATCGGGATCGAGGACGCGGACGACCTGATTGCTGATCTGGATCAGGCGCTAAAGGCATCCCAGAAGAAGTGACGTGTCGGCCCTTAGGTGCCAGACACAGCATTGGCGTCATAGAGCGCCTTTCAGGCGTGAAGCAAAGCCGCGCAGTAGAGCACTCGCGCCCCACCGCCTGGCGGTCGGGCACAACGCTCTAGCGAACGAGTGCCGTTTGCGTCTGACACCCGTCGTCATTCCGGTCGGCGACGTATTTGCTTATAAGTTGGAGGTCCGACGATCCATAGCCATGATACATGAACCTCTCCGATTTCGACTTTGATCTGCCCGAAGATCTGATCGCGCTGCGTCCGGTCCGGCCTCGCCCGGCGTCGCGCATGTTGGTGGCGCAGGGCACAGAGACGCACGACGCCCATTTCAATGACCTTGCGGACTGGCTGCGCCCGGGCGACATGCTGGTCTTCAACGACACTGCCGTGATCCCCGCGCGACTGTTCGGTACCAGGACCCGCGATGGGTCCGAGGTGAAGATCGAAGCGCTTCTGATCCGGCAGGACGATCCGGCGAAGTGGACTGCACTGGCCCGCCCTGCAAAGCGGCTTCGGCCCGGCGACAGGATCGTGTTTAGGGGTCTGTCAGCCGACGTCATCACCCGCGAGGGGGGCGAAGTCATGCTGGGTTTTGACCGTTCTGATGCCGAGCTTGATGCTGCGATCGCGGAGGCCGGCGAGATGCCCCTGCCCCCCTATATCGCGCAGCGACGCCCCGCCGACGCCCAAGATCGGGAAGACTATCAAACTGTTTTTGCAGAGCGACCCGGGGCCGTCGCGGCCCCGACCGCCAGCCTGCATTTTGACGAGGCCCTCGTCGCGGCTCTTAGCGAAAGGGGAGTCCTCTCGACACGCCTTACCCTTCATGTTGGCGCGGGCACGTTTCTGCCGGTCAAGACCGAAACCATCGCCGATCACAAGATGCACGCGGAATGGGGAGAGATCTCGGAGAGCGCCGCCAATGCGATGAACATCGCCCGCGCGGCGGGCGGGCGCCTGATTGCCGCCGGGACGACTGCTCTGCGCCTGATCGAGAGCGCAGCGACCGAGGACGGCACGATCCGCCCGTTTCGGGCCGAGACCGAAATTTTCATCACCCCCGGTTATCGCTTCCGCGCCACCGATGGACTGATCACGAATTTCCACCTGCCACGCTCGACACTCTTCATGCTGGTCGCCGCATTCATGGGCCGGACGCGCATGCAGCGGCTCTATGCCCACGCAATCGACAACGGGTACCGGTTCTACTCCTACGGCGACGGCTCGCTGCTGTTACCTGAATAGTCTCTCGGACGCGACACGAGCGACTGCGATCACAGCGATCCATGCTCGCGAGATCGGACGGCCGGCCTGAAGCTTCGCATTCGGTTCTCGGCTGCACAGGGTGCCGGAAGGAACCCGCAAGAGCCACAGCTGGCCAGCAAATTCCGACACGGGCATGCCGCTTCCGGGCGAGTACCGCCGTTCCCGCACCGGCACCCTTATTCCATTGAGTCGCCAGCCGGGAGTGCGCGCGATGCTGACCGCCCTTCGCAATTCCTGGGCGCTTCTGTTCGGGATGTTTCTCCTCATGGTCGGGAACGGCCTGCAAGGAACCGTCATTGGTGTGCGCGGCGATGCAGAGGGGTACTCTGCCTCGGTACTCGGGCTTGTCATGTCCGCCTACTTCGTAGGTTTTCTGGGCGGCACGCAGGTCACACCGCACCTCTTGAAACGGGTCGGCCATATCAGGGTGTTCGCAGCTCTCGCGTCGCTTATCTCGGCAGCTTTCATCCTCTATGCCGCCGTGGTCGACCCGATTGCGTGGTTCGTTCTGCGGCTGGTGATCGGGTTCTGCATCTCCGGCGTTTACGTGGTCGCCGAGAGCTGGCTGAACGACGGTGCGACGAACGAGACACGAG
>JBCCMP010000360.1:0-5238 GCA_039026295.1 Pseudomonadota bacterium | reverse complement strand
CGCATCATGATCGAAGCCGGGCTTGTCCGGCAGGCCGCGCTCGAGGCAACGAAGTCCGATGTCGCGGCATTGCGCGATGCGCTGGCGCGCAACGGCGAGGCGATCGAGGACAGCGAGCGGTTCTACCAGACGGACATGGCATTCCACGCCGTGCTCTATCAGGTGCCGCGCAACCCCGTGCTGCCCGCGATCCACAAGGCCTATACCAGTTGGCTGGCGCCGCACTGGCTGCAGATGCAGCGGCAGCCGGATCGGAACCGGGAAAACCACGCCGCCCACACGGCGATTTTCCAGGCCATCCTGATGCGCGACCCGGACGCGGCAGAGGCGGGACTGCGGTCGCACCTGCAAGCGGCATGGACGCAGGTGGAATCAGTGTTCGGCGACATCTGAGCCAACGCGCGTTGTGCGCGAAAGACTGGACAAAACAGGCCCGGCGCGCGACGAAGGGCGCAGGAATGGTGCGGCGCAGCCAGTCTGCAAGCGACCCGCCGGGCACCACGATCCCGCCCGCACGGAAACCGCACTTAGAGACAGATTGGACAGATCTTGCATCGCATCATCGTTATCGGTCGCGGCCTGATCGGAAGCGCCGCCGCCCGCCATCTGGCCGAAAGCACCGATGGCATCGCCTGCATCGGACCGGATGAACCGGCCGATCGCGCGACCCATACCGGCGTCTTTGCCAGTCACTATGATGAAGGGCGCATGACGCGGATCGTCGATCCGAGCCCGGAATGGTCGATCACGGCGAAACGTTCGATCGCACGCTACCGGGACATCGAAGCCCGCAGCGGGATCGGCTTTTTCACGCCCGCCGGATATCTTGGCCTTGGCAGTCCGGGCAATGATTACAACCAGCGCAGCGCCGACACGGGCGAGGCATGCGGCGCCGTGACCGAACGCCTGACTGCGCCCGAGATCAGGGCGCGGTTTCCCTTTCTCTCGATCCCCGATGACACGGACGGTCTGGTCGAGACGGAGACGGCCGGCCACATCAGCCCGCGCTCGATGGTCAAGGCCCAGACCCATCTGGCCGAGGCAGCTGGCTGCACCATGCATCGCCACTATGCGACGGCCGTGCGCCCCGTCACCGATGGTGTCGAGGTTGAGGCATCGGACGGCACCGTCCTGACCGGGAAGAAGGTCGTGATCGCCGCGGGCGCGTTCACCCCGCTATGGCGGATCACGCCCGTCGATCTGGGACTGGTCGTCTTCGGACGCACCACCGTTCTGGCGCGGATCGATGACGCCGCGGCAGAGGAACTGGCGGGCATGCCGACCATGATCCACTGCGTGTCGGGCGCCTATATCCTGCCGCCGATCCGGTATCCTGACGGGCACAGCTATCTGAAGATCGGCATCGGCACAGCCGAGGACGAGCGGTTCGAGACGTTGTCCAGCCTGCAGGCCTGGTTCAAGAGCGACGGCTCGGAAGACAACCGGGAAGAGTTCACCGGCTTTCTGCAGGACCTCTTCCCCGTGCTGCAACGCTGCCAGCACTGGCACACGGACACCTGCGCGGTGATGTACACGCCAACGATGCTGCCAACGAGCGACTTCGTGCACGAGGACAAGATCGCGGTTGCCGTGGGCGGCTGCGGCAAGGGCGCGAAGGGCGCTGACGAATGGGGTCGACTGACCGCCAAACTGATGAAGGACGGCCCCTGGCCCGACGGCGTCACGAAGGAACAGGTGGCGTTCCGCACGCCGCGTCACTGAGGGGCTGCGTCTATCCGCCGGCGACCTCTTTCGCCCGAACATTGCGGCCGGTGACGTAGTTGTAGCCATCGACCACAAGGCCGAAGATCACGTCGACCTCGTCCGCCGTGCGCGGGTTGAACAGCATCACGAAACCGTCCCAGCCCGCCCGCTTTCTCGACCACGGGTGGTGGACGGCCCAGCCCGCAGCGACCGCCTGTAGCGCCCGGTCGGGTGGCAGCGAGGCATGGAGGCTCCCATCCGGGTGCACATGCGCGAACTCGCGGCCGCCGGCGATCACCTCCGGCCGTTTCAGCGGCAGGTCTTCCAGCAGCCAGAAGCCTGCGGTGCCGGGCAGCGAGATCACCGTCGGCTGGATGTCCAGACCGGGCAGCAGCGCGGCACGCCGCAGCAGGTCGGCCCTCGCCTCGGGCACCTCGGCGACACCGAGCTGCACATGGGGGACGCCGGTCGTCGTCTGCACCGGCGGGCCGGCGCGTTTCGGCAGGGCCCGCTCGCCCGCCGCCGGCCCGGGTCCGACGGGCGCAACGAGCGCCGCGATCATTGCGGCAATGCCCAGCAGGTGCAGCCGCCGCGCCGGTGCCGGGAAAGAGGACCCAGGCATGTCAGGCCCTTTCCGGCAGGCCGCCGATGTTGACGATGTCGTACTTGTCGTTCAGCGCATCCATCCTGGCCTGATCGGCAAAGTCAGCCTCGGTCATCCCGGAGAGCTCGGCCAGATATCCGTCAAAGCCCGAGGGTTGATAGATCATCAGCATCCGCCCGGCCTCGACCCCATCTGCCAGCGTGCAGGCATGGGGCACGCCGGGCGGCACATGCAGGCAGGTGCCCGGGGTCGCCGTCATCCATTCGCCATCGACGTAGAAATCGACGTCGCCTTCCAGAATATAGAACGTCTCGGCATGGTAGCGGTGCATATGCAGGCCGAGCGCGAAGGTGGACTTCAGATTGTCCTCCATCAGCGTGTACTGACCGCCGGTATCCGCCGCCGAGACCTTCACATAGGTATGGTCCGCTTCCCAGTCATAGTTCGGCCCGCCCATCGGCGGCGTGAATGTGTAGCGCTTCGTCATCTGGAGCCTCCCAATTCGGTGCCGGGCGGCGCTGTGCCTGGGCCGCGCCGCCGGGCGATCATTTGCCGTGATAGGCTTGGGCAACCGCGTAGCTGTCTTCGAACCAGTGCCACAGCACCACCTTGCCGTCGCGGACCTTGGCACGCAGCGCGAAGGTGAAGTCGCCCGTTTCCTTGCCGGATTTGGTGGTGATCGCGCTCATTTTTCCGAACACCGCGACCGTATCGCCCAGCGCAAGAGCGTCGATGTTCTCCCAACTGGTTGTCTTGAAGTTCTCGCCGAAGATGCCGAGGAACTTGAAGATGGCGTCCTTGCCCTGCCATGGCCCGATCCATGGAAGGCTCTTGTCGCCTTCGTTGTGCCAGACCATGTCGTCGGCCATCAGGCTGGCCATCGTATCCATGTCACCGCCGCCCATCGCGCCCATGAAGGCCATCACGGTGTCGAAGGTTGCCTGGCTTGCCGCGTCCATCGTCTGTGCGGACGCCTGCGATGCGCCTGCGGCCAGTCCGATGGTGCCGCCAACTGCGCCGGTCAGTACGGCTCTTCTGTTCATCCCAAACTCCTGTCATTCCCGGATTTCGGGCGCTGGATACCTTGGCATGGGCTGGGCAGCGCGCCCCTGCGTCGGAATATCAGCGCCCGGGCAAGGAACTACAACATGCGATAAATCGAAGACACTGTTCTGTCAGGCGAACAATCAGCGGTGATGCGGCAGGGCCTGCATCCACCGCTTTATCCTTACCCATGTCGTAAGAAAAAAGGGCGCCGCAGCGCCCTTTCCTGATGTCCTGTTTCCTTCGAGGCCAGTTGAGATCGGGTCAGTCGGCGGGCATCGCCGTCTCCACCAGACGGCTCCAGAACGTGGCGCCGACGGGGATGATCTCGTCATTGAAATCGTATTCCGGGTGGTGGCAGATCGGCCCGTCACCCTGGCCGAGGAAGACGAACGCGCCGGGCCGGGCTTCCAGCATGTAGCTGAAATCCTCCGCCCCCATGATGGGTTCGACATTCGCATCGACCATCGCATCGCCGGCGACGTCGCGCGCGATACTGGCGGCGAAATCCGTCTGGTCCGGGTGATTCACGGTCACCGGGTAGCCGCGGTGATAGGCCAGCGTGACGGTTGCCCCGAAGGCCTTGCCCATGTTCTCGCAGATCTCGCCCATACGCCGCTCGGCCAGATCGCGCACCTCGGCCGACAGGGTCCGGACGGTGCCGTTCAGGGTCACCACCTGCGGGATGATGTTGTGCGCGTCCGAGGCCTGCATCTGCGTGGTCGAGATGACCAGCGATTCAAGCGGATCGGTGTTGCGTGCGACGACAGTCTGGAAGGCGGTGATCAGTTGCGCGGCGATCGGGACGGGGTCGACGCAGTCATGCGGCCGGGCGGCGTGGCCGCCGACCCCTTCGATCCGGACGTCGAATGTGTCGGCCGCGGCCAGCAGCGGCCCGGTGCGCATGGCAAAGGCCCCGGTCGGAATGTTCGGGGCGTTGTGCATCCCGTAGACTTCCTGAATGCCCCAGCGGTCCATCATGCCGTCCTTGACCATCTCGTCTCCGCCGCCGCCGCCTTCTTCGGCGGGCTGGAAGATCACGACAGCGGTGCCGTCGAAATTCCGCGTCTCGGCCAGGTACTTGGCCGCTGCCAGCAGCATCGTCGTGTGCCCGTCGTGGCCGCAGGCGTGCATCAGGCCAGGGGTCTGGGACTTGTAGGGCAGATCGCGCACCTCGTTGATCGGCAGGGCATCCATGTCGGCCCGCAGGCCGATCACCTTGCCGCTGTCGGTCTTGCGTCCCTTGATCACGCCGACAACCCCGGTGCGCCCGATCCCGGTGGCGATCTCGTCCACGCCGAATTCTTTCAGCTTTTCTTCCACCAGTGCAGCGGTGCGATGCACCTCGAACAAGAGCTCGGGGTTCTGGTGGATATCGCGCCGCCATTCGGTGGCTTCCGCGTGAAATTCAGCAATGCGGTTCAGTACGGGCATGTCGGATCCTTGATGGCGATGGGCGGCACGGTCGGAGACGCTGCCTGAGCGCGCCAGCGAATGGTAGGTCGGAGCGATTTGTGATTCGACGCCGATGATACGGATCGCATGCGCCGGACACTATGATTTTCATCAAGGTTTTACGCAGCCTGCGGATACATCCCGGCTCAGCGGTAAAGGTCTGCGCGCGATGGCGGCAGCGGCGGCAGACCCTTTGCGCTGAAGGTGGCCACGGTCTGGAAGATCCGGGCCGATCCGCGCTGGAACGCCAGCGAGCAGCCGCCAAGGTATGCCGCCCACAGCCGATAGGTCTGTTCGCCGACGATCAATTCCGCCTCCGCCCGTTTCGCGGTCAGCCGCTCGCACCAGATCTGGCAGGTCCGGGCGTAGTGACGACGCCAGCCTTCGACGTCGTGGACCTCGAACTTGGCCTTCTCCATCTCGGCGACGGT
>JBCCMP010000359.1:0-5255 GCA_039026295.1 Pseudomonadota bacterium | reverse complement strand
TCTCGGCTTACCCCATCGGGATGGCGTACAAACCCCATGCCGATCGAGCGCCCGATGGTGTGCCCAAAGCCGCCGGAGGACAGCCAGCCGCAGCGCTGGCCATTGCGGAAGATGGTCTCGCGGCCCAGCAGGATCGTGCCCGGGTCGGTCGTGAACGTCGCCATCAGCTTCTTAACGCCGCCTGCGCGCTGCGCCGCTATGGCGTCCGCGCCGCGAAAGCCTTCTTTGCGGACGGCCCAGCCAAGCCCGGCCTCCAAAGGCGTGTGATCAGGGCCGATTTCGGCACCCCAGGCCCTATAGCCTTTCTCCAGCCGCAGGGTCTCGATCGCGCGGTATCCCGCGTTGATCAGGCCATGATCGGCCCCGGCTTCGTGCAAGGCATCATAGACTGTCGCGGCAACCTCGACCGGCATGTGCAACTCCCACCCCAGCGCGCCGACATAGGTGATGCGCAGGGCGCGGACCTGACAGCCTGCGATGCTGATGTCGCGGAACGTCGCGAACGGAAAATCTGCGTGGCCCAGCGGGTCCGGCGAGACAGAGCTCAGAACATCGCGCGCCCGCGGACCGAACAGGGACAGTACCGCAAAGCCGGATCTAACATCGGCCACCTCGGCGCGCATGCCGTTTGGAATGTTCCGGCGGATCCAGTCGAAGTCTCGCGTCGCAAAGCCTGTCCCAGTGACGATGTAATAGGCATCTTCGGCAATCCGGGCGCAGGTCAGGTCCGCCTCGATCCCGCCATTGTCATTGAGCATCTGCGTGTAGATCAGCGAGCCGACCGGCCTGTCGACGCGGCCCGCCGCAATCCATGACAGCGCGGCGGCAGCATCCGGGCCTTGCAGCATAAACTTGCCGAAGGACGTCTGATCGAACAGCACCGCTGCCTCTCGCGCGGCGCGGTGCTCCCGCCCGACCGCGTCGTGCCAGTTGGGACGACCATAGGTGTAGATGTCGTGCGCGCCTTCGCCCGAAGCCGCGTACCAATTGGCCCTCTCCCACCCCATCTTCTCGCCCATTACCGCGCCTGCGGCGATCAGCCGGTCATAGAGAGGCGAGCGTTTCGCAGGCCGGGCGCTGTCATGCTCCTCCGACGGCCACGACATGGTGTAGTGCTTGCCATAGGCTTCCAGCGTGCGCGTGCGCACCCAGTTGACGTCGCGGTGCACACCGCCGAAGCGGCGAATGTCGACGGCCCAAAGGTCATAGGGCGGCTGCCCCGTCGCGGCCCATTCCGCCAGCGCCATCCCTGCCCCGCCGCCCGAGGCGATGCCGAAGGCATTGAAGCCCGCGCCGACCAGAAAGCCGGGCATCTCCGGCGCTTCGCCAAGTATGAAATTGCCATCGGGCGTGAAGCTTTCCGGACCGTTGATGATCTGCTTGACGCCCGCCGTCTCCAAGGCGGGCACCCGCGGCAGCGCCAGCTCGATGATCTGCTGAAAGTGGTCCGTGTTCGCGTCGATCAGCGAGAAGTCAAAGTTCTTCGGCAGGCCGTCGACCGCCCAGGGGATCGGGTTCCGCTCGTAGCCGCCCATGACCAGACCGCCGACTTCCTCTTTCCAATAGGTCAGGCGATCCGGGTCGCGCAGGGTCGGCAGATCCGATGGCACGCCCATCGGCTCTGTCACCAGATACTGGTGCTCGACGCTGACCAGCGGAACGTTCACGCCGATTTTCGCGGCTAGATCACGGGTCCACTGCCCGGCGCAGCAGATGACCTTTTCGCAGGTGATCGCGCCTTGATCGGTCTCGACGCCTTTGACGCGACCCTTGTTGACCGTGAACCCGGTGACAGAGGTTTCTTCGACAAAAACCGCTCCGGCGGCCCGCGCTCCCTTGGCGAGCGCTTGCGTGATATCGGACGGGTTCGCCTGCCCATCGGTCGGCAGGTAGGCTGCGCCGACAACGTCGTCTATGGTCATCAGCGGCCAGAGATCCTGCGCTTCGCGTGGGCTCAGCAGGTCCATCTCCAGCCCGAAGGACCGCGCGGTCGTGGCCTGGCGTTTGACCTCTGTCCAGCGTTCCTGATTGCAGGCCAGCCGGAGCCCGCCATTCATCTTCCAGCCGGTGGCCTGCCCCGACTCGGTCTCCAGCGTCTTGTAGAGATCGATGGAGTAGCCCAGCAGTTGCGTGATGTTCGCGCTGGAGCGGAGCTGCCCCACCAGTCCCGCAGCATGCCAGGTGGAGCCGGACGTGAGCTTGGCCTTCTCGATCAGCGCGACCTCGTGCCCCATCCGGGCGAGGTGATACGCGGTCGAACAGCCAATGATGCCGCCGCCGATCACAACGAATTTCGAAGAAGCGGGCAGAGACATGGGTTCTCGCAGGGTTAAGTGATCAGAATGGCCCGGAAATCATTCACATTGGTCCCGGTCGGACCGGTCACAAAGAGATCGCCGATCGCATCGAACGCGCCCCAACTGTCATTCGCGGCAAGCTGCGCGTTGGGGTCCATGCCAGCCGCGATCAGCCGGTCGCAAGTGGTGCCATCGGCGAAAGCCCCGGCATTGTCCTCTGATCCGTCGATCCCGTCGGTATCGGCCGCCAGCGCGGTCACCCCGTCCAGATCCCGAAGACCGATTGCCATGGCAAGCGTCAGTTCGCCGTTACGCCCGCCCCGGCCACCGGACCCGCGCAGGGTCACCGTCGTCTCTCCGCCTGAAAGCAGCACCACAGGTCTGGAAAAGGGGCGATTGTTGCGCGCGACCTCCTGCGCCAGCGCCGCGTGCATCCGGCCAATATCGCGGGCCTCCCCCTCGATCGCATCGGACAGGATCGCGGCAGGGAGGCCAAGCGCCGCTGATCGGGCTGCGGCCGCCTCGAGCGACAGGCGCGCGGACGCGATGACCTCGACCCGGTGCCCGGCAAAGACCGGATCCGTCGGTAAAGGGGCATCAGCCGTTGGATCGTTCAGATGCGCCATCACGGCGGGCGGCAGTTCCATCTTGTAGCGCGACACGATCTCCAGCGCCTGCGCGCGGGTCGCGGTGTCCGGCACCGTGGGGCCCGAGGCAACCAGCGCCGGAATGTCGCCGGGAATGTCCGAGACGATCAGCGACACGACCTGTGCCGGGTGCGCCGCCGCAGCCAGCCGCCCGCCCTTGATCCGGCTGAGATGCTTGCGCACCGTGTTCATCTCTCCAATCGGCGCGCCAGAGGCGAGCAGTGCCTTGTTCACCGCCGCTTCATCGGCCAGTGTCAGACCTTGTGGCGGGGCGGGCAGCAGGGCCGAGCCTCCGCCGCAGACCAACGCTACCACCAGATCATCGGCGGTTAGACCGCTGACAGTGTCGAGCAGACGTTCGCCAGCCGCCAAACCGGCCGCGTCCGGGACCGGATGCGCGGCTTCCAGCACTTCAATCCGATCGGTCGGGCAGGCATAACCATAGCGGGTTACGACCACGCCGGTCAGATCGCCCGGCCAGAGGCTTTCGAACGCCGCGGCCATCTGTGCCGCGCCCTTGCCCGCGCCGATGACAACGGTGCGGCCCCTGGGCGGTTCGGGCAGCCGACCCTTCAACACTTCGAGGGGATCTGCGGCGGCGACAGCCGTCTGAAAAAGCTCGGTCAGAAAGGCGCGAGGGTCGTCTGTGGTCATGCGGTCAGTCCAGCGGATGATCGGGCGCGGCACCGGCCTTCGCATCCCACGGCGCCGAGAGATCCATCAACCGCCCATCCAGACATTCGACCCCGATCTCGAGGGTGCCATCCCCGGACAGATCAAGAAATACCTGACCGGCCGCATCTTCGCCCGCTTCGAACCGGACCTGCAGAACGGAATAGACCATATCCCTTTCCTGCGGCGACAGGCCATTGGTGCGCACATTCAGCGCGCTGTCGAGGACCAGCGCCGAGCGGACCCGCTGGAACGGACGGCCGGAGGCGGCGGCCTTGTCCTTGTCCTCCCACCGGAACCGGTTGAGAAGCAGGGTCAGGCGGCGGCGCTTCGGCATCCATGAAATCTCGCCAACAAGACCCACGGCATCCTGCACCAGCGAGGATATGACGGGCACATCGTCCGGATCAGTCAGCGCCAGACGAAGCTGACCTGCGCTCGGGTCGTGGTCTTCGAAACGAGCGTCCGGCATGGCAGTTCCTTGGCAATGCTCTGGTGGTCAGTCGTAAAGGCGTTCGATCTCGGCCCCGCAGGCGCCAAGCTTTTCCTCTACCCGTTCGTAGCCGCGGTCAAGATGATAGACGCGGCTTAGCACGGTTTCGCCTTCCGCTGCCAGCGCCGCCAGAATCAGACTGACAGAGGCACGCAGATCCGTCGCCATGACAGGCGCACCGCGCAGATCATTTACCCCGGTGATCGTCGCCGTACCGCCCTGCACGTCGATCTTCGCCCCCATCCGCGACAGTTCCGGGACGTGCATGAATCTGTTCTCGAAGATCTGTTCGTCGATGGTGCTTACGCCGTCGGCCACCGTCAGCAGCGCCATCATCTGGGCCTGCAGGTCGGTTGGAAAACCGGGGAAGGGTTCGGTCGTGATGTTGAGGGGCTTGATGACGCCGTTACAGCGGCGCACGCGCAAACCGCCATCGACATCCTCCACCGAGAGATCCGCAGCCTCCATCTGGTCGATCAACGCGCCGACCAACGAGCGGTCGCCGCCTTCGACTGTGATATCGCCGCCAGAGATCGCCGGGGCCAGCATATAGGTGCCCATCTCGACCCGGTCGGCCAGCACCGCGTGGGTGGTGCCGTGCAGCTTCTCGACCCCTTGCACGGTAATCTGACTTGTCCCGGCCCCGTGGATCTGAGCGCCCATCGACGCCAGACAATTGGCCAGATCCACAATCTCCGGCTCCTGCGCGGCGTTCATCAGAACTGTCGTTCCTTTGGCCAGCGTCGCGGCCATCAAAAGGTTCTCGGTCGCGCCGACCGAAACCATGGGGAACTCGACTACCGCACCCTTCAGCCCGCCAGGTGCAGTGGCGTTGACATAGCCATCGGCCAGTTCAAGCTCGGCACCCATCTGCTCCAAGCCCGAGAGATGGAGATCCACCGGGCGCGCACCGATCGCGCAGCCACCCGGCAGCGAGACCTGCGCCTGCCCGTCCCGCGCCAGCATCGGCCCCAGCACCAGGATCGAGGCGCGCATCTTGCGCACGATGTCGTAGTCGGCGGTGTGATTGGTGATCTCTTTCGCGGACATGGCCAGCACATTGCCGTCCTGCAGCGATGCCACCTCGCAGCCCAGCGAGGTCATCAGATCGGTCATCGTGATGATATCGGCAAGCCGCGGTGCATT
>JBCCMP010000358.1:0-5255 GCA_039026295.1 Pseudomonadota bacterium | reverse complement strand
GCGCGCTCGGCGCTGCGACCGGTGTCTTCGGCGCAGCGGTACTGCGCGCAGACGACGCTGATTTCCGTGGGCTCGATGGTCGGGCAGCACTTGTCGTCTTGGCGGCCGGTTTCTTAACCGCCGGTTTCGTCGCCGCGGTCTGCTGCGGCGCAGGCGTGGTTTGTTGCGAGGCTATCGGGGATGGTTCGATCGTCCGCGCCGTATTCACGACGGCGACTTGAGTCTCTTCCGCCTCGGCAGGCGTTTCAAGATCGTCCAGAGCAATCGTTCGAAGCGGGTCTTCAGATGCAACCGTTGTCGCGGCGGGCGGTTCCGTGGCCTCCACCACCGTGACCGCTTGAGTCTGATCCGGCCGCCTTGTCGGTACAGGCGGTTTGACGGTTACGATGAACTCTGGCTGCAGGTCGCTGAGGCGCTGCGTTCCGCCCTGTGCAACCATGACACCGCTCTCATTGATGGGCACGGCATTGGCGACTTCCAGCTTTTCAACCTGTCCAACCAGGAATTCCAGCAGGTCCGCCTTTTCCAGGGGCCGGTCGCGGAACCCGCTGATCGTGACGACGGTCAGCCGGTCGTTCAACTCGATGAACGCGCGCCAGAAGCGCGAGCTGAGTATCGGAACGATCCCGGTGTCCTTGTCCTCGACATAGACGAACAAGGCATCGTCGATCTCGCGGATCTCCTTCACCGAGACGGTGTTCGCACCTCCACCGCGGCCCAGCATCGACACGCCTTCCGGGCTTTCCAGGAAGGCACGCAGGCCCGAAAGAGATCCTGCGCCGTTCGTTTCGCGGCCAAAGCCCTTATCGCCGGAGATTGAAACAGTCATGATCCCGGGCACCGACGACGGTAGATCCAGCCCGCCGCGTCCGTTCGTTTTACCGGCAGCCGGACCGTCGATCACGCAGTCGCCGATCAGGGCGAAAACCGATCTGGCCGATGTTTCAATGGAATCCTCGGCGACGCAAAATCCATCTGCCGGTTCGATTGCAACCTGGTTGCCACGGGCAGATACGACGGCACGGTGATGGGCCGCGTTTACGACGTGAAAGGGTCCAGAGCCGCGCAAGCGCTGCCACTCAGCGTCGGCGCTGCTGTATCCCGCACCCTGCTGACAGCCCGAAACGCCGAAAGTCAGGGCACATAGCGCGACGGCCGCCAGCCCGCATTGAAGTCGTTGATATGCTGTCGGCACGCGAAATTCCCTCACTCGCTGCTTGCCGGTTCTGGAACTGCACGGCCCAGACTTTCGACAAGCGTGACCCCAACAGCGAACAATCGCCAAAGGACCTTTGCTCTTCGGCGGGATATTGCGTTTTCCGGGGCAATGTCCACCTGTTTCTCGTTGCAGGCGCTGTTGGTGCGAAAGGCCGCCCTTGCGTTCACGCATTGTGCGAACGTGATGACAACATGGCCGGGAGGATGCAGCCCGGTACGCAATATGAGCGATCGTCCTTTTAATAATGCGAGACGCAATCGACGGCTCCCCAGTGCGTCGCGGGTGGTAGAGAAAACGCTGCCAGCAGCGCGCCCGTACCCTTTGCAATTTGCAACAGGCTAGCGGGTTCGCCGGAACGTCACAACCTCGGTCCTCTGCGATCTCAACTCAGGATCGATTGCGTTCGGAGCCCATGCGACGAGGGGTGTAAGGTCGCGCCATGCGGCCTCTGTTCTCCGTTTGCTCTCCTGTGTAAGGTCCGCGGCATGACTGCTCTGGACACTTACATCGCGCCTGCGGCGCGGCGCACCGGCATCTGGTGGATGCTGCTGGGTTTGCTGATTATCGTGGGTCTGTGGCTGCTGGGCACTCTGGCCGTTCTGATCGGCTGGGTGCTGTGGCAGGTCGTCCAACTGGGTGACGTCGATCTGGCGCTTCAGCAGATGGGCGCGTTCATGGTCGGCGGGACTCCGCTGACAATTGTTCTGATCCTCGCCACCTTTGGCGGGATCTGGCTGGGCGTGTGGCTGGCAATGGTCGCCATTCATGACCAGAGCTTTCGCACGATACTGGCACCGGACAAACGGGTGCATGTGCGGGACCTGCTGCTGGGCATCGGACTTGCAGTTGCCTTCTTCCTGCCGTCGCTGGTTGCAGCCCTTGTGCTGGCCGAGCCGTACAGAACTGAACTGACGATTGGCACATGGGCGGTCTGGCTGATCCCGATAGTACTGCTCGTCTTTGTTCAGGCGGGATCAGAGGAGCTGATCTTTCGCGGGTACCTGTTGCAGCAGCTTGGCCAGATCAGCCGGCATCCGGCGGTCTGGGCCGGCGTCCCGGCGGTAGGCTTCGGGTTGCTGCACCTTTTCAATCTACCGGGGATTGGCGGGGTCTACTATGCGGCCGTAACCACGCTTATGGGCTTCAGCTTTGCCGTGCTGGTCTGGCGGTCAGGCAATCTATGGTCCGCGATCGGGCTGCACCTGGGGAACAACCTGCTTGGCATCGCATTCATCGGCGCCGAGGGGCCGTTGGCGGGGATGCAGTTCTGGCTGTTTCCGGAGGAGACGGTCGTGACGCTGATGCCGGTGGATCTGGCCGTGTCGGCCGTTTTGCTCGCGCTGTTGATCAGTCCTCTGGGTCGGATCTTCGGGACCGGCGGGAAAGTTGTCTAAAGTTTTAGGGTTAGCATCCCGCTAAACCGCGCCGCCCCGGCTGCCCGGCCCGCCCAACGCCCGATCAGCCGATCCCCGCGAGACGTTCCAGCGCGGCATTCAACCGGTCCCTTTCGGACGAGGCAATGGACATGCGTTCGCGCTGTTCCTCGACCACCTCTTCGGGGGCCTTGGCGAGGAAACCTTCATTGCCAAGTTTCTTCTCCAATCCCATGATTTCCTTGGATATTTTACCAACTGCTTTGTCCAGCCGGGACTTCTCTGCGGCCACGTCGATGACGCCTGCGAGGGGTAGGTTTATGGCACAGTCCTGCAGGGCAATGGTTACGGAGCCTTCGGGGGCGCTGTCGGCTACAGCACATTCGGAAAGACGCGCAAGACGCTGAATAAGCTGGGAATTTCTTAGCATGCGCTCGCCGACTGCGGGTGAGTGACCGGTCAGGACCAACTCGATCTTCGCGCCCGCAGGGACGTTCATCTCGGCCCGCACGGAGCGGATACCCTCGATCACGCGGATCACCCAGTTCATTTCGGTGTCGGCAGCCTCGTCCGCGAGCGAAAGGTCGAGGTCCGGCCAATTCATATGAATCAGGGGCTTAGGACGCTCTGCTGCCAGAACAGACCAAAGCTCTTCGGTGATGAAGGGCATGATCGGGTGCAGCAGGATCAGGCATTGATCCAGCGCCCAGGCCATGGTGGCCCGCGTCTCTTCCTGCGCCGGGTGACCGTCGGCCAGCAGAGGCTTGGCAAACTCGACATACCAGTCGCAAAAGACCTTCCAGATGTGGTCGTACAAGGCCGTCGCCGCCTCGTTGAACTTGTGCTCGCCAAGGGCCTTGTCGACGGCGGCGGCGCAACGCGCGGTCTCGCCCACGATCCATCTGTTAACCGTTTCGTGCTGCCCGACAACCCGTATGGCATCCGTATGGCTTTCGTATGGCTTTGTGCCCGACAGGAAAGTCGCGTGGCATTGGTTAAGATCGGCAAACCGCGCGGCGTTCCACAGCTTGGTGCCGAAGTTTCGCCCGCCTTCGGCGGCCTGATTGGACATGCGCAGCGTGCGGCGGGACTGGACCTCTTGGCTCGCCAGCGCATAGCGGGTGGCGTCGGCGCCGTACTGATCGATCAGTTCCAGCGGGTCGATGATGTTGCCCAGCGATTTGGACATCTTCTTGCCCTTCCCGTCGACCACGATGGAGTTGATGTAGACGGTGTGAAAGGGGACTTCGTTCATGAAATGGATGCCCTGCATCATCATCCGGGCGACCCAGAAAAAGATGATGTCGAACCCGGTGATCAGGACGTCCGTCTTGTAATAGCGGTCAAGCTCCGGCGTTTGGTCCGGCCAGCCGAGCGTGCTGAAAGGCCAGAGGGCTGAGGAGAACCAGGTGTCGAGGACGTCGGGGTCGCGGTAGAGTGGGATGGCTTCTGGTTGCAGCATGCCCGCGAAATTTTTCGCAACCCAATCTTCTTGCGAAACGAACTGAACCGGCTCGCCGTAATACTCTTCCGCTTTGACTCTGACTTCTTCTTCTGTCCCTGCACAGAATTCGATCAAGCCAACGCCCGATGGCATCCAGTCCTCGTCGGAGTCGGCGGTTAACCTCTCGCCTTCCAGTCCCGGCCCATACCAAACCGGGATCTGATGGCCCCACCACAGTTGGCGAGAGATGCACCAGGGCTGAATGTCGTTCAGCCAGTTGAAATAGGTCTTGTCCCAGTTTTCCGGGACGAACTTGGTCGTGCCGTCCTGAACCGCCGTGATGGCAGGCTGGGCGAGCGTCTTGGCGTCGACGAACCACTGGTCGGTCAGCATGGGTTCGATGACGACCTTTGAGCGGTCGCCGAACGGCTGCATGATCTTTTTGGCTTCGACCATGGGGAGGGTCGAAGGACCTTCCGCGTCGTCCTCCAATGGTTGGAGATCGGCGCGCCCCTTGTGGTTCCACTCCGGCGCCTGGCCTTTCATCCACGCGACCTCCGGGTGGTCCGCGGGTACCATAACGGCCAGGCCCTCGGCAGTGATCTGGTCGATGACCATCTTCCGGGCAGCATACCGGTCCAGCCCACGCAGATCGTCGGGGACAATGTTAATGCGGTCGATTTCCTCCCGCGTCATCTCGGTGCCATCGATAATGGCCTGTGCCTTGGCGGCTTCCTCAACATACGGCGCGCCGTCGTCGCGCATATGCCCCTTGGTGTCCATCAACCGGTACATCGGGATATTGCCGCGCTGGGCGACCGCATAGTCGTTGAAGTCGTGCGCGCCGGTGATCTTGACCGCGCCGGAGCCGAAGTCCGGGTCGGGGTAGTCATCGGTGATGATCGGGATCAGGCGGCGGTGTTCCTTGGGCCCGACCGGGATCTCGCACAGTTTGCCGACGATAGGCGCATAGCGTTCGTCCGACGGGTGAACTGCGACCGCGCCGTCGCCCAGCATTGTCTCGGGACGGGTCGTGGCGATCGAGATATAATCCCGCGTCTCGCGCAGGGTGACGTTCCCGTCCTCGTCCTTTTCGACATATTCATACGTCGCCCCGTCCTGCAGCGGGTACTTGAAGTGCCACATATGGCCGTCGACTTCGGTGTTCTCGACTTCGAGGTCGGAGATCGCGGTTTCGAACTGCGGGTCCCAGTTGACG
>JBCCMP010000357.1:0-5281 GCA_039026295.1 Pseudomonadota bacterium | reverse complement strand
CATGACACCATCGGCGATGGCCAGTTTGAGCTTGCGGTCGATAACCCTTTTAAGGTTGACCGTGTAGCGGATCAGCTTCGCGGCAGGCGTCACCATCCCTGAGAATTTGACCTCTCCAACGCCCAGCGCGCGGCCACGACCCGGCATGCCGCGCCAGCCCAGAAAGAACCCGGTCAACTGCCACAGCGCGTCAAGACCAAGGCATCCCGGCATCACCGGATCACCCTTGAAGTGGCACTTGAAGAACCAATGGTCTGGCTTGACTTCGAACTCGGCGACGATCTGACCCTTGCCATCCGGACCGCCGTCTTCGGTGATCGAGGTAATACGATCGACCATCAGCATGGGCGGCTCCGGCAACTGCGCATTGCCCGGACCGAAAAGTTCGCCCCGTGCGCACTGCAGAAGGGCATCAAAGTCATAGCTGTTCGGCCGTTCCGCCATGCAGCAAGTCTCCGGAAAGTCCACTTTAACCGCGGTTCCCTAGCACCAGAGTCCAAAGGGCACAAGAACCCCTCATCAGGGAATCTGGACAAGGCTTTGTATATGTGAACAATCTAGGCTATATAAAACCGACGCATAGCCTCGGGAATGGGCCAGTACGCAATGAGCTCGACAACTGAAATCGACAAAACACGCACTGAGCGTGCTCTGGAGTGGCTTTCAAGCGCCGATCTCCGTCCGACTCGGCAGCGCCAGGCGCTGGCCGAATTGCTGATCGGTGACGGTCGCAACCGGCACGTGACGGCCGAGCTTCTCTTCGAATCCGCCGCGAAAATCGGCGCGTCGGTGTCGCTCGCGACCGTCTACAACACGCTCCGCTGCTTCACCGAAGCCGGTCTGATGACGGAAATCACCGTCGACGGCACGCGCAGCTACTTCGACACCCGCACGGACGAGCACGCGCACTTCTACTGGGAAGACGACGGCCATCTGACGGATGCGCCGCAGGGGGCCTACGCATTCGCCAAGCTGCCGGAAGCGCCCGAGGGCGCGGAGATCAGCCGCGTAGATGTGGTGGTTCGCGTCCGCAGGACGTCCTGACGGCCGCGGCCGTTGTCACCTGACGGCGGCGACCGGCCTCAGATGTTTTCTGCAGCCAGATGATCTGACATCTCGAACGGAACGCCCGGCTGATCTTTGTCCGACCGGATCACCAGGGATGTCCGCACGTTCGACACGTTCGGTGTCGCGGTAAGTTGGTCCGTCAGGAACGACTGGAACGTCAGTAGGTTCGGAGCGACGCACTTCAGCAGGAAGTCGATCTCGCCGTTCAGCATGTGGCACTCGCGCACCAAAGGCCAGTCGCGGCACAGGGCCTCGAACGCTTCGAGATCCGCACCGGCCTGGCTTTTGAGGCTGACCATGGTGAAAACCGTCACCTCGTACCCCAATGCGCGGGCATTCAGGCGGGCATGGTAGCCCTCGATTAGGCCGGTCTCCTCCAGCCCCCGGACCCGCCGCAGACAGGGCGGCGCGGAAATACCGACCCTGCGGCTCAGCTCGACATTGGTCATCCGACCGTCATTCTGCAATTCCGCGAGGATCTTGCGATCGATCAAATCCAGTTTTAACCCTGACATGCGCTGCCCCTGGCCTGAGTGCCCCCTCTGCAGCGGCGATCCCCGGCGCCGACTTGCGATTTTTCGCTTTTTACGTTTCAAGCTTCGGGAAAGCAACAATGTTGCTGATCTGCGCAAGAAATGGAAAGGCGCGAATGAAAGAAAAGACCGCGATCTGGGTCGTGACCGATGGCCGCGCCGGGAACAGGGCGCAGGCGATGGGCCTGTCCGAGGCGATCGGACGCGCCCGTCCGGTGGATATTCGGGAAACCCCGATCGCACTGAAAGGCTGGGCCGCAATGGTCCCGCCCGGCCTTTCGCAGCACTTCCCGACGCGCGCGCATGGCTGGCCATTCTCTGGCCTCGCCGAGGGGGCAGAGCAGTTCCAGTGGCCCTGGCCCGGCATCGCCATTGGGGCCGGCCGCCGGTCCGGGCCGGTCGTCGCGGCGCTGGGCCGCCTGCACCAGATCGCCACGGTCCAGCTTTTGAACCCGCAGATGGCCACGGGCGCATTCGATGCCGTCGTCGTGCCGGGCCACGATGATCTGGCGGGGGCGAATGTCATGTCGACGATTGGCGCGTTGAACCGCATGACGCCCCAGGTGATCCGCACGGCCGCCGAGGCGTGGCGCGATCGTCTGACCACCTTGCCGGAACCGCGCCTCGCGGTCCTGATCGGCGGCCTCAGCAAATCGGCGACCTTCAGCGAAGCAGACGGCCACAACCTGATCCGGGCGCTGCAGGCTCTGTCCAGGGACTTCGGATTGATGGTGACCACGTCGCGGCGGACGCCCGCATCGCTGGTTCAGGCATTGAATCACGCGCTGAACGACAAGACCAACACGATGATCTGGACTGGCGCGGGCGACAACCCCTATCCGGCCCTTCTTGCCTATGCGCACGCCGTGCTGGTGACCGAGGACTCGGTGAACATGGCCTCCGAGGCCGCCAGCACGGGCCTGCCGGTGCACACCTTCCCCCTCAGCCGGACGGACCAGAAAATCTCGCGCTTTCACGAGAGTCTGGCGGCCCGGGGGGCCTCTCGCCGGTTTCGCGGACAGATCGACTACTGGCACTACGAACCCCTGGCCGAGGCGGACCGGATCGCCGCAGACCTGATCCGGCGCGCCGTGATCTGAAAGGCCGCTCCGATCGCAAGAACCGGGTGGTTTGCTGCCTGCTACACGGCGATAGTGCTCACAAGATGCAGCCGAGGAGCAAGCCGATGAACGCGCCGATCTCGCAGGACAAGTTTCAGTACGACCTGATGGCGGCGGCGCTGGCCTACATTCAGGACCGCGCCGCCGACCAGCCCTCGCTCGAGGATGTCGCCGATGCCATCGGGCTCAGCCCCGCTCACTTCCAGAAGGTGTTCAGCCAATGGGTCGGCGTCTCGCCGAAGCGGTACCTGCAGTATCTGACGCTGGACCACGCCAAACAGCTTTTGTCCGAACGCTTTACCGTTCTGGATGCGACGTTCGAGACGGGCCTGTCCTCTCCCGGCCGCCTGCACGATCTCTTCATCCGGTGGGAGGCGATGACCCCTGGCGATTATGCCCGCAAGGGCAACGGCCTGACGATCCACTGGGGATGGTTCCCGACGCCGTTTGGCGAGGCGCTGGCAATGGGGACAGACCGTGGTCTCTGCGGCCTTGCATTCGCCGCCGAGTTTGGCCGGGACCGGTCGTGGGAAGACATGGCAGGCCGCTGGCCCGAGGCAAACTATGTGGAGGATCCCGGACTTCTTCGCCCCTGGCTTGACGCAGCCATCGGCGGAGCGGGAGAGCTTGCTCTGGCCCCGCTGGGCGGCCCGTTCCAGATCAAGGTCTGGGAGGCATTGATGGCGATCCCCTCGGGCCATGTGACGACCTATTCGGAAATTGCACGGCATATCGGCAACCCAAGGGCCGTTCGGGCCGTCGGCACGGCGGTCGGGCGCAATCCGATAAGCTGGCTGATCCCATGCCACCGCGCGATGCGCCGCGATGGCGGTCTTGGCGGATATCACTGGGGTCTGCCGATCAAGCGCGCCATGATGGCGTGGGAGGCCGCACGCCGCGACGCCTGAGCCCGGCACCCCGATAACGCGATACTCCGCCCCGGCCCGCCCTCACCGGTTGACATTCTCTGGCGTCATGCCTTCACTCTTCAAAGGTACGAAAATGGTTTCCGTTCTGGGGGGAACGCCATGTTTGGACGCACGGTACTGGCGCTGGTTTCCAGTCCATTTTACGGTTTTCTGGTCATGCTCGCTGTGCTGCCCATCACGATTGCAGGCAGCCTTGCAGTCGGCGTCCTGGCCGTCCTGACCATCATTGTGCCGATCCTTGTGATCGGCGCACTGATCGTGTCGCAGGTGGCGATATACACCCAGACCGCCCGGTATGCTGCCAGTTTTGTCGGCCTGGAACGCATTGCCAATCAGCCCGATTTCTTCAGATCCGCCGGGCGCTGCTTTGCAATCGTTATCATCGCCCAGATACTGAGCGCCTTGATCCTCATCGCAATCGCGCTGGTCTATATCGAGACGATCGACTGGCGGCAGTTCTGGTGGCTGAACCCGAACAATCTCGACCGGGTCCAGCAGATGGCCGCCAGTTCGCCCGAAGCCCTGGCTGACATGCTGACCTCCGAAGGCCTGAACCTCGAGGCACTCTTCCTCGCGATCCGCATCGCGTCGATGTTTTTCATCACGACTGTCGCGATCATCATCGTGCCCCGCGTGCTGGAGCTTGGCTGGGACTACGACCGCTCGTACTCGGTCGGACTGATCCTCTCGCGCTACGTCATCGCGCTGCCCTTCTTTGCCGCGGTGACCGGGATCATGGGAATGGCGGTCGCGGCAGGTGTCAGGACCTTCTATCCGGAAGAGGGACTCGCCTGGTCGATCATCGCCTCGCTGCAGTTTTCATTCGAAATGGCGCTCTACACCGGCATCGCGTTCACCTTCGAGGCCCTGATGCTGCGCACAGGCCATGAAAAGACCGTCGAAGAGCAAGAGGTCTACGTGGAGATCGAACGCCTGCGCGCCCCCGATTACCGCGATCTGCGCGAGTCCTGGACAGCACGGGACGGCTAGAGCGCAATCCGACCGGAGTGAAACGAAGATCGGATTGCGCGTCAAATCATATAGATAGAGCGGTCGATCTGATTCAATCAGATCGGAAACTGCTCTAGGTCCCGGTCCGGGTGCCCCTCAACCGGCTGGCGGCGAAAGGCAGGCATCCCAGCGTGCATCGTCAGGGGTCAAAAGACGGGCCGTCATCATCTTCCCGCGATTGTAATTGAAGTAGTGGATCACCTCGCGCTCCACCGCGGCGGGAAGACTGTCGCCGAGTATTTCGGCCCACCTATCCTCCAGCAGCACCAGTGCGCCCGGGTCCGATGCCAGCGCCGCGCTGACCCCGCCCCCCTCGGCGTGGCGAATGCCGGTCTCCGTCAGGAAGACCTGGCTCGGTTCGTGATAGCCCTGGCTGAACGCCGGGCCAGAGGCGCAGGGCTGATACTGCACCAGCATCTCGGCCATGCGCGGGCTTGGGAACGCGACCCACATCCTGGGCAGCGCGAAATTCAGGATCGCGCCATAGAGCAGCGCGGCGGCAGCCACGCCCAGCCCCACATGCGCCAGCCGCTGGCCTGCCAGAACGGCGCGCGCGGCGGCGACCGACAGCGCCAGCGCGATCATCGCCAGCGCAATGCCCGGCAGCGACAGCTGGCCT
>JBCCMP010000356.1:0-5287 GCA_039026295.1 Pseudomonadota bacterium | reverse complement strand
CCCCAAGGCGCAGCGGCCTGAACTTTGGTCGCTCTACAACACCCAGATAGGGCCCGGTGAAAGCGTGCGGGTCTTCCCGTTGTCGAACTGGACCGAACTGGATGTCTGGCAGTACATCCATCGCGAGGGGATCGAACTGGTTCCGCTCTATTTCGCAGCGGAACGCCCCGTGGTCGAACATGACGGCATGATGATCATGGTCGATGACGATCGTATGCCGCTTGAGGGCCGTACGCCGGAGATGCGGCAGGTCCGCTTCCGCACGCTTGGCTGCTATCCGTTGACCGGGGCTGTGGCCTCGGCGGCCACCACGGTGCCGGAGATCATTCTGGAGCTTCTGACCTCGCGCGCCTCTGAACGGCAGGGCCGCGCCATCGACAAGGACCAGATCGGGTCGATGGAGAAGAAAAAGCAGGAGGGCTATTTCTGATGAACGCAGAGGCCCCCATCGACATCGACGCCTATCTTCTGCAACAGGATGCCAAGGACCAGCTGAGATTCATCACCTGCGGGTCCGTGGACGACGGAAAGTCCACGCTGCTTGGGCGGCTGTTGTACGATTCGAAAACCGTGTTCGAAGATCAGCTTGGCGCGGCAGAGGCGGAAAGCCGAAAGTACGGCACGCAAGGCGAACAGGTCGATCTGGCGCTTCTGGTGGATGGCCTGCAGGCCGAGCGCGAGCAGGGCATCACCATCGATGTGGCGTACCGGTTCTTCGAGACCGACAAGCGCAAATTCATTGCCGCCGACACGCCGGGGCACGAGCAGTACACCCGCAACATGGCAACCGGCGCCTCGACCGCCGATCTTGCGATCATCCTGATCGATGCCCGCAAGGGCGTCCTGACCCAGACGAAACGTCATTCCTACATCATCTCGCTGCTCGGCATACGGCACGTCGTGCTGGCAGTGAACAAAATGGATCTCGTCGGGTGGGACCGATCCGTTTTTGACCGGATCCAGTCGGACTACCAGGCATTCTCCGATGGACTGAACTTCACCGATGTCTACGCGGTTCCGTTGTCGGCGCTGACCGGTGACAACGTGTTCCGAACGGGAGAGACAACCCCCTGGTACGATGGACCGACCCTTATGCAGCTGCTGGAGCAGATCCAGATACCCCGCGGGGATGTCGATCGCGCGTTCCGGATGCCGGTGCAGTGGGTGAACCGCCCCAACCTTGATTTTCGCGGCTTTGCGGGGACGATTTCTTCGGGCCGCATTCACGTCGGCGACCGGGTTGCGGCAGCATTGACGGGGCGTTCATCGACCGTCTCGCGCATCGTCGGACCGCAGGGCGATGTGGACAGCGCAGGCGCAGGCCGCGCCGTGACGATCTGTCTCAACGACGAGATAGACATCAGCCGCGGCGACACGCTCAGCCTGCCGGAAACTGCGCCGGATGTGGCTGACCAGTTTGCCGCCCATGTGGTGTGGATGGATCAGGAGGCCATGCTGCCTGAACGCGCCTATCAGTTCCGTTTCGCCACCGCGTCGGCGACCGGGCGTGTCACAGATCTGGTGCACAAGGTAGACATCAACACTCTGGACCAGTTGGCCGCGAAGACACTGGCTTTGAACGAGATCGGCTACTGCAAGCTGGCCCTCGACCGGGCCGTGCCGTTCGATGCTTATGCCGACAATCGCGAAACCGGGGCGTTCGTGATCATAGACCGGTTCACGAATGCGACCGTCGGCGCTGGCGTCATCGACTTCGCCCTGCGCCGCGCATCGAACATCGAATGGCATCAGATGAAGGTGGACAAGGCGGCGCGCGCCAAGGCCAGTGGCCAGACGCCGCGCGTCCTGTGGTTCACCGGGTTGTCCGGGTCAGGCAAGTCGACAGTGGCCGATATCGTCGAACAGAAGCTCCACACCCGGGGGCAGAAGACCTATCTGCTGGACGGCGACAATGTCCGCCACGGTCTCTGCAAGGATCTGGGTTTCACCGATCAGGACCGGGTTGAAAACATCCGCCGCGTGGCGGAAGTCGCCCGCCTGATGACCGATGCCGGGCTGATCGTGATCACGTCCTTCATCTCTCCCTTCCGGGCGGAACGCGACATGGCGCGCGAGTTGATGGGAGAGAGCGAGTTCGTCGAGGTCTTCATGGACACGCCGTTGGATGTCTGCGAAGCGCGCGACCCAAAGGGCCTCTATAAAAAGGCCCGTGCCGGAGAGCTGAAGAACTTCACCGGCATCGACTCCGATTACGAAGCGCCGGAGGCGGCAGAGATCATTCTGCCCGGCGGGGACGCCACCGCAGAGGAACTGGCCGACCGGGTCATCGCCTGGCTGGACGCGAACTGACCGGCAGCCTCATATGAAGTAGATCGGGCTGGACCAGGCCTGATAGCCATCTTCGGTCGTCACGGCGATCCAGATCGGATCGTCGTGCCCATCGGTCAGCGTTATGCTGCGGGTGAACGCCAGCTCCCGCGCCAGGGGTGCATCGGGCAGGCGAAAGACGCTCAGGCGCCGGGCGAGACCACCTGCCTCCATGTGGATCGGGTCCAGACCGATGGCGTCCAAAGCACTGACCAGATCACCGTGATTGGTGGTGATCTGAAGGTCCATGCCGCCGTCGACCCACGCGTCGAAGCCCATGAAATTCCCGGTGGTGATCGTGTCGAAGATCACGCTGTCCGATCCGGGCTGATCCAGCAGGCGTTCGTGGTTCCACAGATTGATCGTGTCGAACCGCGTGATTGCGCCCCCATTGAACCGGGCCTGCCCACGCCATGCCGTATCGCGCCCGCGGCCCCGGTATTCGGCACCGGACCAGACGACACGGATGCGTTGGCCAAGATCGGACGGGCCATAGGGCCGCATCGTCTCCAATGTCTCTGACCCGCGACGAAGCTCCACCCGTTCGATCCCGGCATGGGCGATCAGGTTCACGGACAGCTCGACCGCACCGGCGGCACCTTCCACAATGTCCCCCATGATCGCGGTCTTCGCAGCATGGCGCGGCGTATCCGGCACGGCCGCCGGATTTCGGGCGCACACTGCGGCGCCGTCCGGAAGTAGCGCGCTCACCTCCATGTGCATCCGGCACCCGGTCGTGCCGTAGTGGTGCCGCCGCCGCTGCGCCTCCATGATCGCCGCGCGGTCGTTGCGGTCGGTCAGAAAACAGGTCAGCCCGCCATAGGCCCCGAAGGTCGACGCCCCGGGATAGCTGGCACCCGGCCGCCCCTTGTGCCCATCGGAATTGCACACGACACCGACGCGGCGACCCAGCGGAAAGCCATCCGTCAGGACCCATTCAAAGGTGCCCCAGGCCGAGTGCATCTCTACCGCTGTCTCCAGAACCGGATCGTGATCGTAATGGATATCAGCGTACCGCCCGCCGACATGGGCATAGATCACGGCGTCCTCCTCGCGCAGCGCGGCGTAAAGATCAGTCAGGGTATGGGCATCGCTTGCCAGGTCTGACCGGTCTTCCAGCAAGGCATGACTGCAGCGGCGGATCGGCCGTCCTTCCGCCGCGAAGAAGACGTTATGGTCCCCGCCGACAGCCGTGTTGCCGGACCATTCATAACCCGGCAGAACGGTGAAACGGCCCGGCTCGTTCCACTCTGCCGTGACCTCGTTCAGCCGTGCCCAGAAGGCCGCGTTGATCTGGAAATCGTTGCCCTGATGGGCCGAGACATCGAGGAAGGCCTTCTTCCGGGCAAAGTCGAAATAGCTCTCGATCGTGTTTACGCCAACGGTCTCGCCTGTCTGACCGTGTAGGTCGCCCCAATAGCCTGAAACCTCGCCCGCCTGGATCAGCAAAGGCCCGGCCTCCGCGACTTTGACGCCGTCCACCGAGACCCCGATGCGCAGCACACCGTCTTCGGCGACGCGCAGGCCCTCCAGGGTCAACGCGCGATCGTCCGGGGCAAAGTCCAGCGCCTCCGGCAGCCCCTCAACCGGCAGCGATGGCGACAGGCTAACCCGTCCTCCGGCCTGCGCGGTCGGGTTCCCCCAGATGTCCTCTGCCTTCAGGCCCAGCGTGAATGGCTCCCCCGGTCGGCGCAGCGTTGGCAGCACCGCGACCCATTTGTGCGCCGGGCCAGGCACGACGGGGACCGAGAATTGTTGATCCAGCGGCAGGAAGTTCCCCGTGGCCTGCACATCGGCCATGACCTTGAACTCGAACCCGCCCTCGGCAAAGGTCTGCATGACCATCCCGGGAGAGCCGTGCGAGGTATCGCCAAAAACCAGCGTGATCCTTTCCCCCTCGCTCAAGTAGCCGCCATTTAGCTGCGCAGTGACCGAAAGGTTCCACGGCCGCTGCCCGTCTGGCGCGACACGCAGGGAAATCGTGCCCTCGCCGCTGCAGCTTGCGGTTAGATAGCTAGGCGCGGTCGGGTCCGCCGTCTGGGGCTTTCCGGCGTCCGAGACGATGCGAAAACTCGCCCTGATCCCGCCGGTATCATCAAGCCCCAGCTTTCCGACCGTGTAAGTCAGACGGAAGGTCTGAAAGCTTCGGACCTCGACCGGGTCGGTCGGCTCCAGCACGGCCGATCCGTTAATCGCCGGGTCATCCCCGGACCGGACCGAGGGGCCGGTGTCGCCGACCAGGTGCCGCTCGACGGGGCGAAAATGGGGGGAGTTGACTGGAACAGGCATAGAGGACCCTCGATCTCTTTCCAGCTCTGGTAGGGGTGCGCTGCCTGCTTGTCGAGGATCGGGTCAGTCAAGCCCCTCGATCCGGGCCAGCCCCAGTGCCGCCTCGCCGCCGCCTGCATATATCATCCAAACCGCACCTTCATCGGCAAAGATGACAGGGTCGCGCAGCGCGTTGGAGAAGCCGGTCGCCCCGATGGCGGATGGCTCGACGGGCAGATCTGCACCCCCCCACGGCAGTTCGGGGCGCAGGATCTCGGTCTCTGCGCCGCTCACCGACCAATCGGGCCAAGGACCTCTGGCATCGATCCTCTGGTGCAGGATGCGTTCTGGCACGTCGCCGATGCAGGTGTAGAAAACGTGCAGTGTCTTGCCCGACGGCCAGACACCCACATGGCGGATCGGGCGAGGGATCAGGCGCGGCCCGTGGTCTGCACCACCATCGGTCAGGCGCAGCAATTCTCCCCCATGTCCCATCGCGTAGACCCGGCCATCCAGGACGAAACGGCGCAGATAGGTGGCCTTGATCGGCTCGCCTTCGACGGACCATGCCAGACCGTCTGTTGACCGGGCGGCATAGCTGACCTGCACCCCATGATCGGCCAGACCATGGAACAGCATGCGGAAGCACCGGGCGACATCGTCGATCCAGACATCGGGCGAGGCAAGATGG
>JBCCMP010000355.1:0-5296 GCA_039026295.1 Pseudomonadota bacterium | reverse complement strand
CCAGCGACGATCTGCTTGGCTTGCACCCATGTCTCTTTCGCAGCCGCGCCGCCTTTTGCGCCGGATCAGGGCGGGACAAACCCTGATCGGAAAGCGTCTGCGCGGTCAGACTTTCTCCCTGGATCATCTGGCCTTGTGGCCGGTAGCACTCATGATCGGGATCGTCACCGGTTACGCCGTTCTGGGATTCCGGACGCTGATTTCGGTGCTGCAGGAATTCTTCTACGGCGCAGACGAAGCCTCGATCCACAGCTTCGCGGCGGGGCTGCCTTGGTGGCAGGTCCTGATCATTCCGATCCTCGGCGGGCTGGTCGTCGGTCAGATCCTTGTGCGCCTCTCACCAACGCGCCGGGCGCGCGGCATCGACGACGTGATCGAGGCTGCTGCCTTGAAGAACGGGCGCGTCGGCAAACGGCAAGGGGCCGCGTCAGCACTGGCCGCAGTGGTGACCCTCTCGTGCGGCGGCTCGACCGGCCGCGAAGGTCCTGCTGTCCACATCGGCGCAGTCATCGCCAGCTGGGTCTCCGACCGCCTGAAGGCCACGCCGATCACCGCGCGCGACATTCTGGGCTGTGCTGCTGCCGCTGCGGTATCGGCCTCTTTCAACGCACCCATCGCCGGGGCAATCTTTGCGTTAGAGGTGATCCTGCGCCACTACGCTCTGCACTCGTTCGGACCGATCGTTATGTCCTCCGTCGCGGCGGCAGTCGTAAGCCGGATCCATCTCGGCGACTTTTCAGAGTTCGACCTTCCCGCGCACACCCTGGCTTTTTATTGGGAAATGCCGGCCTTCATTATCCTTGGCATCGTCTGCGGCCTGGTAAGCGTGACCATGATGCGAGGCCTCTTCTTTGCCGAACGGATCGGCGACCGCGTCCAGGCGACGGTGCATCTGCCGGACAGCCTCAGGCCGGCTTTCGCTGGCGCTCTGCTGGGCCTGGTCGCGATCTGGTTCCCGCACATCATCGGCGTCGGATACGAAACAACGCTCGAGGCGCTGCGCAGCAACCTCACCTTCAGCGCCGCTGTTCTGTTCGCAATGGTCAAAGTCATCGCCGTCGCAATAACCTTCTCCGGCCGGATGGGGGGCGGCGTGTTCTCTCCGTCGATCATGGTTGGTGCACTGACGGGCGCGGCATTCGGCAACATCGCGACAGCGGTTTTTCCAATGCTCAGCGGGGTCGAGGCAATCTATGCCCTTGCCGGCATGGGTGCCGTTGCCGGTGCTGTGCTGGGCGCGCCTATCTCTTCGACCCTGATTGTGTTCGAGTTGACGGGAGACTTTCAGGCAGCCATCGCGGTGATGATTGCAGTGTCATTGGCCAGCGTAATCTCCGGCCGCATGGTAGAGCGCAGTTTCTTCCTGACCGTGCTGGAGCGGCGCGGCCTGCATCTGTCTGATGGTCCGCAAGGCTACCTGGCCGCCACCATGAAAGTCGGCCACCTGATGCGCCCGCGCGGTGCAGAGAACTGCGCCCCGGATGGCGGCTGTTTCGAACTTGTAGATCAGGGCGCGTTCCTGACGCCGGAAGACACGCTGGAACGCGCCCTGCCCATGTTCGAGCGGCTACACGGAGCATACATTCCGGTGGTCGTGCAAACCGCAGGCGACAGCGAAAACGCGCAGGACCTGTTAGGCGCGATCTATCATGTAGACGCACTGCGCGCCTACAATCGCACGCTGGAAGAGGAACTCCGCGAAGAACATCTTTGACGACGCAATGACCACGGCGCTGCGCGTAAACCCGCAACTCAGCTAATTGCACCCATAGACAAAACCCGCGCTGCGCGCGCGGGAGATCGCACGATCCGCGGTCGCCTATGCAGCGTGATCGCGCCGATCGGTCAAGCGACGGGTCGATCCAGCGACCTGGCCGACGCAATCGCGAACACCCGCCAACAGAAACCGGGTTTCGGTATCCAGACGCGCCCCATGTGCCAAAAGATACTGTTCGATCGTGTATTCAAGATTGGCCAGGGGGATCGATACATCGTCCAGAACCTCGCCGACACGGGGTTCGTGACGCTGATCCAAGTGGTTCTCGATTGCCATTTTAACTGCCTCTGCCTCACGCTCACTAATTGGCGATGATTTGATGAAATGAATCATCTATTTTGCTGGTTAAAAAACAGTAAACACAATATGTGGTGTCATCTTTAGATCTTAACGATCCGGCTGGCCTGTGGGCGGATTGTTAAAAAACTGTTACTTTCGACACTTAGCAGCGCCGCACAATCATCGCGCTAGCATCCCGGAATCAGCATCTAGACTCGCGCAGGGCGTGTTGGTGCAATGCACCAATCTCGATTTTGCCGAAATGCGAGTCTTCGACGCAGAGATCGGCATCTCAGATGCCATGACGTCACCTACATGCGCTGGTCTTTTGATAGTCGCAGGCGGCCTGTCTTGCGGACACGCGCCCTGCCTTGAGAAGACGTCAGCCCCGCGGCTCTATTCTCTGATGCCGGGCCCGCGCGCCACGCTCGATCGCAGCTGCGGCCAACCGGCCCACAGACAACTCGTGCCGAAGTTCCTCCAACATCCGCAACTCGGTCATCGCCACCCGCCCGTCTGCCGCGGCGACATCGCAGGCCAAAGCGTATGCGGTCTCGCGCAGATGATCGGGCAGTGCACTTTCAACCAGACCAAGCAGAGCGTCCAGGCCATCTTCTTCAGTGAACAGATCCGAGACCAGCGCACTCACGGTATCGACCCGGTCGGGATCATAACCATCGAACACCGGCAGAAGGTTCACGATCGACGTGATCGACCGAAGCTCGCTTGCCGTCATCGACTCGTCCGCCGCCGAGGTCGCGATCATTACCGCCACCAGCGCATCCTGGGGGCTGAGGGCGTCAATGTTCATCGGTCACTCCTGATCTGATTTCGTTCCAACGTAAGGACCCGCCCAATAAGCGGCAAGGGACAGAGACGCGCACCCGCAGGTGGCGAAGACCAGCACCATATCTTTCTAGAAACAAAAGCTAGAGAAACGACAGCTTGAGAAACGACGTTGGCCGAACCCGTTGACCGGCCCCATCACCCCGCTTATCACCCGCCCCGACCGAAACCGGAGCAAACCGATGACCGACCCGTCTCTGCGCGATGCCGCACTGTCCTCGAAGGCCTGGCCGTTCGAAGAGGCACGCAAACTGGTCAAACGGTTCGCCAAGGCACCGCCCGAAAAGGGCTATGTCCTGTTCCAGACCGGCTATGGCCCGTCCGGCCTGCCCCATATCGGCACCTTCGGCGAGGTTGCGCGCACGACGATGGTCCGTCAGGCGTTCCAAGCGATGTCGGATCTGCCGACCAGGCTCTTGTGCTTCTCCGACGACATGGACGGCTTTCGCAAGGTGCCCGGCAATGTCCCGAACCAGGACATGCTGTCCCAGCACCTCGACCGCCCGCTGACCGATGTGCCGGACCCCTTCGGCACGCATCCCAGCTTTGGCCAGCACAACAATGCGCGGCTGCAGAGCTTTCTCGACGGGTTCGGCTTTGAGTACGAGTTTGCCTCGTCCACCGAATACTACCGGTCCGGCCGCTTCGACGAAATGCTGCTCGTCGCGCTGGACCGCTTCGACAAGATCATGGAGATCATGCTGCCAACGCTCGGGGAAGAACGGCAGCAGACATACTCGCCGTTCCTGCCGGTCTCGCCGAAATCCGGCTACGTGCTGCAGGTTCCGACGCTCGAGAGGAACGTCGCCAAAGGGACGATAGTCTACGAAGAACCCGACGGCGAAATCGTCGAGATCCCGGTCACCGGCGGAAATGTCAAAATGCAGTGGAAGCCTGACTGGGCACTCCGTTGGGCCGCGCTGGGGGTCGACTACGAGATGGCGGGCAAGGACCTCATCGACAGCGTCACGCAATCATCGAAAATCTGCCGCGCTCTCGGCAAGCCCGCGCCCGAGGGGTTCAACTACGAACTCTTTCTCGATGGCGATGGACAAAAGATCTCGAAATCCAAAGGAAACGGCCTGAGCATCGAAGAGTGGCTTTCCTATGCGAACCCGGAAAGCCTGCAGCTTTTCATGTTCCAGAAGCCGAAATCAGCCAAACGCCTGCACTGGGACGTGATCCCGCGTGCCGTGGACGAATATCACCAGCACCTGCGCGGGTTCGGCGGGCTGGAGGTCGACAAACAACTCGGCTCTCCCGCGTGGCACATCCATGGCGGTCAGCCACCGGCATCGGATCTGGATGTACCGTTCTCGATGCTCCTGAACCTGGCCTCGGCGGCCGCGGCCGACGACAAAGAGACGATGTGGGGCTTCATCCGCCGCTATGCCCCGGACGCCACGGCGGAAAGTCACCCGGGGCTGGACGCGGCGGCAGGTTACGCCGTGCAGTACTTCCAGGACCACGTGAAGCCGCACAAGACCTTCCGGGCACCGAGTGAAAAAGAACGCGCGGCGCTTGCCGACCTCCGCGATCGCCTCGCGGCCCACGACGGTCCGAAAGACGCTGAAACACTGCAGAATTTGGTCTTCGCAGTCGGGAACGACCATGCCTTCGACCCGCTGCGCGACTGGTTCAAGGCAATCTACGAAGTCCTGCTTGGGGCGTCCCAAGGCCCCCGCTTCGGCGGCTTCATCGCGCTTTACGGCATCGCCGAGACCATCGCCCTGATAGATGCAGGTCTTGAAGGAAAACTCGCCGCCTGATCGGGCGTCGCCACTGGACTCCCGCAGGGCCCGTCCTTAGGTTCAACCGGCGAGGCTTTGCGCAGCAGGGTCAGTCACTGACCAGCGAAACAGCAGGGCCATCCAGACATTACCCCGGCGGCTCGCCGGGTACGACGCCCAAACCACCTGAATGGGAGGACAACATGCAGGACGCACGTCAATTCTACATCAACGGATCCTGGGTTCAGCCGCTCGACGGCACCGAACTGACGGTGATGAACCCCTCGAACGAGGAACCCTTCGCCACGATTTCGCTGGGCGGACAGGCCGATACGGACGCGGCCGTCGCCGCTGCCAAGGCAGCGTTCCCGGCCTGGAAGAACACGCCAAAGGCGGACCGCATCGCCGCGCTTGAACGCCTCTACGCCGCCTACAAGGAACGGTCCGATGACATGGCCCGGGCGATCAGCCAGGAAATGGGCGCGCCGATCGCGCTGGCCCGGTCTGCCCAGGTCGGCGCCGGGATGGCGCATTTCAAGGATGCCATCAAAACGCTTGGCGAGTTCGAATTCGAACATCAGACCGATCCCAACACGCCAGGCTCGCGCATTCTGATGGAGCCGGTCGGCGTCTGTGCGCTGATCACGCCCTGGAACTGGCCGAT
>JBCCMP010000354.1:0-5303 GCA_039026295.1 Pseudomonadota bacterium | reverse complement strand
GCCGCGAGTTCTTTCACTAGCGTGCAGGTACTTTAGTCCCGTCGATAAAAGATCCAGAGATCGGCAGGGACGATTTCGCTGTCCTCAGTCTCCAGCATCAGCACTCCGTCCGAGACCATTCGTATTGCCATGCCACCGCTCTCGCTGCGCAAGAGATCGAGCGCGCGCATTGCAAAGTAGGTCTTTTCGAACGCAGGTTCGCCCGGCTCTATGATCGACCGGACGATCTGCCAGCGCTCTTTCCCGGCTTGTGTGATCTGCAGCGTTTGTTCCGCCCCGCCGGTTTCAGTGGTGAACGTCCCGACAACATTTTCAATGCTCTGATCTGGCGCGAAGTTGTCAATCGGAACCACATCGCTGCCGACCAGAACGGCCTGTGGCATTGGTGATAACGCCCCCTGATCGGAGGCTGCCACCCATGCCAAGAGCACGAGACAAGCAGCGATGAGCCAGCGCATCACCTCGCCTACTCCGCCGTCACCAGATCATCCAGCAGATCCGCTCCGACGGTTGGTCGGCAAACCTGATTGACCGTGTCGTACTGGATCGGAACCGGGAAGCGAACAAAGCATCGAATGACTGACCAGTCCCTGACCTTGTCACCGCGGACCGTCGTGCCTTCCCGGCTGCCGGCCTCGTTGGTGTTGCCTTCAATCGCAGTGATAGAGCTGGCACTGACCGACCTGACGATCCCGATGTGGCTGAAGGTGTACAGAACAACATCACCCTTGCTTGGGCGATGTTCGGCGTGGTTCGGCGGAAACACCAGGCAATGGTTCCGCGGTGCCCAGCGCGTTCGAAAACCGGAGCAACTGGCCGTACGCGGCGGTCGCAGGTGGCCGTAGAACATGGGGTGCCGCTGAATCAGCTTCTGAGTGCACATCGAAACGAAAGCGCAGCACCAGGGGTATCCGTCAGTCACGCCTGCGGTCGCCAACCAATCCGCCTCGAAGATTTCGCGCATGCGCGGATCTGTGCCCATGCGATTTCCCCGTGCTTCGGTGGCCCCGATGTATGGCACGGCGATGTCCGCCAGCGGTGCCTGCGGCCCAGCCGGATAATGGTACATCTGCGACGGTGCCAGCGCCGGCGGGCCGCTTAGCCGGCGTAGCGTTCGGCCGCCCGGATCGACGCGCCCATCCGTGTTTCTGATCCCTACAACACGGGATTGAAACCGGACGATTGCCTCTATCATCACAGCATCACAGGTGCCGTTGACATCGAAGGGAGACATCGGTGCAAGTGCATTTATGTGTCGGTTCAACAGGTTCTGAACGGTCCGGACATCTGCGTCGATGTTCCGGCCACCACGCCCAACAGAGCGTTGAATTCTGGCCATATCGATCACCTTGGAATGCGTTTTAACAATGATGAAGAGCTACCAGAGCGACTCACGTCTCTGAAGTGATATTCCCCACGAATTTCAACTTTTGCGCGCAAGAACTTTGCCCATGAAGTCCATTCTGCGACGTAAGCGCACAAAGCAGACTGTCTACTGGACGGTCTGCTCTGCCTCTTGCGTCCGCCATAGTGCGGCGTACCGACCATCCAGTGCGATGAGATGCTCATGATCGCCGCGCTCGGCGATCAGACCGCCTTCCAGCACCATGATCTCGTCTGCTTCAACCACGGTAGACAGTCGATGGGCGATCATCAGCACGGTGCGCCCCTGGCCCAGACGCGCCAGCTCTGCCTGAATGTCGCGTTCGGTTGCGGTGTCGAGTGCAGACGTTGCTTCGTCCAGGATCAGAATGCCCGGGTTCTTCAGGATCGTCCGAGCGATGGCGACGCGCTGCTTTTCGCCCCCTGACAATTTCAGGCCGCGCTCGCCGACCATGGTGTCGTAGCCTGCCGGCAGACCTTCCACAAAGTCGTGAATCCGGGCGGCACGTGCTGCTTCTTCGATCTCGGCTTCAGACGACCCGTCGCGCCCATAGCCGATATTGTAGCCGATCGCGTCGTTGAACAGCACCGTGTCCTGCGGAACGACACCAATGGCCTGGCGCAGCGACATTTGGGTGACCGAGCGGATGTCCTGACCACCGATCTCGATCGCGCCGGTGTCAACATCATAGAACCGAAACAGCAGCCGGGCGATCGTGGACTTTCCGGAACCGGATGGACCGACGATTGCCGTCGTTGTGCCGGGCGCGATCGTGAAGCTGACATTCTGCAGGATCGGCCGGTCCGGCGCGTAGGCGAACGAGACATCGCGGAATTCGACCGATCCGGACCCGTCCTTCAAGGCGGTGGCGTCAGGTCGGTCGACGATCTCTGCGCCCTGATCAACAAGCGCATACATTTCCCGCATATCGACCAACGCCTGCCGGATTTCGCGGTAAACAGTGCCGAGGAAATTCAGCGGAACAGTGATCTGGATCATGAAGGCGTTGACCATCACGAACGATCCGACCGTCATGGTGCCTGCGCTGACCTCGAAGGCGGTCATCATCATAATTGCAATCATCGTGGCGGACAGGATCACCGCCTGCCCACCATTCAACAGTGCCAGCGATGATGCCGTGCGCAGCGCAGCGCCCTGATAGGCCGTCATTGAAAGATCGTACCTGTCCGCTTCCCGCCCTTCGGCACCGAAATACTTGACGGTTTCATAGTTGAGCAGGCTATCGACAGCCTTCTGGTGAGCATCCTGATCCTGGTCATTCATCTCTTTACGGATGGCCACACGCCATTCGGTGACCCGGAAGGTGTACCAGACGTAGCCGATGATCGTGACCAGCATCAGCGCGAGGTAAGACACGCCGAATTCGATCAGGAAAATGACCGCGACGACGCACAGCTCCAGGATCAACGGAACGATAGAAAAAAGCATGTAGCGCAAAAGAAAGTCGATCGCCTTGATCCCGCGGTCGATGATGCGGCTGAGAGCCCCGGTCCGGCGCGATACATGGTAGTTCAAAGACAAGTCGTGGACGTGCCGAAAGACGCGCAGCCCCAAACGGCGCAGGGCATGTTGTCCGACCCGTGCAAATGCCAGGTCCCTCAGTTGTTGAAACAGCGCCCCGGCAAGGCGGGCACCCCCATAGGCCAGCACCATGAAGACCGGTACCACCAAGAGCGTGCCATCTGTCGGGGCCAGTCCATCCACCGCTGCACGATAGGCAAACGGCGTCATCAGGATGGCGGCTTTCGCGAGGATAAGGAAGAGCAGCGCCACCACGACCCGGAAGCGCAAGTTCGCTTGGTCCTTGGGCCATAAGTCCGGCAATACTCGAACGAGTGTCCGCAGATCAGGGGGGCGGGGGCCACCCTCTGGCGGGGTACGTTTGAGCATGCGAACCTTTCATTGCAGCATCATGACGGCGCCGCACGGCCCGGATGCGTCACTGCGCAGCGTCCACAAGCTCCGGGATCGTGAAGACCTGGCCCGGATATATGAGATCCGGATCGCGGATCAATCCGGTGTTGGCACCGTAGATCAGGCTGTAACGCAGGCCTTCGCCATAGAACTGCTCCGCGATCCGCCAGAGCATATCGCCGCGCTGGATCACAACCCGCCGGTCGCGCACGACCTGCGGAGACAATCGCGAGTACTCGAAAGGGGCTTCGATCCGGCTTGTGACCTGACCCGTGCCCGACAGCTCGTCCATCCGCAGAAGCTTGAGATTTCTTCCAGTCGCCTCTGACACAGTCAGTCGCCATGTACCGTTTTCCGCCACGCGGACGGTGCTGATTGCGCGGCCATTCCCATAAATGCGTATCGCGCGCCCGGGCTGACCCCGGCCTGCCAGTTTTACCTCTCCTGTCTCGCCATAGGTGATCTGATCCAGAACAACCCCTTGCACCTCTGTCTGTGCCGGTTGCACGACCGTCAGCCCCTCGGGTCGCGCCTCGACCAGCACCGGTGCGTCTTCGGCATTTTGCGACGGCAGGATCACCACGGGCGCGCTGGTCAAAAAATCATTTGCGGTGTTGCTGGATGAAAATCTGGGGGCAGCGTCCGGCAAAGAACCACCGCCGCCTGTCAGTGTTTCGGCGCTCGTGCCGGAACGCGCAATCTCTTCATCCTGAGGAGACGGCGTGGAAAGTGAGGTCTGGTCGGCACCGCCGACATTGCCGGAGAGGAGCGAGGGCGGCTGCTGGACCAAGCGCGAGAGATCGCCATCGCCGGGCAGGGTCTCGTTTTGCGACAGTGGCGGCGCAGCGACCCCACCTGACAGGTCTGTTTCGCCGCCGGCTGCCGAAGCGACGGAGCCACTCTCTGAAGAGTCTTCTGTCTGCGATGGGTTCGCAGCCGTCCCGGAACTGTCGCCAGGTGAACTGGTTGCCGAGGTCTCCCGGGTCAGATTTGCAGCGTCACCTGTTCCGCCTGAACCGGGTTGCCTATCGACGGCTGTAGTCTCCGGTGTGTCAGTCCCTGACACGCCGCCGCCTGATTGCGCATCACCCCCGACCGTGTCAGAACCGTCGTCATTGAGTGCTGACGACGCCTCGGAGGCCGAAGTCGCAGCACCTGCGGTTTCTCCGGCACCTCCCCGGAGCCCTGCATCCGGGTCCGGCACCCGCGCGATCAGGTTTTGCGCCGATCCGGTCAGGTCAGCGAAGATCACAGTCACGAAAGCACCGTTGGCGTCAGTTTGGACGTCCCCGACGACCTTGCCATCCAGCAGGATTTCTACGTTTGAGTTCGGTGCTGCCTGTCCGGCAATGACGGTCTGGCCATCGCTGTCGACGCGCACGACATCGAAGCGCGGCGCATCCGGATTGACCGGCTGCGATGTCGTCTCGGCAGTATCGCTTTCGGACTGTTTATTGCCGGATCGAGCCGGGTCGCCTGCCGCCTGTTCTCCGGCCGTCGGGTCAAGCGCTGCGGTCTGTGTTTTCTCAGCGCCGGCGTCGGCGGGCTGTTCGGCACCCAATTGGCCAGACGCGGCACGAGTATCAATACCGGTCGTGTCTTCGGATGCGGCGGGATCAGAATTGTCCGCATCACTGGTACTTTGATCGGGTTCAGTTTGTCCTGACGGCCCAGACCCAACTGGCCCTGCGGTTCCAGCCGGAGTTTCTGTGTCGTTGCTCCCGTCTCCAGACGCACCCACAGTATCGTTTTCAGGTGTTTCGGTGCTGGATGGCGCGTCCTGTTCTTTGTTCTGCTGAACAATTACGGTGCCCTGACCGTCGGCAGGTCCAGCCGCAGATGGCGCATCCTGAACCGGGCCCTGGTCATCGCGGGAGAGAAAAAACCAGCCAGCCAGCCCTGCCAGCACGACAAGGACGGCCCCGATTATCGTACCGCCACCCAGCTTCATTCAGCGCGCCTTTGTATCCAATCGCCATTCACG
>JBCCMP010000353.1:0-5343 GCA_039026295.1 Pseudomonadota bacterium | reverse complement strand
TGGTTCTGACGGGACTGATGGTCATCCTCGCCAACGCCTATCCCACCGGTTTGGCGCCCTATGCGATGCCGATGCTGGTCATCCCCGCAGCGATGATCGCAACCCGGGAAGTGCTCGTCTCGGGCCTGCGCGAGTATCTGGGGGATGTGAAGCTGGACGTCACAACGCTGGCCAAGTGGAAGACGACGGTCCAACTGCTTGCCGTCGGTGCCGGGCTGCTGATGGGTCCTTTCGAGTATGCGGCGAACAAAATCGCTTTCAGATCGATTGCCACGCCCGACGAGACAGTCGTTTTCGGCCCGCAAGAGGCGTTCCTTTTGCAGCTATATCCCTATGCTGCCCTGCTGGCCGTCGCGCTCCTCTGGCTCGCGGCGCTGCTTACCGTGATCACCGGATGGGATTACTTCCGCAAAGGGCTTGCCTATATTCGGGAAAAGGAGGCGCGTTGATGCAGGCTCTCTACTTTTCCTGGCTGCGCGAGCGGGTCGGCACAGGGTCCGAACAGATTGACCCCGGCCCGGCCACGACGGTTGCCGAACTGATCCGCGAACTCAGCCTGCGCGAAGAACGATACGCTGCGGCATTCGCGGACATCTCGGCCGTGCGGGTCGCGGTCGATCAGAAGATGGTGGACCTCGACCATCCGCTGAAGGGCGTGCGCGAGATCGGGTTCTTTCCTCCGATGACCGGCGGTTGAGGATGACCGTCAGCGTCCAGACCCAGGACTTCGACATCGCGGCAGAAATGGATGCCCTGACCTCTGCCAACCGTGACATAGGTGCCGTCGTCAGCTTCACCGGGCTGGTTCGAGAAATGACCGAAGCAGGCGCAATCCAGACCATGGAACTGGAGCACTACCCTGGCATGACCGTGGCGGCCCTGACGGAGATCGCAGATCAGGCATGTGCCCGCTGGCCGCTGCAGGGTGTGCGCATCATCCACCGCTACGGACCGCTGCACCCCGGCGACCGGATTGTCCTGGTGCTCACCGCCTCCCGCCACAGGCAGGCGGCGTTCGAGGCCGCAGAGTTTCTGATGGACTACCTGAAGACCAGGGCCCCGTTCTGGAAACGCGAGGCGGGCGCGCACGGGTCAGCATGGGTCGATGCGCGCGAGGACGACGACAAGGCCACCGCGCGCTGGTCGTGAGGTACGCGCAACATTAAGAAACTGTTAGCAATTCAAGCGCACAACGCCCCCCATCACGCGTGTGAGCAGGGCAAGAAGCGATAGACTTGTCCCGCTCTGGATCCTCGAGAGTGGAAACTCACGAACTTGCAACCCGGCCGGTTGCAGATCTCTGGACAAGGGCTGATGGCAGCCTGTCCACTCCCGATGTCGGGCGCGCCGCGCCGGGCATCACCGCCCCGCCCCGGTGAGGGGGTCGCAGGAACAGCCTGCGGGGCTTCCCGATCAAAGAGCTTCGCACCACCGGATCGCCGATTGAGGCATCGGACGGCATTGCCGTGCCCTGCCGTAACGCACGCCTACCCCGCGCCGTCTCTGGCCATTTCCGCCTCAAGCTCCATGATCCGCTCGCGCGCGGATCGCAGACCTGACATTGACGCCTCGGCATCGGCCTTGGCCTCGCGCAGGGCCGTGGCAAGCTCTGCCTCCCGCCCCTCGATCGCACCGTCCAATCGCGCCTGCATCGCGGCCATCCGATTGTTCATCTCTGCCTCGCGCGACGCAAGAAGGTTCTCTGCCAGTTCTTTGGCATCCTCCGCCGTCTCGCGTGCACGGTCGGCTTCGTGCAGGCGATTGATCATTTCGGTGATCCGCGCGGTATCTGATATCGCGGCATTCGACATGCGCATCCACAGCCAGTGCAGCAGCCAGCCGACAACGACGGCGACGATCAGGATCGCGCTGATGGCAATCGTCAACTGGAAGCCCGTCAACATCTCTGCTCTCCGCCGCTACCGGACCGGTTTGAACTCGATACGCCTGTTCCGGGCACGCCCGGAATCGGTCTGATTGTCGGCGATCGGCACCGCCTCTCCGAACCCTGTTGCCCGCAGGCGCTGGATCGGAACACCGCGCGCAACCAGAGCCGTCGCCACGGCATCGGCACGCTGCTGGCTGATGCGCAGGTTCACCTCCTCCGAGCCCTGGGCGTCTGTGTGCCCGCCGATCTCAATTGGCTCGGCTGTGCAGCGGGCGAAAAGCGCCGCCAGGACATCCAGAACAGGCTCGCTCTGCGCGCTGATTTTGGTGCTGCCGGTGTCGAAGTCGATCGGGCTGTTCCTGTAAATCCGGTTCAGCCGGTCCGCACAGCGCGCCGCCGGCAGCGGTATGCGCCGGAGCACGCCGGGAAGATCGACATCGAATACGGTCGTCACGCGATAATCCGGCAGGCCCAGTGCCATTTCCTGGTGGATTTGCCGGGCCAGTCCCGGGTCAGCCAGGCGATTGCGAAGCGAGAGGGAATATCCCGCAAGCAGTGCCGTCCCGCCGCCGCCCAGCGCAAGCTGGTCCATCGCCGCCATCGCTGCGATCTGCCAGTCCGACGGCGGGGCGGCCACGGTCACCGCCAGATCCGCCGTGATCGCGCCGGTTCCGAACAGGGCCGAGGCATAGGTGCGCAGCGCCAGCGAGGTTTCGTCATCCGGCACCTGACCGCTGAGCGCCAGGCCTTCGGCTGACCGCGAGATGTTCATCCAGTAGCGGTCCTGCTCGATCGCGACGCGGCCTGCGACATCGTCTGCCGCCAGCGCGCCCTCGGCCACATATCCCTCGGGCACACGCTGGCGCAGGACGGCGAGTGCCGCCTCGAATTCCGGCGGCGTCGTCGGCGGTGCGGCCGTCAGCCGGACGGTGCGATAGGCCAGATCCATCCGGCCGGCGGGCAGGACCTGCAGCGTCTCCAGCCCGGCAAGAATAGCGCCGGGCCAGTTTCCGGCCGGTCCGCCCAGCCCATGGCGGCAGCCGTCATCGGGCAAGGTCACCGTCATCTCGTCAAGGGCCGCATGCAGGGTGTCCAGTTCTATACCGGTGCGGGCCGCGCAGGTTTCGATCAACAGCGGCCCGCCGGCGATCTGCTCGGCCGTAACCTCGAAAGGAGCGATGATCTCCGCCGGAATACGTAGGCGCAGTGACAGCTCGATCCGGTCACCGGCCAGATCGGTCAGCGCGGCGGTCAGCACCTCCAGATCATCAGCACCCAAGGCCTGACCGTCGACCAGCACCCTGCCCGGCTCCAACACCACATAGGCGTTCGGAAGCGCTGCCGCCGCCATGGCAGCGATCGAAATCTCCGGCCCCCAGCCGATCGGCGGCGTTGCTGCCTGAATGCCCGTCAGGTCATAGACGCGGAAATCCACGCCTGCCTCGGCCAATGCAGTGTTCAGCGCCTGTCGCATG
Organism: Pseudomonadota bacterium; assembly: GCA_039026295.1. Taxonomy (GTDB): domain Bacteria; phylum Pseudomonadota; class Alphaproteobacteria; order Rhodobacterales; family Rhodobacteraceae; genus Thermohalobaculum. The sequence goes on along the minus strand of JBCCMP010000353.1, from coordinate 1,980 downwards.
AAACGGCTGGCGGTCTGACCGGTCATGGTGACGCCGCGCTGATCGCGGTGCAACTCGACGCGGACGGGGTCGCGGTGCTCCGGCGGCTCGATGGCAGCCGTGGCATAGTTCTCCACCCGCGCCAGCGGCGCCGTCGCCTCCGCCGATTCCTCGGCAAGGTCCCGTGCGAACATGTCGGGCGCATGCCCGTGCAGCTCCAACGCCAGCCCGTCCACGCGCACCTCGGCCCAGTCATAGCCGAGCACCTCAAGCCCGTTCGAGACCCGTTCCGCCAGCATCCGCTCATAGGCATCTGCTCCACGCCGCCCGACCTCCCAGGCGATCATGCCGAGGACAAGTGCAATGACTGGGAACAGGGCAAAGCGCGACACGGCTGACTGCTACCTCCCGACGCAGGAAAACTGCCTCCATTTGCCCTATGACGCTGGCGCAGGCAAGCTCTGGCGCGCCAGAGCCTGCGCCTGCTGCGAATTGTAAGAGACTGCCATGCGCCCAATACATCGCCCAAATCTTCCGGATCCAGGCCGCATCATCGCGCATCGCGGTGCCTCGCAGGTCGCCCCTGAAAACACCTTGAAGGCGTTTCGAAGCGCAGACCAGCAGGGGGCGTATTGGTTGGAGTTCGACGTATCTTTGCTGGGCGATGGCACGGCGGTGATCCACCACGACGACACGCTCGACAGGTGCACCAATGCAACCGGGCCGCTTTCGGGAATTGCCGCGGCTGACCTTTCAGACATCGAGGCGGGAGAGGGTGAGCCGCTGCCGACCCTTTCCGCCGCGCTCGATCTGATCAAAGAGTTGGGCTTTTTCGCCAATCTCGAGATGAAACCCCACGCACTCGACCCCGGCATCCTCAGCGGCGTCGTTGCGAAAGAACTTCGCCTGCGCCCGTGGGCGACTGAACGGATTATCGTCTCCAGCTTCAAACAGGCGGAATTGACCGCGTTTCGCGCAGCCTGCCCGGATCAGCCAATCGCTGTGCTGTGGCAACAGCCGGACCCGGACTGGCCACTGGTGCTGGACCGCCTGAACGCAGCAGCCATTCATGTCGCCGTTCCGCATCTCAGCCAGACCATCCTTCGGCAGGCAAAGGTCAGGGGGGTCGATGTGCGCGTCTACACGGCCAATGATCCCAAACTGATGGCACCTTTCCGGGATCTTGGCCTGACCAGCATAATCACGGATCATCCTCCGCTCTATCTGGAGGATGAGATCTGGGCCACGTGGGCCAAGAGCTAGACCGGAGCAATCCACCCTTTCGCAGCGTTGTCGTCGTCAGCTTTGCAGCACCTGCAGAGCGTGCCAGCCCATGTAGATCAGGATGGTCAACCCGAAGATCAGCCCCATCGGGAACACGCGCTCCCGCGCGGGTTTGGTCAGTTGATCAACGGACAGCCAGCCGGTTTCTTCATGACGATTGACCTGCATGATCAGCCGCAGCGTGAGCAGCATGGCGAAGGATACGGCAATATAGATCAGCAGAAACGTCGCGATATCGGTCGGAACCACAAATGGCGCGAGCGCTGCGGCCAGTTTCGCGTCGCCGCCGCCGATGGCACCGACAGCGAACAGCACGAACATGATCACCAGCACAATGGCACCGATGGCAAGCCGCCACCAGAACGTCTCCAGCGGCAGGCCCCAAAGCCCGGTTACAATGAAGACGGCCAGGACGGCCAAGGACACCCAGTTTGGGATCTTCAGGTATTTCAGATCCCAGTAGGCCGCCACCAGCATCAGCGGTGTCATGGCAAGGATCGACACCCACAGCGCCGGCTCAGTCAGCATGGTTAGTTCTCGACAACGCCTTCCAGTGCCGCCAGTCGTGTCGCCGCGCTGTCATAGTGCTGCGGCACGACTGGCGGCACTGGAAGGCGTTGTCGAGAACTGACCATGCTGACTGAGCCGGCGCTGTGGGTGTCGATCCTTGCCATGACGCCGCTGATGCTGGTGGCGGCGTATTGGGATCTGAAATAC
>JBCCMP010000352.1:0-5429 GCA_039026295.1 Pseudomonadota bacterium | reverse complement strand
TTGCCCTGATATCCCATCGTCCGGACCGTCTCGGCCGAGGCGACAAGACCTGCCTCGTCCTGAAGGTGAATCCAGACTGTGTCGAAGGGCGGCGCAAGACCGGCAGCGCGGGACGCCAGCGCGATCTCTGCCCGTGCATGGGCGCACTCGGCCTCTCCTCTGGTCCATTCGAGCGCCATATCCGCCGTGTAGTCGCCCGCTCCGAAGGACAGCCAACGGGTGCGGGTGGCAGCCTTTGCGATGTCCCGCACATTGGCCAGACCCAGCCCCGTTTCGATGATCGGCAGGATATCGATGCCGCCAGCGGGCAATCCGGCTTTGGCCTCAAGGGCCGAGATCAGCCATTCCGCCGTCGTAAGCTGTGCCTGAGTTTCGATCTTCGGCACAATGATGCCATCGACACCGGGCGTGACGACCGCCTCCAGATCTTCCAGCGCGAAGGGCGTGTCCAACCCGTTGATCCGAACGTATCCCCGACAGGGCCGGGGTGCCTGCAAGGCCTCGACGACAACGGACCGGGTCGCTGGTTTCTCCGCAACGGCGACGGCGTCCTCCAGATCCAGAATGACGGCATCGGCCCCGGCGTCAAACACCTTTGCGACTTTCCGGGGATGGTTTCCCGGTGCGAAGAGAAAGCTTCGGATGACCTCGATCTTTGCTTTGCCCCCCGCGCCGGTCATGTCTTCGGCCCCGGCATGTAGGCTTGCGGCTCTCCCGTCCCGTAACTCGCCGCGAATGCGTCGATCGATGCCGCGACGCCCGGCCGCTCGTCGCTTTCCCAGCCGCGCATGACGGCCTTCTGCGCCCGCACGGCGGCGGGGGCGCAGCCAAGGATCGCACCTGTCCAGTCAGACAAGGCGTTGTCCAGATCATTGGGCGCGACGTAGCGTTCGACAAAGCCGATCTCCCGGTTCTCCGCACCGACAACATCGCGCCCGGTCAGCAGCAACTCGGATGTCTTGCCCCACCCGATCAATCGGGGCAGCAGGTTGGCCTGAATGACGGACGGGATGCCGACCCGCACCTCAGGCATCCCCGATACCAGCGAGTGGTCCGCCAGCCGCATGTCGCAGGCGGCCGCCAGTTCCATAGCCGCGCCATAGCAGTGTCCCTGCAGGACGCAGATTACCGGCACCGGCAGGCGCCGTATTGCATCGATGGCGTCGTGCAGCGAGGTGATGAAGGCCCGTGCCCCGTCCTGATCAAGCGTGCGCATGACCTTGACGTTGGCGCCAGAGGCGAAGATCCCGCCCGCGCCCCGCAGGGTCACGGCGCGGATGTCGGAGCGCTCTGACAGCGTGCGGGCCTCTTCGGTCAAAGCGGAGATGACCGCCGGGCCGATGGCATTCCTGCGGCGCAAATGGTCGATTACCAGATGCGCCAGCGGCCCCCGGTCTGTCTCCTCGATCTCCAGATTGACCGCTCCGCCGTCCATGCACCGCCCCCGTTTGATGTTCGGAGACTATCCAGCACGCACCGCCGCGAGACAAGTCCGCGCTTATCCGATCCCTGATGCAGGCCCTGCATGATCCGCCCCGCCGATGCCGGTGAAGACGATGTTCTGCACCGGCTCGCCCGCCACCGCACGGGCCGCGTTGGCGGAAACGAAGCCCCAGCGCCGGTCGTGCATCGCTTCGGTCAGGGCCGACCGGTGCGCTGACAGGATCACGTTGTCCAGATCCTGAAACGCCCGGTTGCACGGCCAGGCACCATCGCCGTAGGACCACCACGTATCAATGACAGCGCCGCCGATCCGGCGCTCTGACAGGGCGTCGAACAGGGCGTCCTCCTCGATGATGCTGCCGCGGGCGACGTTGATGATCACGCCGTCCGGCTTCATTGCCGCCAGCCGGTCGGCATCGATCAGGCCGCGCGTCTCGGCATTCATGTCACAGGCGACCAGCACGTAATCGCTTTCCGCCAGCATCCGGTCCAGATCGGCGGTCTGGCCCAGACAGTCAAGTTCCGGCGGACAGTCCGCCGCCGACCGTCGCACCGCGATGCAGCGCATGCCGAACGCCCGCGCCCGTTGAACCGTTTCTTGGGCGATATGCCCCCACCCCAGGACGCCAAGGGTCTTGCCCATGATCTCTCCGTGGCTCGGTCCCTGACCGGTCGGATAGCCGCCCCAGCCTTCACGCCGGAAATCCGCATCCAGCTTGCGCAGCTTGATTTCCCATTCCAGCATCGACAGAAGAACGAACTCCGCGATCGCCGTCTCGTGCTCGAAGCAATTGGCCACCGGGATGCCCGCAGGCATCCTGTCGGGCGCTGTGAAATCGAACCCGGTCCACGGGATCTGGAACAGCTTCAGCTTCGGCAGATCCATGTTGGGCCACGGGACGGGCGGCGCTCCGCCAACGATCACCTCAGCGGCCGCTGCAAGGGCCGGAAAATCTGCGGGGTCATGGTCGGCGGGCGACCAGTACGTCACCTCCCAGCCCTCTGGCGCATGGGCCCGCATCATCGACAGACGGCTGACAGCAATGGCACCTTGCAAAAGGATCGTTGGCATGGGGAGGCTCCGGCAAAAATTGACTTTCCTCTGACTAGAGCAAGTCGCATCGTCATAGAAGTTTCGCCTTCGGCAGGCACAGAGCTTTCATCTGCCGGTCGGCCGTGTCGCAATCGCAAAATACGCCATTAACCAGTTCAAGTCGACTTCTGGCGGACCCAAAGCCATACGGATGCCATACAGAAGCCATACGGGTGTCAGCCCCCGAAAATCCCAACGCCAAATCGGTTAACGCGGTCCGGGGAACAGCAAACCAGCCTCAAACCAGCGAAATCTGGCCGAAAAAGGCGGGATTCCCGCGAAAATTCCGGCGAATTTTACGGAATCGCAATCAACCGCGGATATACGGCGCCCTCAGATTTCAAGAAACTTTGGAAAATCGAGTATGCGTATTCTGTTCTCGCCCATCCATTACCAGCGCTGTCCGGTTTTGCGCGGGTCTGCAGGCTTCCCGCTCTCGTCCTCCGGCGGCGTCCAGGTGACCCGGGTGACCAGCCCGGTCGCATTCGCCACCGGGAAATAAAGGCCGCCATGGGGCAGGAAGAAGCGTTTGTTCAACTCCTCTATTTCTGCATCCGCCCGGGATCGCGGCATGACGCGCCAGGCATAGAAGACTGCGACAACGGGAAGGGCGGAAAGACACAGTAAAACGGTCAGGCCGGGCATCCGGCTGGTGGTCGACAATGCCTGAGGGCTGAACACCAGATAGAGGCCGAACAGAAAGGCCAACCCCGCAACGATTGCATAATTCCTGAAACGGCCATCTATGCCATCCATCGATTGACCGACCTTTGCCAATCGGTCGATCCGCCGTGCAGCCTCGCGCAGGCCCGACAACCCGGGATGCTGCAACTCCTCCAGGTGCTGCGACAGTTCAGCGAACCGATCGTCGATCTCCTCGACCAATGGTGGATCGACTGCGGCAATCCACTTAGATCTCAGATCGCTCAGAACAGCCCCTGCTTCGCGGACCGCAGAATCTGTCTGATCTTGCGGCAGATCATCGACGATCACCGACAGAAGGCGCTGGGTCTGAGCCGAAAGATCAGCGTGCTCCCCCAGTTGAGAAAGCAGGTCAATGCACCAGTCGCGGATGGCTGCGATGGCGTCCATCCGGCTGGATGCCAGATCCGGCGCAGCCTCTGCGGCAAATGTCTCCAGCGAGATCCGCTCCCCGGCGCTCATCGGACATCCGGCCTTGGGTAGGTGAAGAAGATGCCAGCTAAAGCCCTGCAAAGCATATGAAAAAGCTCTGTCGATCTGTGCAGCACGGCGTTCAGCCTGCATCTACACGCGCGACGAAGCCTGCCAATAGCTCGGCACATTTCGCAGGTTGCTGATGCACAACCCAATGGTCGGCGTCATTGATCTCGTGCACCTCCAGCCCCGCATCGCAAAAATCCTCCAGTCCTTCCCGTGACCCGGGCAACAAGGCCGTATCGCCCATACCCCAGATCAGCATATGCGGAACCTTCACGCGCAACCTCTCATGGGGCAGGGCAGGCAGATCCTCCTGGGGCACCGCTTTGCCGGTCTCCGGTACCACCAGCGGGCTGGCGCGGTACCAGTTGACCATGGCGTTGACGGTCTCGACACCGCGATCGGGACCGCCCCATGCTGCACGGTATTCGTCCATCGTTGCGCCCGTCAGCCAGCTCATGTCCATGCCGTGCGCAAAAAAGCTCGCCAGTTTCTCGAAGTTGTTTGCCGCCAGTTTCTCGTGGCTGTCCGGGCGGCGCAGCCAGGTCATGTATTGCGATGCCGCCGCCTGATCTTCACCCTTCGCCAGTTCGCGCTGGAACAGGACCGGGTGCACACCGTTCAATATGGTCAGGCTGGCAATCCGCGGGTCGCCCGAGAAGCCAAGGCCGTACGCAGTAGCCGCACCCCAGTCGTGTCCGACGATGTGAACACGGTCGAGATCGAGCGCTTCGATCAGGCCCAGCAGGTCCTTCACGATCTTGCCGGTCGTGTAGTTATCGACACCATCAGGCCGATAGGAGGTGCCGTACCCGCGCTGGTCCGGTGCGAAGCACTGGTGCCGATCGGCCAGTTTCGCAATCAGCGGTCGCCACCCGCCGGCATGTTCTGGAAACCCGTGCAACATCAGGATTGCAGGTCCATCGCTGCCGCCAACAATCACTCGGGTGTCGTGCCCGTTCAGCGAAATGATGCGATCTTCCATACGCTCAGGCTAGCGGTGGTCCATGGCCCCCGCAAGCCATGGCGCCAGCCGTTGCAGGGGTGACGGTCTGTAGAATTGACTTCGGTGGCCCCCGCCGCCACTTTCAGGTCCAATCTGGAGGCAGTATGGACAAACCCGCGAAAGTCGTTGTGGTCGGCACAGGGGCCATGGGCTCAGTCTATGCGGCTTTGATGAAAGATGCCGGGCATGATGTCTGGGCGATCGATACCTGGGCGGAACACATCGCCGCCATCGAGAGCAACGGCCTGCGGGTCGAGGGTAAGTCCGGCGATCGTACGGTGCGCCTTCCAGCGTCGAGAACGGCAGCCGACGCAGGGGGCGCGGACCTGGTGATCATCGCGACCAAGTATGACAGGGTCCGCGCTGCCGCGGAGTCCGTGCTGCCCATCCTGAAAGACGAAACACCCGTTCTGTCTATTCAGAACGGCCTTGGCGGCCCTGATCAAGCTGTCGAGGTGCTGGGAGCAGACCGGGTGACCATGGGCGTTGTCGGCGGGTTTGGCGCGTCGATGAAGGGGCCGGGCCATGCGCACCACAACGGGATGGAGATGGTACGCCTCGGCGAATATAAGGGCGGCGTTCGCAGCCGGACCGACTGGATTGCCGAGGTCTGGCGGTCTTCCGGGTTCTCCGTCAGCACCTTCGACGACATTCACAAGATGGTCTGGGAAAAACTGATCTGCAATTGCGCCTTCTCCGGTCCGTGCG
>JBCCMP010000351.1:0-5515 GCA_039026295.1 Pseudomonadota bacterium | reverse complement strand
CGCTTTCGCAATTTGCCCCCGGTTTGCTGAATCCATGGCGCCACGTGAGGCGCACCGCACGATGCGCCCTCGGCATGGCGCACCTTCCCAATGCCGACCCAAGGTCATCCAGAGCAGGGAAAGTGCCGGATGAGACCTGCCGCAGGCGCACCAACGCGAACAGATGCTGCGCTTCGAAAAGACCCTATTTCGCCGGAATCTGCGGCGGCGGCGTCGCGGCGGGCGCACCCAGCTTCATGGCCGCCTCGCGCCCGCCATAGCCGTCGATCATCGCCGCCTGATCTGCGTGGGCCTGTGCATCGGTCGCCTCCGGGTCACAGATCGCATGAAGGTCGCCGTAGAGATCCTTCAGCACGTCCACATAGGCGTAATCGCCCGCGACATTTCGCAGTTCTTCGGGGTCCGCTTGCAGATCGAACAGCTCTGGTTCGAACCCGACATAGTGGATCAGCTTCCACCGGCCCTTGCGGATCATGAAGGCGCCTGTGACCGCGCCTGCCGCATGGTACTCGCTGAAGATCACCCGGTCCGGCTGATCGCCTGCTTCGGCGATGTTGTAGAGCGAGGCTCCGGGCCCGTCGTTGTCGAAGTCGACGCCGAAATGGGCGGGGATGGTGGCGGAGAGGTCAAGCAGGCTGACGGGCGTCTGGCAGGTTGCTGCCGCCTGTCCGGGCCGCGCGACGATCATCGGGATCGCGGCGCTTTCCTGGTACATGTTGGATTTGCCCCAAAGCCCGCGCGCGCCGACATTGTCGCCGTGGTCCGAGGTGTAGACGACCGTGGTCTCCTCTGCCTGACCGGACGCGTACAGCGCGGCGAGGATCTGCCCGACATTGTGGTCCAGCCAGGTGCACAGACCGTAATAGGCCGACATGGCCGCGAGCCGCTCGTCCGCATTGCGAAATCCACTCTCGCTGTCCGCCAGATCGTTCTGCTTTTCGATCCAGGGATGGCGGGCATGGCCATCCGCGGGGTGCAGCTTGACCGGCGGCAGACTGCCGGCCGGATAGAGGTCATAGAATTCCTGTGGGACCACCAACGGAAAATGCGGCGCGACCAGCCCGACATAGAGGCACCATGGCCGGTCGTCATCGGCCCGGTCGGTCAGCCACCCGGCGGTGCGGTCGACCACCGCGCGATCGTAGTCAGTGTACTTGCTGTTTCCCGGCCCGATGTAGTCGCCAAGCATCCGGCCGGGCATCACCATCCGCTCGTCTTCCTTGCGAATCGAGGCCCAGACCATGCCGACGCCGTCAGCGACCATCATCGGGATATGCTCGACGTCGAACCCGGCGGGGTCCTCCTCGGCCCGGTAGTGCAGCTTGCCGATGCTCTCCACCAGGACACCGGCGCGCTGCAGGGCATGACCCCAGCCGGGGATCTGCCCGGTGTAGGGCATCGCGTTGTCCCAGAGCCGGGTCTGGTGGGTGTAAAGCCCGGTCGCGAACGACGCGCGTGCGGGAACACAGATCGGGCACGGGGTATAGGCGTTTGTAAAGCGTGTCCCGCGCGCGGCAAGAGCATCGAGGTGCGGTGTCTGCACGAAATGCCCGGCACAACTGAGCGCGTTGTGCTGATGCTCGTCCGACATAAGGACCAGCAGGTTGCCGGTCATTTCAGGAAATCCCGCGATTCTGCCGCTTCCTCCAGCCTGTCGAATATCCCGAAGATCATTTCCTGTTCCGCCGCGCTCAGCGCGCCCAGCAGGGCGTTCTGTCTTGCTTGCATGTGCGGCAGTGTCCGGGCGTAGATTTCGCGTCCCCGGCCGGTCAGCGCCATCTGCAAGACGCGCCGGTCATCGGCGGGCCGCGAGGTTGTCAGAAGACCCGCTTCCTCCAATCCGTGCACGGTCCTGCTGATGATCGCCGGGTCGATCACCGATACGCGCGCGATATCGCGGGACGTGGTGGCCGTGCCGGACCCGACCATCGCGATCACCCGCCATTGGCTGAGCGTGACCCCCGCGACGTCGTTCAGCACATCCATGCCCTGCGCATTCAACGCATGGTGCAGCCGGACGACCCGGTATGTCAGAAACTCGGTGAGCTTGCGATCCGCGACCGGTTCGTGTGCAAGATTAGAGGACATGTCGGAAGGCATCCGGGCTCCATACCGTTGATGATTCAATAATTGACAAGTCAAGCAATACTGTCAATGATCACGCTCGACAGGCGGGCCAACCGCCGGTTCAGGGAGGAACGCATGAAGAGACTTCTGCTCGCGGGCGCGCTCGCGCTCGGCTCGTTGGCCACTGCTGCGACCGGCGCTCTGGCCGCCGACTGGACACCGCCCGGCCCGATCAAGCTTCTGATCGCCTTCAAGGCTGGTGGCGGCACCGACACCCAGGCCCGCCTGATTGCCGAGGAACTGGAGAAACGCCAGGGTTGGACGATCCAGCCCGAACAGCTGACCGGCAAGGGCGGTGCCGTTCTGGCCGCGGCCATGAAAGACATGCCGAATGACGGTTCGGTCATCGGCATGTTGATCACGGATGCATTCACCTACAGCCTGGAGGCGTCGAAGAATCCGCCATACGCTGTCGGGGATTTCACGACGCTGACAACCACCGCAGGCTTTCAGATCGGCATCGTCGCGCGAACGGAAAAGGGCTACACCTCATGGGACGATGTGGTCGCCGAAGCCAAGTCCGGCAAAGAGATCCGCTTTGGTGCGATGTCGCCGCGGCTGGGCGACATGGCCTACCTGATTGGCAAGCACTACGGGATCGATTTCAACATCGTGATGGTAAAGGGCGGCAAGGGCGTGATGAACGGCCTGAACGCCGGTGATCTGGACATAGGCTGGGGCGCTGGAATTCAAACGAAGGCCGTTCTGGCCGGTGACATGGTCAACCTATTGTCGGGGCTCAGCAAACGCCTGACCGCGTCGCCGGATGCGCCGACCCTGACAGAAGTCGGGATCGATGCGAATGCCGATGGCTACTTTCTGTTCGCAGCACCTGCTGGTCTGCCGGACGACGCCCGCGTCGCCCTGTCCGACGCGATTGCCGAAATCGTCGAAGACCAGTCCACCAAGGCAGCTCAGTTCGTCGAGAAAGGCTATGGCGGCGTGGTCGTGATCAAGCGCGAGGATCTGGACGCGCAGATCGCCAGCGAAGTCGCAGGTGCACGCGCCCTGATCGAGGCAGTCTCCGAGTAACCCGAGGGGGAGCCGCCCGGTCCGGGGGAGGCCCGATCGGGTTCGGGCCGGGCGGTACATAACATGCCGAAACTGACACAGGACCGGGTGCTGGGGCTGATCGCCATGGCGCTCGGTCTTTTCATTGCGCTCTACTGGGCCGGGGCGGACAGTGAAACCGGCCTCGTCGAAAAGGTGCGGGGTCGGCTGACCGTTGGCGACGCGCTGGCCCCGACCGTCGCTGCGACTCTGCTCGCCTCTGCGGGGCTCTGGCTCTGCCTGTCGGCGGGCGCGGCGCGGGGCTTCACCCGGGCCAATGCCGCCTTCATCGGAGGCATCCTTGCCGTGTTGTTCATCAGCCTCGGCCTGATGCGCTGGGGCGGCCCGATGATCGTCGAGGCGATTACCGGGGCGGACTACCGGCCGCAGCGCGACACGGCCCCTTGGAAATACGTCGGGTTTGTTCTGGGCGGCACAGTCATGATCGCGGCGCTCATCTTCGTGGTCGAGCGCGAGTTTCGCTGGTCCCGCCTGATCATCGCGGTCGGCGTCACGCTGTTTCTGGCCTTCTTTTACGATGTGCCCTTTGACGATCTGCTGCTGCCGCCGAACGGTGATGTCTGATGGACATGCTCGACCATGTCTGGCTGGGCATCCTGGCGGTCTTTCAGGGGCCGGCCCTGTTCGAGATCGTCGGCATTCCGATCCCCGTCACCATCGTCATGGTGGCCGCGGGTTTCATAACCGGCGTTCTGGTTGGCGCGACGCCGGGGCTGGCCGGGCCAATGGCGATGGCGGTCGCCCTGCCGATCCTGATTTCGGTGTTCGGGTTCGAGACGGCCGCCCTGCTTCCCGTGATGGGATTTCTGATCGGGATCATGAAAGGCGCGACCATCGGGGGCGCGGTCCCCGCCATTCTCTTCAACACGCCCGGCACGCCGGACGCGGTGCTGACGACTCTGGACGGCCACCCGATGACCAAGGCCGGGCAGTCGGGCCGGGCGCTGAAGGTCGCGCATTTCTCCTCGGTCAGCGGAGACACGGTCTCTGACATCGTGCTGTTCGTCTGCGCGCCGTTCCTGGCGGTTCTGGTCGAGCGGTATCTCGACCTGCCGGAGAAAACGGCCCTGATCCTGTTGTCCCTCGCGTTCATCGCAGCGGTTGTCGGCACGTCGGTGACCAAGGGCCTGATCGCCATGGCGCTGGGCATGCTGGCGGCCTATGTGGCGACTGGCGACGATTTCTATCCGCGCCTGACCGGCGGCATCCCGTGGCTTGCACAGGGCTTTTCGATCACATCCGCCGTGCTCGGCGTTCTGATTGTCGGCGAGGTCTTCAAATCGATCGAAGACATGATGCGCGAGCGTGCCGCCGCCGGAGCGATCAAACAGACCGAGGCATCCGGAGACAACGGCCTGACCTGGCGCGAGCGCCGCCGCCTTTTGCCGTTCATCGCGAATTCGGCCGCACTGGGGACGATGGTTGGCGCGTTGCCGGGCATCGGTTCGACGCTTGCGGCAACCCTTGGCTATGCCTCGGGCAAAAGACTGCACGAGCGGCGTCAGCCGATGGGCCCCGACTGGGGCAAGGGCGCGCCGGAGGGCGTGGCGGCGACCGAAGCAGCAAACTCGGCGGTGTCCGGTGCGAATCTTATCCCGGTTCTGTCGCTGGGTATCCCCGGCAATGCGGCGGCGGTCTTCCTGATCCTGGCGACGGAAAGTGTGCAGGGCTTCAATCCGGGGCCGGGTGTTTTCATCGTGCCGAATGACGGCGTGAATTCCGAAATGGTTCTGGCCTTCGGGATCTTCACCGCCATGGTCTGCGCCAACATCATCAATTGGACGATCGGCGGGCGGATCATGCGGGCGATGGGCGTGATGATCCGGGTGCCGAAGCAGGTGCTCTTGCCCTCGGTCCTGTTGGTCACGCTGGCGGCGATCTATGTGCAGGAAACCTCGCTGGCGGCAATCTGGTTCACGCTGGGCTTCGGTGTGCTGGGCTATCTGTTCCGGCGGCTGGGCGTCTCGGTCCTGCCGTTCGTCATCGCGTTCATTCTGGCGGGCAACCTCGAGGACACCGCGAGGCAGGCCTTCAGCGCCACGGGCGCCGACCCGTGGTTCCTGTTCTCCAGCCCGCTGGCGGTGATTTTCGTCATCGGCGCCGTCGCTGTGACTATCATCTTCTCGCGCCGCCAAGTGGGCGAGCAGTCATGAGGTTCAGAAAGCCTAACCCGGACCTGAGCGCCTGCGGAGCCCGGACAACACCTGTGGGATGCGACCCCGAAAAACTAAAGAGGAACGGCCGTTGACGCGCCCCAACTTTATCCTGATCTCGGCCGACCAGCAGCGCGGCGACTGCCTGGGCGTCGAAGGCCGCG
>JBCCMP010000350.1:0-5520 GCA_039026295.1 Pseudomonadota bacterium | reverse complement strand
GTCGGTGGCCGGCATGGCCATCGGCGCGACGATCGCCCTGCCCGAAATGCTGCGCCGGGGCTATGACAAGATCCTGATCACGGGTGTCATACAGGGCGGATCCTCGCTTGGCATCCTTGTGCCGCCCTCGGTCGTGCTGGTGCTATACGGAATGATCGCGCGCGAACCGGTCAGCCAACTCTGGCTTGCCGGCGTCCTGCCGGGGCTGCTGATGGCCGCGATGTTCGCTGTCTATATCTGGGTGCGGTGCCGGGCCAACCCGGATCTTGCCCCGATTGTGGACGAGGAAGACTTGCAGATGCCGCTGTCCGAAAAGCTGGCGCTTCTGCGGGCGGGCATCCTGCCCTTTCTGATCTTCTTTTTCATGACCGGGCTCTTCGTGCTGGGTTTCACGTCTCTTGTCGAAAGCGCCGCCGTCGGGGCCACGACGGCGACACTGGCAGCGCTGGTCAAGGGAAGACTTTCATTCCGTGTGCTGCATGAAACAGCCCGCAAAACACTTGGCATCTCATGCATGTTCCTCTGGCTGATCCTCGCCGCTCTGGCCTTCGGTGCCGTGTTCGACGGGCTTGGGGCCGTGCGCGCCATCGAGAACCTGTTCATCACGCGTTGGGAATTGGGCCCGTGGCAGATCGTCATCATGATGCAGCTCAGCTTCATTCTGATGGGCATGTTCCTGGATGATACGGCGATGCTGGTCATCGTTGCGCCGCTATACATTCCGCTGGTGGGCACGCTTGATCTCGGCTTTGAAAATCAGCTGATCTGGTTTGGCATTCTCTACACCATGACCTGCCAGATCGCCTATATAACACCCCCTTTCGGTTACAATCTCTTTCTTATGCGATCACTGGCTCCACCCGAGATCGCGCTGGTTGATATTTATCGGTCAATCTGGCCGTTCGTTCTTATGATGGCGGCTACAATCGCGTTGGTGATGACATTTCCCCAGATCGCGCTTTGGCTGCCGGAGACCCTGAATGTGAGGTGAAGGTCGAGCAGAAGGCCCGAGAGAGGCCGCCCTTTCCAACAACGGAGAATTTTCATGACTGACAAAAACGTACCAAAATCGCCGTCCGAGCGCATCCTTGCGTCGCGGCGCGACTTCATGAGGAAGGCCGGTTTCGGCGCTGCGGCGGCTGGCGCTCTGGCCACGCCCAGTATTGTGAAGGCACAAGCCCCCATCAAATGGCGGTTGCAGACCTATTCAGGTGCGCCACTGGGGGCACATGTCATCAAACCTCAGATTGACGCCTTCAATGCCGCCGCCAACGGCGAAATGGAAATCGAGCTTTTCTACGCCGACCAGCTTGTTCCGACGGCCGAACTATTCCGTGCATTACAGAACGGCACTTTGGACGCAGTTCAATCGGATGAGGCAACCATGGCCTCGCCGGTCGATATCTCAGTGTTCGGCGGCTATTTCCCTTTCGCCACGCGTTACTCGCTCGATGTGGCGTCCATGTTCACCTATTGGGGTCTAGGCGAGATCTGGAACGAGGCCTATTCCGAGGTCGACAATGTGACGTGGCTCTCGTCCGGCGCGTGGGACCCGTTGCACGTCTTCACGGTCGAAAAGCCGATCCGGTCACTGGCCGACATGAAGGGCCTGCGCGTCTTCGGCGTGCCAACCGCCGGACGGTTCCTGTCGCAATACGGGCTGATCCCGGTCACCGTGCCGTGGGACGACGTGGAAGTCGCGATGCGCACGGGCGATCTGGACGGCGTGGCCTGGTGCGGCTTCACCGAGGCCTACGAGGTGGGCTGGGCCGATGTGTGCAACTACGCATTGACCAACTCGGTCACGGGCGCGTGGTTCGGCAGCTATTTCGCCAACACGGAAAGCTGGAACGCCGTGCCACCGCATCTGCAGGAGCTCTACCGCAGTACGATCGACCAGTCGCATTACTATCGCGCAGTCTGGTACTGGGGTGGTGAGGCGCTTCTGCGCACCACAGGTGAGAAGCTTGAGCTGACATCGATCCCGCAGGAAGAATGGGCGACCGTCGTGTCCGATGCATCCGGCTTCTGGGATGAGATCGCCGCCTCTTCGGATCGGGCAGGCCGCGTGGTCGACATCTTCAAGCGCTACGCCGCTGCTCAGGAGGCTGCGGGCTACCCCTATCGGTAAGCCTGTAATTTCAAGCCGGGCCGCTGCTATTGGGCGGCGGCCCCACCAATTCGGACAACGCGATGCCCGCAAATCTGACTTTCGACCAACTCCGTCAGGATGTGTCTGACGGCACGATTGACACAGTTCTGACCTGCATCGTCGACATGCAGGGACGTTTGATGGGAAAGCGCTTCCATGCAGCGCATTTCATAGACGGCGCGTATGAAGAAACGCATGGGTGCGACTATCTTCTGGCGACGGACATCGAAATGATCCCGGTTCCCGGCTTTGCAGCGTCCAGCTGGGAAAGAGGCTACGGCGATTACACCCATAAACCGGACCTCAGCACTTTGCGCAGGGTGCCATGGCTGCCAGCTACGGCGATGGTCATGTGCGACGTGCTGGATCATCATACCCACGCAGAAGTGCCCCATGCGCCTCGCACCGTTCTGAAACGCCAGATCGAACGCGCCCGCAAGCTCGGCTTCGAGCCGATGATGGCCACAGAACTCGAGTTTTTCCTCTTCGAGGACAGCTTCGACGCCCTGCACGACCGACGCTATGCCGAGATGCGCACTCTTGGTCGCTATAATGCGGATTATGCGCTGCAACTGACATCCAAAGAAGAAGACGTCATGCGCGCGATCCGCAATGGCCTCTACGGCGCGGGCGTCCCGGTCGAAAACTCCAAAGGAGAGGCAGAGGCCGGGCAGGAAGAGATCAATATTCGCTATTCAGACGCGCTCGACACGGCTGATATGCATTCGATCGTGAAAACGGCCTGCAAGGAAATTGCCCATGCTCAAGGTCGCGCAGTGACCTTCATGGCCAAGTATGCAGACGGAAAAGCAGGGTCGTCCTCCCACATCCATCAATCGCTTTTCAAAGATGGTACACCTGCGTTTTTCGATGAGGGCGCGGACTACGGTATGTCGGACACGATGAGATCATACTTGGCAGGCCTGCTCGCCCATGCCGAACCATGCACAGCCTTTCTGGCCCCCTACATCAACAGCTACAAACGCTTTACCGAAGGGCTGTTTGCGCCCACGCGCGCGGTCTGGTCCACGGACAATCGCACCGCAGGTTTTCGCGTCTGCGGACCGGGCACGAAAGCCGTGCGCGCCGAATGCCGGATCGGTGGCGCCGACCTCAACCCCTACCTTGCCTTGGCAGGACAGCTCGCGGCCGGGCTCGACGGAATTGAAAAGGGCCTTGAACTGGAGTCTGAGCTCCGAGGTGACATCTATCAGGCTGAGGAAGCCCGGCACATTCCACGCACCTTGCGAGAGGCTGCCGAGGCACTGGACAACTCTGCCATGTTGCGCGCGGCCATGGGCGACGAGGTGATTGACCATTACGTGCATGCGGCACGTTGGGAAATCGAAACACTGGATCGTGCCGTGACCGATTGGGACGTGATGCGCGGATTTGAAAGGGCCTGAACCATGACATTCCGGATCGTGTCTCCTGTTGACGGCTCCGTTTATGCGGAACGCGAAGCGATGCCGTTGAAAACCGCACAAGACGCTGCGGCCCGCGCACGCGCAGCGCAACCGGCTTGGGCAGCGCGTCCATTAGCGGAACGAACTGCCGTTATCACCGGGGCCGTGGAGTACCTGCGAAAGATGAACGACACGCTGGTCGAGGAACTTGCATGGCAGATGGGTCGACCCACCCGCTTCGGCGGGGAAATCGGGGGCATCACCGAACGCGCCACATGGATGACGGAGAATGCCGCCGACGCGCTGGCCGCAATCGAGATCGAGGACAGCGATGCCTTCACCCGGCGGATTGAACGCGAGCCGACCGGCGTTGTGTTTGTTATCGCGCCTTGGAATTATCCCTACCTTGTCGCGATCAACGGTGTCTTCCCTGCGCTGATTGCGGGCAATTCGGTCATTCTCAAACATTCCGAGCAAACGATGCTGACCGGGGAACGGCTGGCCGAGGCGCTACATGCGGCAGGCGCGCCCGAAGACGTGTTCCAGAACATCATGGTTGAGCACACCGTCGCAGAGACCCTGATCGCGGACCGGGCGTTTGATGCGATCGGCTTCACTGGCTCTGTCGCGGGGGGGCGGGCGGTAGAGCGCGCTGCCGGCGGCAGTCTGGCGGCTGTCAGTCTGGAATTGGGCGGCAAGGACCCTGCTTACGTTGTGGAAAACGCCGATCTCGATGCCGCTGTCGCTGGTGTCATGGACGGGGCCACGTTCAATTCAGGCCAGTGCTGCTGCGGGATCGAGCGGATCTATGTCCATCGCAGCCTTTATAGCGCCTTCGTCGATGCCGCCGTCGCCTGGGTGGAAGAATTGCGCCTCGGCAACCCCTTCGACCCGGAGACAACGCTGGGGCCGATGGCGGCGGTCCGCTTCGCCGACGTGGTCCGCCGTCATGTCGATGACGCCAAGGCCGCCGGAGCACGCGCGCTTGTGGATCCTGCGAAATTCCCCGCCGACGATGGGGGCGCCTATGTCGCCCCGCAGGTCCTCGTCGATGTGAACCACGACATGGATGTGATGCGAGAGGAAAGTTTCGGACCCATCGTGGGGATCATGCCTGTCGATGACGACGACCACGCTCTGGAGTTGATGAACGACAGCCCCTTCGGCCTCACTGCGTCGCTCTGGACAGGCGACGCCGACCGCGCCCTTGCACTAGGACGGCGAATTGAAACAGGCACCGTTTTTCTCAACAGGGCCGATTACCTCGACCCGGCCTTGTGCTGGACGGGATGCAAATTGTCGGGGCGTGGCGCGACACTTTCGCGTCTGGGCTTCGAGAGCGTGACCCGACCGAGGTCTTACCATTTGCGAAAGGCTCTCGCGTAGCACGCAAAGTGGCAGCATCGCGGTTCAGTGTCTTTAGTGTTGAAAAGCATTCCTGACCGCTGTGCTCATGACGACGAATGGAAATATACGCTGGCCCGAGCCTAGGGGCCGTGCCTTGCGCCTGACAACAACCGCCTTCAGGTGGCTCAGATCACCTCGCCACTACGGCCGAGTGTATGAAAGACAGTTGGTTGTGAGTTAGTTTTTCAATCGAAACACGCTCGATCCCATGCCTGAAAGCGGTACCTTCCATGACCTGCAGAATGAGATAGGCCGTCTCGACCGTATTTGGCATGTCGTTGAAACTGCCGTCCTTCACACCCCGCTCAAGAAGATCTGCCATGGCTTTGATCAAGGTGTTCCGGCTATCGGTGAAGAGATTTGCGATGGTCTGCTGGCGTATGGCCTCGCCTGTTATTTCCAACCCAAGGATAACGGTCTCCGGTGCGGATAGATGCCTTGTATAAGCCGGCACGAACTCATCGAGAACCTCGATGGGAGGGGCGAGTTTGTTCAGTATCGCAAGATACGGGGCAAGCTCATCGCGCTCGATGGCGGCGATTTCGGTCAGGATAT
>JBCCMP010000349.1:0-5564 GCA_039026295.1 Pseudomonadota bacterium | reverse complement strand
GCCAGCCCTTCGGTCAGCGCCTTGAAATAGAGGCCGGTGCCGCCGGTGATGACGGGGAGAGGGGCGTTCGGCAGAGGGCTGTTCAGCAGCCCCTCGACCTCGCGCAGCCAGTGGCCGGCGGAATACTCCTGGGTCAGGGCGACATGGCCGTAAAGCGCGTGCGGAACGCTCGCCTCGTCCGCGGGCGTCGGGCGCGCCGTCAGGATGCGCCAGTCGCGGAAGATCTGCTGGCTGTCGGCATTGATAATTTGCCCGCCATGGGCCCTTGCGAGCGCGAGCGCCAGCGCGGACTTGCCGGAGCCGGTGGGACCGGCAATCAGGATGGCGCGGGGGGTCAGGCCCACTTTCCGGTCCTGAGCGCGACCAGCAATGTGAGGGTGCTGAGCGGTGGAGCGATCAGGGCAACCAGCGGGGGGTCGCGGGTGATCACGCCGAATATGGGCACCAGCCATGTTCCTGCGAGCAAGATCCGGTCTATCCAGTGTTTTCCGGCGCCACTGGCGACCCAGAAGACCAGCCCGGCTAGCGTCAATGCCATCTCGTAATAGTGGGCGTAGGGGGTCGCAAGCGGCACCGCCATCAGGAAGACCGCGTTGCGCAGATATGTCGGCCGGTTGCCCCTGAAGAGCCAGATCACAAGCCCGATCAGGGCGAGGGTTATGGCCCCCTGCAGGACGAGGGCGGAGACATGGTCCGCCCCGGTCGAGCGGGCAAAGCCGTACCACGAGACCATGACGTGGGTTTTGACGCCCCCGCCGTCGATCAACTGTGCAGAGCTGCCGAGCACCTCGAACCAGGCGAGCCACATCGCCGGGCCGAGAAGGGCGAGGGCGGCCAGTGCCAGGGCAATCGCGCCGATGCTGGCCATCAGAATGCCCCGCCACCAGCCCGCGGCGGCCATGGCGAAGGGGATCAGAAGACCCAGCGTCGGCTTCATGGTCAATGCGGCGATCAGAAGCCCGCCGCGGACCGAGCGCCCGGCATCCAGCGCGCCAAGGGCAAGCACCAGAACGGCAGCCGACAGCAGACCGTTGTTGCCGTTCAGCGTGCCCATCACCGCGACAGGGGCGGCCAGCAACAGGTTCGCGCCGCCCGGCAGCGCGGCGGCGGGGCCGTTCAGCACCCGCAAAAACGCCCAGAGGCAGAAGCCGGAGAAAAGCGGCCAGGCCATCCAGAACGGCAACAGGCCCAGTGGCGCCACCGCCGCCGCCCAGGTCGGGGGATAGAGCCAGAGGTACTGCGTCTGCAGGTAGTCGGGGTCGAGCGCGATCGTGTCGTTCAGGGTGGTCTTGTCAAAGCCTTCGACCCCGCGGCCCTGCCAGACCAGTTGGCCTTCGGCCCAGAAGGCGGAGAAATCGACCGGAAAGCCCGCGCCCTGATAAACGCCGGACAGCATCACCACCGCTACGGCCACGAATGCGAGGCCGAGGAGGAAAAGAGCGAGCGTCGCGAGGAGACTGGTCAGTCGCGCGAAATTCATGGCAGAGGGTTATCCCCTGACGCGAATGAGGGGAAGGCCTCTCGCGGTAGATCGGCGGGACGCACCTGTCGGTGCGCGTGTCAGTTATGGGGTTCGGGGGGTGTCAGGTCGAGCGGCGCGTTTTGATGTCGTTCAGGATGCTCTCCGCCATGCCGATGTACTGGCTCGCCCCGGCCGCGTTGAACACCTCCAGTGCGGCACGGATATGCCGCTCCGCAGCGTCAAGCCGTGCTGCATCGCCAGTTTTGTCGAAGAAGGCGATTTCAACCAGGCCGATGTTGAATTGCGTTGCAGCCCATTGCAGCGGCACGCGGTCGCGCGTGCGTTCCAGCAGGGCCTTCGTGAAGGCTTCGACCGCCTGTTCCAGCCGCTCGACGCCCGTTTCGCGTTCGCCAAGATTCCGGAGCGCGTTGCCGAGATTGTTTTGTGTCGCCGCCCAGTCCAACGGCACACGGTCACGCGTGCGTCCCAGCAGGGCCTGAGTGTAAGCCTCGACGGCCTGTTCCAGCCGTGTGGTTCCGGTTTCTCGATGGCCGAGGTTTTGGAGAGCGGTGCCGCGATTATTTTGGATCGCGGCCCACTCCAGCGGCATGCGGTCGCGCGTGTGTTCTAGCAGCGCCTGTGTGTAAGCCTCGATGGCTTCTTCCAGCCGGGCGGTTCCGGTTTCGCGTTCGCCGAGGGCCCTGAGCGCGTTGCCGAGATTGTTCTGGGTCATGGCCCATTGCAGCGGCACGCGGTCTCGCGTGCGTTCCAGCAGGGCCTGTGTGTAGGCTTCGACGGCCTGTTCCAGCCGCGCGGTTCCGGTTTCGCGTTCGCCGAGGGTTTGGAGCGCGTTGCCGACACCGATCATGGCGTTGGCGGCTGCCATCAGATCGTCCCCTGCCGCGTAGAGTTCTGCACAGTCACGATAGGCCTTTTCTGCCGCCAGAAGGTTCTCGTCATACTGCTGCCGTTCGCCCCGATTCCTCAGGACGTTTCCCAGCCCCAAAAGCGAGATCGCCCGCTCTGATAAGCCCGGGGCGATCGGCAGAACCTGCGTGCGGTACCAGTCGATCGCCCGATCCAGCGCGGCGTTGTCGCCGTACTCGACGCCCTGCTTTTCAAGCATCGTGCAGGCACGGTCGAGATAGTGCCAGATCATCTGTCGGGACAGATTGGAGGTTCCGGCTGCTTCGCGATAAAGTTCGGCCGCCCTTGGATAATCCAACGCGGCAGAGACCGTTGCGGCAATCTCCGCCGTTTCGGCGGCGTCCTGTGCGGCCATCATTTTCTGCGCGTCGCGGCGGCGGCGGCGGCCGATCTCACGAATTTCTCGACGCAAGGCCTCGGCAGTTTCAAAGTCGAACCGTTCCAGTGCCGCACGGGCCCGGCCGATCAGGTCGCGCTCAGCCTCGCTTGCCTCGTTGGGCAGCGTGTACTGTTGGTCCAGCAGGCGGCGGACCTCGGCCTCCGCGCGTTCGACTTCTTGAACCCATCGGTCCGGCGTGATTTCCCGGTCCAGCAGCAGCCCCAGCAGGTTGGCCGTTGCGTCACGGTCTTCTGCGTGGCGGGCTGTGATCTGGTCAATCTGGTCGTTCAAACGCGCAACTTCGCTGCCGTGCTGTTCGCGGAGCAGCGAAAGCACCTGGTCCAGCTTGTCTGCCGCCTGGTCCTGTTTGTCGGCCATCTGCCGTGTCGCATCGGCCTGCCGCCTTTGGTGTTCGACCTGAAGGGTCTGCACCCAGGGGTTGAGCAACTGAAAGAAGCCGGGATCGCGGCAGAGGTGCTGGTAGGCCTGCGAGATGATGGTCCGGAGAAACTCGCGCGCGGCGTCATTCTCTCCGCCCAGTCCGGTCTTGAAGGAGGCCGCCAGTTCAGCCGCGCGGTTCAGCAGCAGGTCGGCAATCTCGTCCGTGTTCTCGATCCGCTCGGCAATTTCGCGCGGGGTCAGCCAGAGCAGTGGCACCACGTCGTTGAAGCTGGCCTGGACCGAAGCGAGTTTCTGCGGGGTCATGTGGCTGGAGGTGGCGGACCATGCCTGCCAGTTCTGGCCGATGTCGGCGCTGAGTTTCTTAATGAGTTGCTGGGCCTGATCTTCCCGCCCGCCAAAGACGAACGACAGTGCACCCGACACGGCACTGGTCGCAGCCTCGCCCATGCCGGGGATCAGGGCGGCACCCGATGCCTCTGTCGCCGCGCCGACCGGAAGCTGGGCGAAATGCTGTCATGCGGCGGCTGAAATCGCCATGTGGGCCCCTTCTCCCGACTGTACGCGACGCGAACGCTTCCCCGTTGACTATCCATTTAGGCTATCGGTGGGGTGGGGCCAAGTTTTGGGGGTGGTTTGGGGGCGAAATGCTTTCGCAGGCTTTCACAGACCCTTGCATACATTTCGTCTTTCTGCGTCCAGCCCGGAATCAAGGCACGCAGTGCCGCCGGGCAGAGCCCGACCGCCCCCCGGGCGGGCTCTTCGTTGACGTTGAGCCGTCGCTTCAGCGAGGAGTGGGCGTTGCCATAAAGTGCAGACCACAAGTGTTTGCGCGCCCGCCCGCGGTCGGGCTCTGCCCTCTGTTGCGTTGTGTTTACTTCTCGCAGCGCCAGCGTCAGCCGTCACAATCCCTTCGGATGGCTCAGAAACTCTTCGATCACGTGGTCCGGCGCTTTGACGTAGTCCGACGTGCGGGACACTGACAAACCGGTCAGGCTGCGCAGGTTCACCGCCATTTCGGCCATTTTGACGACGATGGGGATGCCGTTGATCACCGGGGCGCTCGCCACGCGGTGATCGGGGATGCCGGAGAAGGCGAGCATCGGGATGCCGCCTGCCGGGATCAGGATATCGCAGCCACCCTCGACCAGCGGCAGACCCTGCGCTTCGAAGATGTCCCGGGCGGCGGCGAGTTTTTCCGCGTCGCCGATGGCGTCCATCAACTGGCCGGGTTCGAACACCATGCCGTGGATGCCGGTGACGCGGTGCTCCAGCCCGTACTTCTTCACCTGGTGGCGGTGCCCGGCGACGAAGCGTTGGTTCAGGGTGACAAGGCCGATGTGCTGGCCAAGCTGGCAGGCATAGAGCATCGAGGCCTCGCCCAGCGCGATCACGGGGATGTCGACCATCGAGCGGACTTCGTAGAGGCCGGAATCCTGGAAGTGGCCGACGATGAAAGCGTCATAGCCTTCGCGTTCGGCCTGTACCGCGTTGACCATCATCTCGCGCGCGCAGCGCCATTCGACGACGGGGTGGGCGTAGCTGTCGAAGGGGGTGATCCCGCGGATGTCGATGGTGGTGCCCGGATCCTTCACGGTGTCGAGATGCGCGCCGAGGGCGTCCCAGTACTTGGCGCCGTTCTCGTAGTCGACATAGGATTGATACCAGATCTTCATGACTGCCTCTTCATGGGGCGGTTCTCAGCTTTCTTCCGGCAGGGAAATCAGCCCCTCGGGTTCCGCGAGGGCCTTGCGAATGAAGTCGGGGATGTCCAGCGCCTTCAGGCTGCCGTCTTCCTGGATCTGGGCGTAGATGCGGATGGCACGCCCTTCGGTGATCGCGGAGCCGTCGGCGGCCTGCACCGCCTTGCAGTCCCAGTGCAGCGTGCTGCCGCCGATCTTGACCAGCTTGATCGTGGTGCGCACCCGGTCGCCATAGGCGGCGGGACCGATGAAGCGGAAGTGCACATCGCCCATGACGAAGGCGGTGCGATGGTTCTTGATCAACTCTTTTGTGCCGAAGCCCATGCCGCGGAGGAGTTCATGTTCCGCCTCGTTGAACCAGGTGAACATCATCGGATAGTAGACGAGCCCGAACGGATCGCTTTCGCCCCAGGCGACCGTTAGCTCGCGGGAATACATGATCATAACTGCTCCCTCGTTTGCCCCTGGTTTGTCCATCGGGTTCTTCCTGGCCGTGCCGTCGCGGCGGAGGCCCCGGTCGCACCGGTCTGTACGTGCTCTAGCGCGCCGGGCCCCATGGGGCAACGGGAGGAGCAGCGGGCGCGGCAGGTCAGGTGGCGAGATCCGGGAAGTCGTCGGTTACCGCCTCGGCAAAGCGGCCGGGGAATGCCTTGACGCCGTAGTGGACAACCGGTGATCGGGTATCCAGCCAGAT
>JBCCMP010000348.1:0-5575 GCA_039026295.1 Pseudomonadota bacterium | reverse complement strand
TGCCCGGCATCAAACCCGAAATCGGCCTGTCGCGCCACTACCCCCATGGCAGGGATACCGCCCATGTCATCGGTTATGTTGGTCGCGTCAGCCAGACGGATCTGGACGAAATTGAAGGGTCTGGCCGGGACATCGACCCGATCCTCAAATCGCCCGAGTTCCAGATCGGCAAAACGGGGATAGAGAAGGCGATCGAACCGGACCTGCGGGGCCGTGCCGGCATTCGGCGGGTCGAGGTAAATGCCCGCGGGCGCGTGATCCAGGAACTCGACCGCTCCGAAGGCGTGGCCGGTGAAGATCTGCACCTGACGCTGAACCTCGGCCTGCAAAAGTACAGCCTGGAACGGCTGGGCGATGAAAGCGCGGCGGTCGTGGTCATGGATCCGAACAATGGCGATCTGCTGGCCGTTGCCTCCAACCCGACCTTCGATCCGAACCCGTTTGTTCTGGGCATAAGTCACAACGAATACAATGCCTTGCGTGACAATGATCATCGCCCACTTCATAATAAGTGGGCGTCTGGAATGTATCCGCCGGGCTCAACCTTCAAAATGGTCGTCGCGCTGGCCGCGCTCGAAGCGGGGATCGTCGGCCCGGGAAAGACATTCTTCTGCCCGGGTCATCTGCAGCTTGGGAACCGCAAATTCCACTGCTGGCGCCGCTCTGGCCATGGCTGGGTGGACCTGCGCAAGTCGCTGGAGCAGTCTTGCGACGTCTACTACTACGAAGTGGCCCGCATGGTCGGGATCGAAAAGATCGGAGAGATGGCCCGCAAGCTCGGGCTGGGTGTCGATCTCGACATTCCGGTCTCTGCGATGCGCTCGGGTCTGATCCCGACGAAAGACTGGAAGCGTAAAAACCGCGAGGATGAGCCCGAATGGCTGGTCGGCGACACGCTCAATTCCAGCATTGGTCAGGGTTTCGTTCTGTCCACACCGGCCCAGCTTGCCGTGATGACATCGCGCCTTGCCGTCGGCAAGAATGTGAAACCGCGCCTGGTCCGCGCCCGAAACGGCCGTCCGGTTCCTGTCGTCCCGCCTGAAGATCTGGGCATAAGTGCCGAAAATATCCGCCTGATCCAACGCGGAATGTTCGATGTCGTGAATTCCCGTCGCGGCACGGCCAAGGGCTCGCAGATCAAGGAAAAAGACTTCCGGATGGCGGGCAAGACCGGAACCAGCCAGGTGCGCAACATCACCAAGGCCGAACGCGCGCGCGGCGTGACCCGCAACGAAGACCTGCCGTGGGACCGGCGGGATCATGCGCTGTTTGTCGGCTATGCGCCTTATGAAGCGCCCAGGTTTGCCATAGCTGTCGTCGTCGAACACGGGGGCGGCGGCTCAAAGGCCGCAGCGCCGATTGCCAAGGATGTGCTGCTCAAAGCCCGCGAACTGATCGACAGCGGGCCATCCGGACCCGAGCAGGACGCAGGCGTCGTCCCGGACAAGGATCGGGCATGACGCGTCTGCAAGGTAAGCGCAGCACATGAGCACGCTGGCGTTCGGCGGCAGCAGCAGGCGCAGTCTCAGCCTCGTCCAGAAAATCCTGCGATTGAACTGGGCGCTGATCCTTCTGGTCGGCGCGATCGCTCTCTGCGGATTCCTGATGCTCTACTCGGTCGCGGGCGGCGATCTTGACCCCTGGGCAGGGCGTCAGGTCGCCCGCTTCGGCGTGGGCGTTGCGATCATGCTGATCATCGCCCTGATCGACATCAAGGTATGGCGATGGTTTTCCCCGCTGGCCTATATCGGCGGCCTCGGCCTGTTGGTGGCGGTCGAGTTCATCGGCACCACCGGCATGGGGGCGCAACGGTGGTTGGACCTCGGCCCCCTTCAATTGCAACCATCCGAGCTGATGAAGATCGGCCTCGTGATGGCGCTGGCCCGCTATTACTCGATCCTCGATCGCGACCGGGTCAGCCACCCAGTCTGGCTTGTGCCACCCCTGATCATGATCGCTGTGCCGATGCTACTGGTTCTGAAGCAGCCCGATCTTGGAACGGCGCTTTTACTGGGCATCGGCGGCGCGGTCGTGATGTTCCTCGCCGGTGTCAGTTGGTGGTACTTCGGCACGGCTATCGCCCTCGCCGGATCTACAATCTATGCAGTCCTGGCCTCCAAGGGCACGGAATGGCAGATCCTGAAGGACTACCAGTACCGGCGGATCGAAACCTTTGTGAACCCCGAGTCCGACCCCCTCGGCGCGGGCTATCACATCACCCAGTCCAAGATCGCCATGGGCTCGGGCGGGATCTCGGGCCGCGGCTTCATGCAGGGCACGCAGAGCCGTCTGAACTTCCTGCCGGAAAAGCACACCGATTTCATCTTCACAACACTGTCCGAAGAGTTCGGCTTCGTTGGCTCCCTCTCCCTGCTTGCGCTATATGTCCTCGTGCTGATGTTCTGTTTCGCGTCGATGGCGATGAACCGTGACCGGTTCGGATCGCTTCTCATCGGCGGGCTCAGCACGACGTTCTTCTGTTTCTGGGCCGCGAACATGGCGATGGTCATGGGACTGATCCCGGTCGTGGGTGTACCGCTTCCACTCGTCAGCTACGGCGGATCGGCCATGCTGGTTTTGCTGCTCGCGTTCGGCCTTGTGCAAAGCGCACATGTCCACCGCAAGTAACTCCACCGTATTTAACTCCGCACCGCGCCCAAATCCGACACGGAAGATCCTATGACCCGACTGATCGAAATCCGCGTCGAAGACCACGAGAGTGCCGAATGGGCAGAGGCCACCGCCCGGGCGATCGGCGACCGTGACCTGCGCCTCGCCGCCCCGGGCACTCCGGCGGAGCAGATCGACTATCTGATCTACAACGTCGACAGCGGTCTAACCGATTTCGCGGCATACGGAAATCTGAAGGCGATCTTCAACACCTGGGCAGGGCTCGAGGCGGTGCTTGGCCATGTCGCCTGGCCCGAACATGTTCCCTTTTGCCGCATGGTCGAACCCGGCCTGACCGAAGGCATGGTCGAATATTTCACCGGCCATGTGATGCGCTATCACATCGAGATCGACCGCTTCATCGCTGACAGCGCGGCGGGCAGATGGCAGAAGATCGCGCCGCCGCTGGCGCGAAACCGCACCGTCGGGATTCTCGGTCTCGGTGCATTGGGACAGGCGACAGCAGAGGCGCTGGTTAATCTCCGGTTCAACGTCCGTGGCTGGTCCCGGTCTCCGAAAGACATCCCCGGCGTCGACTGCTTCCATGGGCAGGATGGGCTTCAGCGGGTTCTGGAACAGTCAGAGATCCTGGTCGTGATCCTGCCCCAGACACCTGAAACCATCGGCGTGCTGAATGCGCAAACACTTGCTCAGATGCGCAGGGGCGCGCGCATCATCAATGCCGGACGCGGACCATTGATCGACGATGACGCCCTGCTTGACGCGCTCAGGACCGGCCAGATTGCTCATGCGACGCTCGACGTTTTCGCAACAGAACCGCTGCCTCAGGATCACGGCTACTGGAAAAATGACAAGGTCACGGTCACCCCGCATATCGCGGCCGTCACGCGGGCGGATACAGGGGCGACCGCGATCATCCAGCAGATCGACCGACATCTGGCGGGTGAGCCACTGTTGCATATTGTCGATCCGGCGCGCGGCTACTAAATGTTGGTGTGTAATGGGGCGAAGGTGGCGCCCGGTCAACGGCCGGCGGATCTGAATGACGAAACAGTCTGACACTTCGGGCCGACCGGTCCGCCGGACGACCTTTCTGGGCGCGGCGCGGAACAACTTCCTGACGGGCCTGATCATCGTCGCCCCGGTCGTGATCACGATCTATCTGACATGGACGATCATAGAATTCGTCGACGATCGCGTGGTCCCTCTGGTGCCGGAGGTCTACAATCCGGCGACGTATATCGAGTACGATATTCCCGGTTTCGGCCTCTTCATCTTCCTGACCTTCACCACGATCGTCGGCTATTTCACCAAGAACATTTTCGGACGTCAGCTGGTGCGTATTGCCGAGGGCTGGGTCGATCGCATGCCGATCATCCGGTCGATCTACAACGCGCTGAAACAGATCGTCGAAACGATCCTGAACCAGTCCAACACATCCTTCCAGAACGCATGCCTTGTTGAATACCCCCGCCGCGACATCTGGGCCATCGCGTTCGTCTCGACCGACACCAAAGGCGAAATTCCCGGCGCGGCTGGTGAAGATGCGATGGTCAGCGTTTTCCTTCCGACAACGCCGAACCCGACCAGCGGGTTCCTTCTCTTCGTGCCCAGACGCGACACGGTCATTCTGGACATGACGGTAGAGGAAGCGGCCAAACTGGTCATCTCTGCCGGACTGGTAACGCCGCCCACGAAAGAAGAACGAGCCAAGGGCATCGCCAGCAGAAATGGAAATGGCAGTCCCGTAACCGGCGCGGCCGACGCCAGGAAGTAGAACTTCAGCTTACCGGTAAAGCAAAGCAGGGGAGGCAAATACCCTCCCCTGCCGAAAAGTGGTGCTGATCAGAAACGCGCGCGAAATAACCCGCGTTATCAAACCCGTCTCAGCGGTCGAACAGTGCCGTGAGGTCCTCGTCCCTGGAATCATCAACATCGAAGAGACCTTTGTCCGTACGCTCAAGTGCGTGAAGAACCGCCGTATCTTGATTCATAGTGAATTCAGAGAAACCTTCATCAATATCGTACATTGCTTCCTCCTAATCGCAGCTGTTCGCAACGAGGGCAATGAAACGTCAAAACGATTGGGCGTTCTGTATAATTTGTTACATTTTGAGATAAATCGCACGTTTCTTCGAATTTGGTGCGCCAGCGTGGGTCAGTTCGGGCCCTGATGCCACCATACGCCGGGACCGGCCCACCAGCCCCAGTATCCGAACATCGAACCCTGTTCGGGCCGGGCGATGTCTTTGTGCCAGACCAGCCGGTCGGCGGGCAGGACGCCGAACGGGATGACGTAAATCCCCGACATCAGCACCCGGTCCAGTGCGCGCACTGAATCGCGAAACTCTTCGCGCGACGTCTCTGACGTGATCGCCTGTATCATTGCATCCACCGCCGGGTCGGCGATGCCCATGTAGTTTCGGCTGCCGGGCTCGGTCCGGCCCTCGCTTGCGAAATAGCGGCGCTGCTCGATCCCGGGGCTCGGCGACATGCCCCAACGGTAGATGATCATGTCAAAGTCGTACTCAGTGCGCCGAAGCTGATACTGGGCACTGTCGACCAGACGCACCTCGGCCGAAATGCCCAGCCGGGTCAGGGCTTCGCTCCAAAGACTTGCAAGCGTCTCTTGCCGGGTGCCTTGCACCAGGATCTCGAAACGCAGTGGCTCGCCCGCATCGTTGACCCGAACGCCGTCCTTGATCGTCCAGCCTGCCGCCTCCATCAACCGCGCGGCACGGCGCAGATTGCGCCGATCGCGGCCGCTGCCGTCGGATTCAGGCGGCACCCATGCAGCCTCCAGGCTGCCATCCGGCAGATCAGCCAGGAACGGCTCCAGCAGTGCGCGCTCACCCTCCGTTGCAGAACCTCTCACACCCAGATCCGAGCCCCCGAAAAAACTCTGAATCCGCGCATAGGCTCCGCGATAGAGGCGGGCATTCAC
>JBCCMP010000347.1:0-5580 GCA_039026295.1 Pseudomonadota bacterium | reverse complement strand
CCCCAGATATGCGTCGATTACGGCCTGATCCTTCTGCACCACTTCGGGCACGTCGTCGGCCAGTTGTTTGCCGTAGTCCAGAACCACCACGCGGTCGGCCAGATCCATGACGACGCCCATGTCGTGTTCGATCAGAGCGATCGTGGTGCCGTACTGTGCGTTCACGTCGAGGATGAAGCGGGACATGTCCTCTTTTTCCTCGACGTTCATACCGGCCATCGGCTCGTCCAGCAGCAGAAGCTCGGGCTCCATCGCCAGCGCGCGCGCCAGTTCCACACGCTTTTGCATGCCGTAGGGCAGCGCGCCGACGGGCTGTTTGCGGATCGACTGGATTTCCAGGAAGTCGATGATTTCCTCGACCCGTTCGCGATGCTCGACCTCTTCGCGGATCGCCGGGCCATAGCGGAACATCTGCCAGAAGAAATTCGTTTTCATCTTCAGAAGACGCCGGTCATGATGTTGTCGAGCCTGGACATCCCCTTGAACAGCCCGATGTTCTGGAAGGTTCGGGCAACGCCCTGTTCTGCAATCTCGTAGGGCCGCATCGAGGGGCGTTTCTGGCCCTTGAACCAGATCTCGCCCTCCTGCGGGTGGTAGAACCCGTTGATCACGTTCAGCATCGAGGATTTGCCGGCCCCGTTCGGGCCGATGATGGCGCGGATCTCGCCCTCCAGGATGTTGAAGCCGACATCGTTGATCGCGGTCACCCCGCCAAAGCGCAGGGTGACGTTCTTGATGTCCATCAGGACCCCGCCGATCTTACGGCCGTCTTCGGTGACGTAGCCGCCCTTGGTCGGGTCGCTCATCTCGTTCATCTCGGTCTCCCTCAGGCCGCTTGCGCGGCGCGGTCGAAGGTTTTTGCGTCCCGGATCTCCAGCGTCGCAGAGATAGAGCCCTTCCGCCCGTCCTCGTAGGTGACTTCCGTTTCCGCAAAAACGCTGTCCGATCCGTCGTAGAGTGCATTGATCAGCGGTGCGTAACGCTCGGCAATGGTGGACCGGCGCACCTTCCGGGTGCGGGTCATTTCGCCGTCGTCAGCATCCAGTTCCTTGTGCAGCACCAAAAAACGGTGGATCTGGCACCCGGACAGCATCTCGTCCTGGGCCAGGCTGGCGTTCACCTCTTCGACGTGTTCCTGAATGGCGGAATAGACGTCCGGGTGTCCGGCGAGTTCTTGGTACGAGGCATAGGCGACGTTGTTGCGTTCGGCCCACGATCCGACCGCGCCCATGTCGATGTTTATGAACGCCGTGCAGCGGTCGCGGCCGTCGCCGTGCAGCACGGCTTCCAGAATGTTCGGATAGAACTTCAGCTTGTTCTCGACGTATTTCGGCGCGAACAGGCTGCCATCGGCAATCTTGCCGACATCCTTGGCCCGGTCGATGATGCGCAGGTGCCCGGTGTCTTTTTCGACGAACCCGGCATCGCCGGTGTCGACCCAACCCTCCGGGTCCTTGGTTTCGGCGGTCTTTTCCGGCTCTTTATAATATTCTTGGAAGACCCCAGGGGACCGGTACCAGACCTTGCCGTCATCGT
Organism: Pseudomonadota bacterium; assembly: GCA_039026295.1. GTDB lineage: Bacteria > Pseudomonadota > Alphaproteobacteria > Rhodobacterales > Rhodobacteraceae > Thermohalobaculum. The sequence continues at coordinate 4,044 of JBCCMP010000347.1, read as the reverse complement.
CGACTTTCAGCTCGACACCGGGGGCGGCAACCCCGACCGTGTCGTCCCGCACCTGACCGTTCGGCTGGATGGTGACGAATACGCTTGCCTCTGTCTGCCCGTAGAGCTGCTTCAGGTTGATGCCCAGCGAGCGATAGAAGGCGAAGATTTCCGGGCCGATCGCCTCGCCGGCCGTGTAGCCGAGACGGACGCGGCTGAGGCCCAGCGAGTTTTTCAGCGGGCCGTAGATCAGCTTGTCGCCCAACCAGTATTTGAACTTTGCCCCGCCCGAGACCGACTTGCCGTCCAGAATGTCGGCGCCGTGCTGCTTGGCAAAATCAATGTACCGCTTGAACATGCGGTTCATCCAGCCCGGCGCGTCCTCCATGCGGATCATGACGCTGGTCAGCAGGTTCTCGAAGATCCGCGGCGGTGCGAAGAAATAGGTCGGCCCCACCTCTTTGAGGTCATGCATCATGGTTTCCTGGCTTTCCGGGCAGGACACGCAGAAGCCGGACCAGAAGCTTTGTCCGATCGAAAAGACGAAATCGCCGACCCAGGCCATGGGCAGATAGGCCAGTGTTTCGTCCTTCTCGGTCAGGCCGTCGAATTCGCACGACGCCTTGGCGGCATAGATCAGGTTGCCGTTGGTCAGCACCACGCCCTTGGGGTTGCCGGTGGTGCCCGAGGTGTAGAGCATGACGCAGGTATCGTCGGCCGAGCCTTCGGCGATGGACGCATCCAGCGCGCTGGCGTGTTTCGACGCGTTCTTGCGGCCCAGATCCTGCGCGTCGTTCAGCGAGGTCATCATCGCGTGGTCATAGGCGCGCAACCCGCGCGGATCACGGTAAATTATGTGCTTCAGCGTCGGCAGGCGGTCCTGCAGTTCGCGCAGTTTGTCGACCTGTTCCTGATTTTCCGCGATGGCCATCGTGATTTCGGCGTGCTGCAGCACATAGACCATCTCTTCCGCGACGCTGTCCGCGTAGACCGGAACTGGTATCCCCCCCAACATCTGCGCGGCGACCATGGACCAGTAAAGCGGCGGGCGGTTCGACCCGATGATGGCCAGCTTGTCACCCTTGCTGAAGCCCAGCTCCATCAGGCCCATCGCCAGGGCGCGGGTTTCCTCGTTCGCTTCGGCCCAGGTGTGGGTCTTCCAGATGCCGTACATCTTTTCGCGGCAGGCAGCCGTGTCCCGAAAACGGGTCGCGTTCAGAGCAAGAAGCTTAGGAAACGTATCACGGCCCTCGGCCGCCCAAGTGTTGTCGCCCACGGCGATATCCTCCCACGCGGTTCGGTTCGACCGCTCTTCGACTCGCTATGCAGTGCACGGCTTTTTTCGCCGGGTGGCCTTAAAGCCCTTCTCGCCCCATGGGTCAATAACGCCACACCGGCGGCGAGGGTCAAGACCGAAAATTGAACAAATGTTCAATTCTTGCGCAGCAAGGGGCGCGAGCGCAGGAAAACTGCTCTTCGCTGCGCCATTCCGGGCATCTGTGCTGGGAATCTGGCTTGGATTTTCGTCAGGGAATCAGGGCGTTGGCCTGCGGGATGCAACCACCGCAGCCACTGTTTCTTCGGGTCGGGCAAGCCCTTGACCCGAGGTGCCCGGGCCTATGTGCCGAACGCTGCGTCGGCGGCTTTGGCCAGCTCCATCATGGTTGTGAAACGGAAATCTATCGGAGGTTGCTCCGGGACTTCCGCAGTCGCCCCCCAGCTTCCGCCCTCCGCCAGTTTCTGGCGGTCTATCCAGGCCTTGGACAGACCCGCGCGCGTCGCCGGGACATGATCGTGAAAGAGGCTCTGCGCCGTGTGCAGAAGATCGCCCGGCCCCAGCCCGTGATCCGCCTGCATCCGGTCCAGCATGTAGCTGAAGTTGTCGTCGTTGGGCTTGTACGAGCCCACGTCCTGCGCCGTGTAGACCGCGTCGAATTCAACGCCGAGTTTGCGGTTCGAGGCGGCGAACCCGTCGCGGTTCACGTTCGACAGGATCACCAGCTTGTAGTGCCGGTGAAGCCGCCGGAGGGCATCGGCGCTGTCGGCGAAGGCGGGCCAGTGCGGGACCGACCCCCCGAAGATGCGGTCCATATCAATCGATGTTGTCAGGTCGAACCGCTTGGCCAGCGCCCTGTGCACGTTCGCCAGAATCTCGGGATAGAGCATGCCGGGGGTCGCGGCTTCCTGCGTGCTCTCTGCCTCGGCGAACGCCAGAAGGGCGGTGTCGCGGGTCACGTCCGCGCGGCCATTGGCGACCAGAAGGGGCTGCAGGGCGTCCCAGATGCCGGTTTCCCAGTCGATCAGTGTGCCGTAGCAGTCAAAGGTCAGCGCTTTGTAGTCGGTCAGCGATTTGGCCATGTCCGTCCCCGTTATTGTTGTCACCGCAAACGAAAACCGCCCCCGGGCGGTGGGCCCGGGGGCGGCGGTTATGGCTCGCGGTCAATCCCGGATCAAGCCTCGATCGTTTTGCGCTTGGTCTTCTTCGGGGAAGAGATCGCAATGGTCCGCGGCTTCAGCGCTTCCGGCACTTCGCGCACCAGATCGACGTGCAGAAGGCCGTTGTCCAGGGCGGCGCCAGAGACGCGCACATGGTCAGCAAGCTGGAAACGGCGCTCGAAGCCACGCTCGGCAATGCCGCGGTGCAGGAAGACCGGGGCGTCCTTTTCATCGGTCTCGCGCTTGCCGGCCTTGACGGTCAACTGGGCGTCCTTGATCTCGATGTTCAGGTCATCCTCGCCAAATCCCGCGACAGCGATCGTGATCCGGTAATCGTCGTCACCGGTCTTTTCGATGTTGTAGGGCGGGTAGGTCGGCGAAGGCAGGTCGGCCGCCATGACCTTGTCCAGCATGTTTGCCAGGCGGTCAAAACCAACGGTCGAACGATAAAGGGGGGTAAGGTCGAAATTGCGCATGCAATCCTCCATCAGAGCGATTTAGCGATGTGTGGCCCCCCGAATTGGGCGGGCCGGGTTCAGTCATCGGACCCAGATTTGGCCTCCGATGAACGATAGGTGGGAAGCTTGAATTCGGCTTTCAAGGGGCTTTCGCGCGGATTCTGGGGTCAGTTCGACAGAGTCCCGAGAAGATCTGCCAGCGCGCCATCCACCCGTGTGGCATAGGCCTTCTTCCCGGCGCGGTCCTTGGCGGACAGCACGGCGACAACGCGCGGCACGCCGTCTTCGATAAGGAATACGGGGGATCCGGATGCACCCTCGATCACGTTGCAGTCCAGGGTCATGACCCGGTCGATCACCGCCCGATAGCGGCAGTCAGACTGCATGGTCAGCGCGTGAGCCCGGTCGCGGCGATAGCTGATCAGCGTGACCGGCGCGCCCGGCAGCGGCGGATCGCCCAGATCGAAGTGGGTGGCCGCGCCTTGCCCGATCGGTTCCGCCAACCGGATGAGGGCGATATCCGCGCCAAGGGCCGCCGCGGTTCCTTTGCCGGCCTTCGTCCAGTTCGGATGCACCGATATCGCAGCGGCCCTGCTGTGTCCGGTGAAAGATCCCTTGTGCCAGCCGGCGACAAAGTGGACCTCGCCGGGTTTGAATTCTGCGCCGGTGCCCTTGTGCGTCAGGCAATGCGCTGCCGTCAGCACGATGTCCGGGGCGAGCAGGGTGCCGGTGCACATGCTGCGCTGGTTGCGATGCAGAATGTTCACCCTGCCGACCCCGTGCCACGGTTCGGATTCTGCCTTGGACAGCATGGTGTGCTGCGGGACATCGGCCGCCAGTCCGGGCGACAATAGCGCCAGAAGCCCAAGTGCCGCCGCCAGAAACGACTGTTTAGGCAAGGCCACCTCCTGTCGATTTCAACGGCAGCGGCATTTTACGGGTAGTCTTGGTGTTCTGACAGCAGACAGCACATCCGGGATGTAGCGGCTCGCAGCAAGTGTCCGTGGTCAACGTGGTCATAGCGGCGATGGCCATGAGCATGCATTCACTCCAGAAAGCTCCGCCCAGAGGCGTGGCGACCGGCCGGAAACCGGTTGCCACAGCGCATGCGATGCCGTCATCGGGAACAGCGCGCTAGTGGCATGGCAAGACTACCGCCTCCCCTTGTTCT